>CALJAP010000201.1 GCA_938027655.1 uncultured bacterium | reverse complement strand
CGCGCTATCCATCCGCGTTGGGCCTCGCCTGGAAGGCACACGAGCGCCAGTAAGACGACAAGGCTAGCAAGGGTGCTGCCGAAGGTTATTGTACGGGAGAACATCGTTGAGAAACCTCCTTCTCACAGGTTTTATTCCACTTATATTAATGCACGCATTCACCCGTTTGCTAGCCGTCCCCCCCACGTACAACTTTTTGCGCAGCAGAAGCAACGCTCGTTGCTTCTGCTTGTGAACCCACGCTGCGGTTACGTTCAGCTCACTTGCTGCCTCTCGTTCGGTTAGCTGCTGGTAGAACAGCATTTCAATGATAGTGCGCTCTCTATCGGGCAAAGTGGCTACAGCTTGTCGAACATCGCTCTGCTCGATCCATTCACTCTCTGGTTGCGAAGCAATGTGTTCTTTAACGTTATCAACCGCGCATATCTTGTTCGCAAGCCTCCACTCGCTCCGAAACAGCTGCCACAAGGCGTGTAGTACGCACTGATAAGTGTACGTGGACAGTGGCACTCCATAACTGGCGTTCCAGCTCTCAGCGGCGACACACATCGCGTAGTTTGCGACAGCGACGAGTTCGTCTTCCCAATCCTGCTTTCCCCAATGCGGCGGTCTTTTCCATTTTCGAGCACGTTTCAACGCGGCTGCCCTCGCCAGCATAGATGATCCTTGGAGCTGCATCGCCTCACCTCCAACTGTTGCTCTACAAGAATAATAACTTCTCTTACAAAATAGGTCAATATACTGGCTGATGTTCGTGGTTCATCACACTATATTCAGCATAGACGACGGCGGTGCGCCCTTCCCTGAAGGCAAATTGAACAGGGCACAACCCGGCGACATCGGCCTCGTGCCGAACTTCCCCAGCCGCCCGTCCTGACAAACCCCAGCATGAGCTGATATACTATTACCGCAAACCCTGTTATCAGGAGAAGTGAGGCTCATGCTGGACATTCGTCTCATCCGCGAACAACCCGATTTCGTCAAAGAGGGTCTGCAGAAGGTGGGCGCAGACCCCGCGCTCATCGACGAAATACTGCAGCTGGACGCGCGCCGCCGAGAGGTGCTCTCTCACGTAGAGGCTCTGCGGGCGGAGCGCAACACGGTCTCCAAAGAGATACCCCGCATCCAAGACCCTGACGAGCGCAACGCCCGAATCGCCCAAATGCGTCAGGTGGGCGAACAGATTACGCAGCTAGAGAGGGAGCTGGAAGAGGTGGAGCAGACCTTGCACGCGCGAATGCTGGAAGTGCCCAACCTCCCCCACCCCAGCGTGCCCGTCGGTAAGGACGAGAGCGAGAATGTGGTGGTCAAAACCGAAGGCGAGCTGCCCCGATTCGACTTCACTCCTAAACCGCACTGGGAGCTGGGCGAACAACTGGGCATCCTGGACTTCGAGCGAGGCATCAAGATAAGCGGTTCGCGTTTCTATATCCTTAAGCAGGCGGGAGCTGCCCTCCAGCGTGCGCTCATCACGTGGATGCTGGACCTGCATACCCGCCAGCACGGTTACACCGAGGTCTATCCGCCCTATCTCGTCAAGTCGGAGTGTCTGTACGGCACAGGCAACCTGCCCAAGTTCGGTGACAACCTGTACCACGACGCGGAGGAAGATTTCTGGCTCATCCCGACGGCGGAGGTGCCCGTGACCAACTTGCACCGCGAGGAGATATTAGAGAAGGAGCAGCTGCCGATTTACTATGTGGCGTATACCGCCTGCTTCCGCAGGGAGAAGATGTCCGCCGGGCGCGACGTGCGCGGTATCAAACGCGGACACCAGTTCGACAAGGTGGAGCTGGTGAAGTTTGTGGAACCGCACACCTCCGACGAGGAGCTGATGCAGCTGATTGAGGACGCCTCCGACGTGTGCCGCCAGCTGAAACTGCCCTTCCGGTGGGTACAGATGTGCACGGGCGACCTGAGCTTTGTTGCCGCGATGAAGTACGACATCGAGGTCTGGGCGGCGGGCTGTCAGGAGTGGCTGGAGGTGAGCTCCTGTTCCAACTTCCGCGACTTTCAGGCGCGGCGGGCGAACATCCGCTACCGTCCGGCACCCGGCGCAAAGCCCGAGTATGTGCATACGCTCAACGGCTCTGGTCTCGCCCTGCCCCGCCTGATGATTGCGGTCATCGAAAACTACCAGCAGCCCGACGGAACTGTTCGGATACCCGAAGTGCTGCGCCCCTACCTACATAACGCCACGCGCATCGGAGTGGATGGGAATCTGGAGTAAAGGGAGGAGACCTGCCGTGCCCAAAGCCACCGTCGCCGAACTGACAATAGCTGAGGGCGACGTAGCGCGTATGGATGAGGCAAATGCTCGACGCGTGCTGAAAAGCTTCGCTGGCTTGCCGAGAACGTTGAAGCCATTACTCCTGAAGCGTTAACAGGCGAGTGGAAAGGGGTTTACCTGAGGATTGGCGACTACCGCGCACTTTACGCCGCGAACAGGACGGAACAAACAATCATCGCGCATGCCGTGACACATCGAAGCGAGGTTTATAAAAAAACACCGAAACAGCTGCGGTTCAACGGGAGCCGCGCCCCTGTGCCATTGCGAAGGAGAAGCGCACCGGACGCAATCCAAACGCTATACCTCGCAATGACACAGGGAAACCATTCGGCAAGAGCCTTGAACCGCTACCCTACCTTTACCGTCACCAACCCAAAGGCAGGTATCTGCACGCTCAGCACATCGCCGTTCATGCGGGCGGTGTTGGTCGTCAGCGGCTGCTCCAGAATATCCGTCTCCACTGCCAGCGAGTTCGGTCGCGCCAGCGCGCTGCTCAGCCTCACTTCCGCCGTGCTTGCTTTGCCTTCCACCTCGTACAGGCGCAGAATCAGCGCGTCCGAGTCCTCCGCCTTCTTCATACCGCTCAGCATCACGTTGGGCGTCAGTACCTCCGCGAACGCCTGAGAAGGGGGCAGTTCACCCTCGTGCACATCGGTACTCACCACGTTGAAGGGCAGGTTGAAATCGTAGCCGGCGCGTGCAGAATGCGCAGGCGTCCACCCCTCGCTAAAAGGTACCAGCGCGAAGCGGAAGGTGTGATGCCCCAGCTCCGGCAGCGGGTCGGGGTCGTACGAGCTGCGCAGGAGCGTCATGCCCAGCGTGCTGCCGCACACACTGTGCGCGTACACGCGGTCGTTCACCAGCACTACGCCCACCGGTTTGCCCGTCTCGGAGTGCACTCCAGACAGGTCTACCCACTTCTGCGCCGGCATATCCATCGGATACATCGCGATACCCTGTCCGCCTACGTGCTTGAAGGTCTCCGATGGCTCTGCATAGCCCACGGTGGAGCGTTCCACCCACCCGTTGGGGCATTCCATCCGGCACTTGGGATCGTCTATCGCCAGCGGGAACTGCACCCGCAGCGCAGGCACACCCACTTCTGGCGAACCCCGCTCCAGCCAGTCCACATCCAGAGTGAACTCCACCCGCGGCACGCCCGCGCTCAGGCTGATGGTCAGTGTGAATCGGCTATCGTTGAATCGGTGGTGCGCCTGCACACTGGCGATGTAGGGTCCGTTGTGGGGAAACGAGAGGGTAGCTCCCTCTGTAAAAGGCACATAGTCTTTGATTTGCCCCAGCACCCACGCGGTCATGCCGTGAGGCGCTTCCAGAAGATACTCCAGCAACCCGATGCGCTCGCCGGGAGGAACCAGCTCCACACCCGCGCGCTTATCCACCAGGCTCACTATCGCGCCCGATTGCTGTTCTACCGTCACGCGCAGGAACTCGTTTTCGATAGTGCCTTTGCCGTCACTGGTGCAGCCTGTGCCGTCGGCTGCGGTCACTGCGCGGTGCACATTGTAAGTACGGTAACCCAGCGGGGGAACCTCGTGCGCGGGAAAAGCCAGCTCGATGTAGTCATGCTGCCAGTAGTGTCCGCGCCCCAGCACCTGCGCTTTGAACAGGTTACCTTTGTCGTCGCGCAGGGCCACGTACGGCGTTTCGATATCGCGGTCCCAGATGCGGGTGGTAACCACTTCGCTGCGCGTCCAGGGCGAGGGGTTAAACACCACAAACGGGTCGCTACCGATACCGCCTGCGCCGTATCGACTGAGCACGCCGTCCGCCGGCAGGTCACCCTGTCCTGCGCCCAACCCCTCGCCGTGAGCCTGCGTTGGGGGGACCTCGGCTGGCGATACTGCCCTTGTGTTCACCCTCGCGGCGATGGCACGCAAGCTGCGCGTTTTAATCATGGAAGTGTGCGTCAGAATCTCCTGAAACAGCCCCTGCGCGTACTCGTAGGTGGCGTGCACGCCCGAGCCCGGCAGGATGTCGTGGAACTGGTTGAACATGGCATGGCGCCACGCGGTGTATAGTTGTTCAGCAGGATAAGCCAGTCCAGAAACCCCTTTTGCCAGCAGAGCGCAGATTTCCGCTTCGACAAGAGTGTTCTCGCTGCGCCGGTTGGCGTACTTGATGTTGCTCTGTGAAGAGTAACAGCCCTCAAAGACAAAGTTCAGTTCGCTATCTATCACGGGCAGGTCTTTCGCTTCGCGTTCGGCGATGCTGAAGAACTCGTGGTAGGTGCTGAACTTGATTTTGGGGAAAACGGGCCATTCCATCATCTCGTGCGCCAGCTGCAGGTCGCGGCGGGTGGGGCCGCCACCATGGTCGCCCACGCCGTACACAAACAACATGTCCTTCAAGCCGGTCGCTTGCTCGAACTCCACCACGTGCCGTGCGATATGGGGGGTGATGGGTCCCAGATACCATTCGCGATGGTCGTCAAACGCCAGCACGCGCGAGCCGTCCCTTCCCTGCCACCAGAACAGGAACGGACCCTTGCCGGTACGGCAGAAGTAATAGTATCGGATGCCCGCCCGGGTGAGGATGCCCGGCACAGTGTGCGCATGCCCGAAGGTGTCGGGCTCATAGTCCAGACGCACCGCGTCGTCAGGTAGCCCGAACTCCTTCTGAAAGAACCGCCTAGTGTACAGCAGGTGACGACACAGGATTTCCCCCGAAGCCATGTTTTTGTCACCCTCTACCCACTGGCTGGCGGTCACTTCCCACCTGCCGGAGCGTACATGCTCTTTCACTTTCTGCCACAGCTCGGGCAGGTAGTCTTTCATCAACTGATAGGTGGACGCCTGGTCCTGCGAGAAACGAAACTGGGGAAACTCGCGCATCAGCTTATCCACCGTGGAGAAGGTATCGTTAGCGGTAGCAACCGTCTCCGCCCAGTTCCACATCCAGTTCATGTCGATATGCGCGTGCCCGACGCAATGGATGGTATATTGCTTGGCGACGGGTGCAATGGGGCTGAGAACCTCCTCCGCCTGCTTCACCGCATCCGCGACCGGCTTTCCTTCCGACACCGCCTGCACGAAGCCCTGCGCCGCGCGCAAGATGAACTCCTCCCACTCTGCTTGCTTGGACGGGTTGGCTTGTGCCAGCTGTCTGGCGAAACCTATCTGCGCCTCCAGCCGTTCTACCCACCTGCGCGTTTCCCTGTCGGCGTAACGCAGAGACTGCCATGCCGCATCAAGTTGCTCCTCAAGTACCATCTTCCCCCTCCTCAGTGAGCGGTCATTTGTTTAGGGTAATCTTCGATAGGCGCGAGGCAATTGCCTGCTTGATTGCAAAAAGAGAGAAGACATGGCGGGAGTGAAAGATTTTTCGCCCCGCTAGAGGGGTCTGGGGAGCGGTTCGCAGCAACTCCCCGCATAAGCACAGGAATCCCCCACCCTGCGCCGAAAATATCTCCCGAACACACTTCGAAGGAGGAGCGTGTCGGTGCAACGGGTGATTGTGTTGCTCAACGAGCCAATAGGAACCATCAGCCCCTATCTGCACGGCGAGTTTGCCGAACATCTGGGCGAGTGTATCTATCCGGGCATCTGGGTCGGGGAAGATTCACCCATCCCCAACATCGGTGGTATCCGCAAGGATGTGGTGGATGCCCTGCGTCCTCTGCAGATACCGGTACTGCGCTGGCCTGGCGGTTGCTTTGCCGACTCTTACCACTGGCGCGACGGCATCGGACCGCGCGAAAAGCGTCCTCTGCGCCTTAACTACCACTGGGGTATGGCGCCCGAACCCAACCAATTCGGAACTCACGAGTTTATCGCCTTCTGTCGGCTCATCGGCGCAGAGCCGTATATCGTCGGCAACGTTGGCTCCGGTACGCCTGCCGAACTGCGCGACTGGGTGGAGTACTGTAACTTCGGGGGCGACTCCGCTCTGGCGAACGAGCGACGCGCCAACGGCGCCGAAGAACCCTTCCGCGTGCGCTTCTGGGGCGTGGGCAACGAAAACTGGGGCTGTGGTGGCAACATGCACCCCGAATACTACGCGGAACTCTTCTGCCGATTCCGCACCTTCCTGTTCAACTACTCGGACACGCCCGTACACGCCATCGCCTGTGGCGCCAGCGGTAACGATTGGGATTGGACATGGAAGTTCCTGAACAGCCTGCGCCGCAAGGGCTGGAGCCGACGCCACCTGGTGCAGTCGCTCGCCGCACACTACTATTGCGGTACCGCCGGAACCGCCACCGAATACACCACCGAGCAATGGACGGAGCTGCTCTGCAAAGCGAAAGCGGTCGAAGGCATCCTCACCGGACACCGCACCGTGATGGACGAATTAGACCCCGAGCAGAAAATAAGCCTGATTATCGATGAGTGGGGCGCGTGGCATCCGGTAGAGCCGGGCAAGCCGGGTTCGGGGCTATACCAGCAGAATACTATCCGCGATGCACTGGTGGCTGCGCTCACCCTCGACATCTTCCACAGGCACTGTCGCCAGATTTTCATGGGCAACATCGCCCAGCTGATTAACGTGCTGCAATCGCTACTGCTCGTGCAGGAGGACAAGTGCATCAAAACCCCTACCTACTATGTATGGCAGTTGTATGCACCGCATAGACGAGCGCAGGCGGTACGGTTCGAGACGCTGGCGGATACCCTGTCAGACGGCGGTGCGGTGCGCGACTTCTGCCGACAGCAGTACCTGCAAAAGGAACCGTTTAGCCTGCAGCGGATAGAGGGTTCCGCCTCGGTGAACGAGAACACCCTTTGTGTGACGCTGTGCCACACGCATCCCGAACAGCCGACCGAGCTGGAGGTACAGGTACTGGGTGGACAGGTGTCGCAAGCAGAGGCGGTTTCCCTCGCCGCAGGTGACATCCACGATCACAACACCTTTGAGAACCCGGAACGAGTGAAACCGTCCGAACCGCAAGCGGTGCGGATAGAAGGGAACAGCTTGCGCCTGACCGCACCGGCGGCTTCGGTGATACGAATCATGAGTAAACTGTCATCGTAAGGAGGCGATGTACAATGGAAAAGACAACGCGCCGGGAGTTCATTAAGAGAAGCGCACAGTATGGAATGAGCCTCTGGCTGGTGGCGCACAGCTGGAGTCCCGCCTACTCCCAGAACGAGAAGCTGAACATCGGCATCATCGCGTGCGGAGGGCGCGGCTGGGGAAACATCGACGGCGTCTCCACCGAGAACATCGTGGCGATTTGTGATGTAGACGAAAACCCGCTGGGCGAGGCGGCAAAGCGGTTTCCTCGCGCCTACAGGTATGTGGACTTCCGGCAGATGCTGGACGAGCGGCACCGCGAAATCGACGCCGTAGTCATCAGCACGCCTGACCACACGCACGCCGTCGCCGCAATGGCAGCGATGCAACTGGGCAAACATGTGTACTGTGAGAAACCGTTGACCCATTCCGTTTACGAGGCACGCAAGCTGGCGGAGGCGGCAAAGCGATACAAAGTGGTCACCCAGATGGGCAACAACGGGCACGCTAGCGACGGGTTGCGCCGGTCGGTGGAAATCCTTCGGTCGGGAGCAATCGGTGCCATTCGCGAGGTGCATTCCAGTACCGACCGACCCATCTGGCCTCAAGGCATCGACCGCCCCGCCGATGCACCGCCTGTGCCGCGCACCCTGCACTGGGACCTGTGGCTGGGTCCCGCACCGGAGCGACCTTATCACCCGGCGTACCATCCCTTCAACTGGCGTGGATGGTGGGACTTCGGCACAGGCGCGCTGGGCGATATGGGCTGCCACATTCTGGATACCGCTTTCTGGGCACTGGAGCTGGGCGCGCCTGTTAGCGTGGAAGCGGAGGGCGAACCGCACCACCGCGAAACGGGTCCCAAGTGGAGCATAATCCGCTACGAGTTCCCCGCTCGCAAAGGAATGCCACCGGTTACCCTCTACTGGTACGACGGCGGCAAGCTTCCACCGAAGGAGCTCGCACCGGAGATCGACATCCAGCCCAACTGCACGTTGTTCATCGGCGAGAAAGGCAGGGCATGGGTACCGCACGGCGGCGAGCCGCTACTGCTTCCGCGCGACAAATTCGCCGACTACCGACCGCCAGAGCCTACCATCCCCCGCGCTCCTAGAGGACACCATCAGGAGTGGATAGACGCCTGCAAAGGGCGCGGCAAGGCGATGAGCGACTTCGAGTACGCAGCGAAGCTGACCGAGATGGTACTGCTGGGCAACGTCGCTTTCCGTACCGGACATAAGATTTACTACGACGCGCGGCGCATGAAGGTCACCAACTGCGCAGAAGCGGAGAAGTACATCCGTCGTGAATACCGTAAGGGTTGGTCACTGTAACCGAACGTCGCACACTACCATCCGGTGGTCGGAATGCGGACTGCATTATCTGCCTCTCCACGTCTGCATCTTTGAAGGTCAGAATGCGGGAGTGAATCTTGTCAAGGTTACTCAGTCCAAATTCTATTTCCTCACGAAGACGTTCCACGTTCATACAACACTTTTCCCTCTTTGTTGATGCGCTCACGAAAAACGCCGTATGTATCCTGCAGATCCGTCACACTTATCCTGCGAGGAATGACCATTAAACATTCCGCAACCGCCCGGAAATACTCCTTATCCGGGATCCCTTCGAAGCAAATATCGATGTCCGAACCCACGTGGTAATCACCTCGTGCAAGCGAACCATACAATATAATACGCTTCGCCCCATGCTTGCGCAGAATCGTTATCGCCTTCTTGACGTCCCTGGCGACATCACGCGGCAGGACACCTAGCACTCCTTCTTCAGCACGTTGGCCTCTCGACACAGTTTTTCACCCCCTAAAACTTGCTGAGGCAGCGTCATTCCACGCTTCATGCCTGCCAACTTGAGAGAGCTTTTAGGAATATCTACGCCTCCTCTTATTCAGACTCCCTCTTTATCGGTTCGGTTTCTCTCGCTTCGTCTTCCTCTGACGGGTGCTGAGCCTCTGTCTCCTCTTCAAAGGTGTACAGATACATCCAGCGGCCGTCGGGCTTGACAATCTTCTGCTTCTTCATGCGAAACCGCTTCATTCTACCTTGTGCCCCCGCTTTGCCAGCACGATAGCGCCATATACGCCTGCACGATGCCCCAGTTCCGCCGGCTTCACGGGCGGCGGTGGCAC
The DNA here is from genome assembly GCA_938027655.1 of uncultured bacterium. Lineage (GTDB taxonomy): Bacteria > Armatimonadota > HRBIN16 > HRBIN16 > HRBIN16 > HRBIN16. The sequence goes on along the minus strand of CALJAP010000201.1, from coordinate 20,193 downwards.
AATCTTCAGCATCTGCGCCAGCTTCTCGCGCAGGGGGGCGAACAACGTCTCGCCCCGCTTAATCATCCCCCCCGCCAGCACGAACACCTCCGGACACACCAGAGTGGTGACGTTGACAATACCCCAAGCGAGGTATCCCGCTATCTCCGCCCAGAACGCCGGGTCGTCGATATCTTCAGGTTCTTTGCCCGTGCGAGCCTCTATCGCCGTTGCGGAAGCGTACGCCTCCAGACAACCCCTCGCGCCACAACCGCATAACGGTCCCTCCGGATTTAGCACCTGGTGACCGCCTTCCACGTCCAGCTTGCCATGATAGATGAGACCGTCCATCACCACGAAGTAGCCGATGCCTGTGCCCAGCGTGAAGCCTGCCACGATACGGTAGTCTCTACCCGCTCCCAGCACTGCCTCCGCCAGCCCAGCGACATTGGCATCGTTGTCCACGTAGACCGGACAGCCTAATGCTTCGCCCAGCTCGGGGTATGAGACGTTCTTCCAGGGTATGTTGGGGGTCCAGTGGAGAAAGCCAGTGCGCCAGTCTATCGGCCCCGGCGTGCCGATACCCAGTCCTTTTGGCTTGCCGCCCACCAGTTCGGTCGCCGCAGCCAGCATCTGTGCACGGGCATCGGCGTAATCGGGCGGAGTCTCGATGTCCCGGGTCAACAGCTCGCCGCCACGGATAGCTCCCACCTTGATAGACTGTCCACCGATGTCTATGCCAACGTAACCCTCATACTCGGATAAGTGCATCTATTGCCTCCTCCTCGCTGCCTCACACAAAGACACAAAGAGCACAAAGCCTGCACTTTTTCTCTCCCTCGCCTTGTGTCTTCGTGCCTTTGTGTGAGAACGGGTGACATTATCGCAGCTTTGCTATCCGTGATTGCACGTCTTGCGCGAAGCGGTCAATGAAACCCTGCACGTATTGCCCCACATCCAGCGCGGGGTCTTGGATGAGCGGAGTCAGGTCCATCGCGTAGATGAGGCTGAGCGACACATCCACGCCGTGCGACTCGAAGTAAGTGGCGTGCGCCCGCCGTCGCCCCATTGTAGCGAGGTCATACCGCTTGCCACCGCAGATTTGCGAATCGAACACTCCCAGCAACGATGCCGCCAGGTTCTCATGCGCCGAGACGTCCATCGGCACCTTGTCGCTATCCGCCATCCAGTCCAGGTCGCGCCACACCTCACAGCCCAGTACCTGCTGGGGTTTGGCATCGTCGGGCAGTTCACGCAGGGCGGCAATCACGCGCAGGGTCACTGCGACGTGCGTATCGTGTTTGTCCGCCAGGTTGTGCGTATACACAATCTGCGGACGTGTGGCGAGGAACACCCTCTTCAGGTCTTCCTTCACCGCCTCGTTTTTGCCGTCTTTGGTTGCCGCGCTGGAGTAGTCGAGGAAAATCTGGGCGGTGTACTCCCCCACAATTGCCGCCTTTTTCTGCTCCTTGCGGCGCACCGCCTGCATCATTTCGTCCGTGTAGTCTTTGTACAGGTCATCGCGGGGGCTACCCGCGCCATTGGTCACGTTGACCCCACAGAACCATTTATCCTCTCGTTGGAAGCATTCCAGAATGCCCCGATACGCCATGATTTCCAGGTCGTCCTGATGCGCACCAACTGCCAGATGGGTGGTGCGTGCTAACGCCTGCTCCACCGGCGTACCGTCGGGCACAAAAATCTCCGCGCCAGGATTGTTCAATTGCATCAGTTTATCCCTCCTTCTCCTCTTTTTTGATTTCGGGCAGGCTCGCCGCCGCAATGGACTGTCCGACGCGCCGTGCCTTCTCGTCCGGAAGGTTGACGCTGACTCGCGCCGCCAGCTCGGGGAACTCGGCTTGCAGAACCTCTTTTGCCTTCTCCAGAATGATATGCCCGCCTTCGCCCGAGGTCACGCGCCCCAGCACCAGCACATGTTGCAGGTCATAGAAATCAGCGTAGTGGGCAATGCCATAGCCCAGATACACCCCGATGGTCTCGTATACTGGTCTGGTACGCGGGTCGCCGCTGGCGTGTAGGTCCTGGAACATCTTTAACCGTTCCGCCAAACCCACGCTTTCGTCCATCTGGATGCCGGCTACCGGAGCCAACCGGAAAACAGCCTGTTGCGAGAAGTATAGCGCACCAACCCCTCTGTCGCCCGACCACTCGTCGACGGGTGCATCGGGAGCGTAATCCACCGGCGCAAACGCCAGCTCGTTCAGCCAGTTGGTGATGTTGCCTTCCGGCGTCACGTAACCCGCCGCCTCGCTGGAGCCCATTGCCACACCGAGGATGGCATTCACGCCGAGGCTCATCGAGCCTGCCAGCGCGGTCACCTCGCCATCGTTGGCGACCTCCAGAGGCACTCCCCATTCCTTCTGCACGCGCAGGAAGATGTCTTTCGCCCTTGCGTTGAAAACGTCTCGAGGCACGCCGCGGAAGAGCGAAGCAACCATCACGCGGTTGTTAATCCACACGCCCGCTGAGCTCACGCCGATGGCATCCACGCGGGGCATCCGCGCCGCTGCCCGATGCAGGGCGGACATAATCTCGTGGTAGTGATAATTCGGGTCGGTTTGTGGACGGGGGTCCCAGACGACCTCTTCGCTGAACACATCTTTGCCTTCGATGACGGCGGAAACTTTGCGGTCGCTGGCGCCGAGGTCTAGACCGATTCGGCAACCGTCCAGATGCCTGCCCAGCGACTTTGCCATCTCGTTGGCTGGAGGAACCCTGTCGGCGTCGGTGATAACCACCTCGAAGGGTCGTTCGTACACGGTTTCGCCCATGAAGTCGTAGTCAAACGCTCGTTCTCCCTGAGCCGAGTATACCTTCTGGATGTGCTCCCCGATTGGGGATGGTCCGCCAAGATATACCCTATATCCGCCTTTCTGCCAGAGGAGGAACTTGACAATGCGCTCCACGTACTGCAGGTTCTGTTCAAAATCCGCCGAGCCGGGCGCGAACACCTCCGTGTGGTAGACCGAGCGCGTGCCGTCCGCGCGCTCCACGCCTATCACCATCGGCACGCCCTGACCGGAGGCTTTTACCTTTTCGCGAAAGGCGCGGTTCGCCAGCACGGCGGGGCGGAATGACTCATCCAGTGGAGGCACCACACGAGGCTTCACTAGTTCCATGTTCCACCCTTCCCCTTTCCGTCTATCTTGTGCTGACGTTATTGATTCGCTACCGGCGTCAATTCTCCTGCTGGGGGTTACGGGTAAGCATCTCAGGGGTTTTTACTCTTGCCGTCACCCTTCAACCGGCGCAGCTCTTCTTCCATCTCACGCAAGCGTGCTTCCAGCTCGGCGCGTTTGCGCGCCTCCTCTTCGGCACGACGCGCCTCCTCCTGCGCACGACGCGCCTCCTCTTCGGCACGACGCGCTTCCTCCTGCGCACGACGCGCCTCCTCTTCGGCACGACGCTGAAGCTCCACCGCCTGGCGTCTTGCCTCTGCCTCGCGCTGTCGAGCTTGCTCCAGCTGCTCGTACACCCGTATAAACTCCTCTGTCGCTTCGCGGATCGATGGCAGGAAGGTCTGCTGCACCGGGTCCCAGAGCCGAACCAGATAACCCGTATCTTCCGCACGAACTACTACACGCAAGCCCAGCTGTTCACTGTTCGCCCACCATTCGCGGTCGTTCGGTCGCTCGTTGGGAACCTGCTGATACTCACGTCCTACCAGCCGATGCAGGAGAATCGGCTCGATCAGATACTCGCGCGTCACATCTATCATAATGTACTCCTTGACGCCCAACCGCTGATAGAGCCGGTACTTTCGGTCCAGGTCCTCGCCCGCCGTAGAGCGGGAAGTTAATTCGAAGATGACGTCAGGAGCCTTGCCCTCCTCCCACACCTTCCATGTTGGGCGTGGAGGCGTCTTCGGCACTCCAAACACCACGTATACGTCCGGCGCCACGCGCTGGGAGGGGTTGCCTTCAATCCAGTACATGAACTGATTGCCCGCTACATACACATCTTCGCGATGGGCAAAATACGCTTGCAGAGCGGCGATGAGATAGATCATCGCTTCCAGATGTTCAGGAGTCTCCGCCATAGGTTTTCCGTCCGAGCAAGGGTAATGTACAGGACCTCGCGTCTGGGTTACAGGCATCGCAATCACCTCACCTGTATTATAACCTCATTTTGAGGCGAAGGAAAAGAGAGGGTAACGGGAAAACAGCTGCCCCTCTTCTCCTGCTTCAGGAGAGGCGTTTCAGACCTTCCGGCGTGTTCTGCTCCTAGCAAACCAACCCAGACGCAAGAACCACCATCGTCGCGGGTTCGGGAACGGGTGCGCCCTGTACTTCCAGTAGCCACGAGGCTCCCAATGCCACACCAGACGCCCCGCCAATCTCGTCGAACTCCAAAACGGCGGTCGGCGTATACAACGCAGAAGGAGCATCGGACGCAACCTCGATGTCAAAGAGCGGGAAGTAGTGGGATTCATGCGGATATTCTGCTCCATGTCATGCAGGTCCGTCGCCACCGCGCTGGGGCGCAAGCCTATCCCAAAATAGTCCGAGTAGAACACCTCTTTCTCAGAACCATTGCTCAAGACCCTTTCATCAGAGTTAAAAAAGACGGGGGCGCTTGTCGAGGAAACGCAGTGGTATCGAAAAGCGCAACGGTATGATACCACACAGAGCCTACTATTTACAATAGCTACGGGCTGACAGAAAACTTGCTGGTAAACTTGCGGAGGCAACCTTAGCAGGTTGCCTCCTGGTCCACACTCATCAGTACACCTTCCCGCCCATCTCCTCGCGTAATCGGGCGACGAAGGCGTCTAGCGATACCGCACCCTGGTCGCCTGCGCTGCGCTTACGCACCGACACCGTGCCGTTCTGCATGTCGCGGTCACCCACTACCAGCATATAGGGTATCTTCTGCAGCTCCGCCTCGCGCACCTTGAAGCCCGTCTTCTCGTTACGGGCGTCTACCTCCACGCGGAAGCCCTCCCCTTCCAGCCGCTGGCGAATCTGCTGGGCGTAGGGCACATGCCGGTCGGCGATAGGCAGCACGATGACCTGCACCGGCGCCAGCCACAGCGGAAACGCACCGCCGTAATGCTCTATCAGGATACCGATCAGCCGCTCGAGCGAGCCGAACGGGGCACGGTGTATCATGACCGGACGGTGCGGTTGCCCATCGGCACCGATGTACTCCAGGTCAAACCGTTCGGGCAGAGTGTAGTCCACCTGCACCGTACCCAGCTGCCACATCCTGCCAAGGCAGTCCTTGGCGAGGAAGTCCAGCTTGGGTCCGTAGAACGCCGCTTCCCCCTCGGCAACGGTGTACTGAATGCCCATGTGCTCGACGGCCTGTAAGATGGCGCTTTGAGCCTGTTCCCACGCCTCATCGCTTCCGACATATTTGTCGCTCTTGGGGTCGCGCAAGCCTACGCGGGCGTGGTACTCCTCCAGCCCCAGCCGCTCGAACACGTAGAGCACCAGTTCCACGACGTTCTTGAACTCGTCTTCCAGCTGGTCGGGCGCGACGAAGATGTGCGAATCGTCCACAGTGAAACCGCGCACGCGCGTCAAGCCGCCCAGCTCGCCGCTTTGCTCGTAGCGATACACCGTGCCGAACTCCGCCAGGCGCAGAGGCAGGTCGCGGTAACTGCGCGTCTCCGACTTGTAAATCTGGATGTGGTGCGGGCAGTTCATCGGCTTGAGCATATACTCCTCGTTCTCCACCTGAATCGGGTGGAACATGCTCTCCTGATACTTGTACCAGTGCCCGCTGGTCTTGTACAGGTCGAGCTTGCCGATATGCGGTGTCACCACCGGCAGGTATCCGCGTTTGAGCTGTTCCTTTTTGAGGAAGGTCTCCAGCGTATCGCGTAGAATCGCCCCTTTAGGCAACCACAGAGGCAAGCCGCTCCCCACTTCCGGGCTGATCAGGAAGATTCCTAGCTCCCTGCCCAGTTTGCGGTGGTCACGACGCTTCGCCTCTTCCATTCGACGCAGGTAGTCCTGCAGTTCCTCCTCGGTGAACCACGCCGTGCCGTAGAGGCGAGTGAGCATCCTGTTACGGGCATCGCCGCGCCAGTATGCCCCCGCGATGGATAGCAGCTTGAAGTGCTTAATCTGTCCGGTGCGCTCCACATGCGGTCCCCGACAGAGGTCGATGAAATCGCCTTGCCGGTAGAAGCTGATGGTCTCCTCTTCGGGGATTTCCTCGATGATTTCCACTTTGTAGTCCTGCCCCAGATCTCGCACCAGTTTCAGTGCGTCGATGCGCGACAGCTCGATGCGCTCGATGGGCAGGTCGCGCTGGGCAATTTCCCGCATACGCTCCTCGATGCGAGGTAAGTCATCGCCTGTAATGGGCTGTGGTGGGTCTACATCGTAGTAGAAGCCGTCCTCGACGGGAGGACCGATAGCCAGTTTGGTGCCGGGGAACAGTTCGCACACCGCCTGAGCCATCAGATGCGCCGTACTGTGACGCAACGTCTCCAGGTCCGTCATCGCCTGTGCCATTTTCAGGAACACTCCTCCGAGCGAAGTCAACGCCTGTACGAACGGCGTTGCAGGGGTATTATACCATATCACCTGTCCGATTTGACAGAATACCCTGCGTGGTGTTACGATCAGAGAGGACGCTTGTTGATAAGGATGGAAGATGAAAAACCCCCTTCTGGAAAAAAGCAAGGTTGTGTGCCCTATCTGCGGGACGATAAGGAGCAAGCCCATCGGAGAGCACATACGAACAGAGCATGGCGAGCAGGCTTTCATTCAGGCGGTGCTTGATGCAAAACGAGCAGGCGTCAATGATGCCGAAATAGGGGAACGATTTGGCATCACTTTTAGGCAGCTGGAACACATCGTTACAAAAGCATACGGTATGAATCTTTCTGTTCTATCCCGCCCTAAACGAATAAGGAGTTGGGCCCCCCCGAGCTTTCAGCTGGAGACCACTACAGTATGGAGCTTCAAGCAGCGTGGCAATTGGGCAACTCACGACGGCAGGTACCGCGGCAACTGGTCACCTTATATTCCCCGAAATCTGATACTCAGATACACCCAACCCGGTGACCTGGTGCTCGACCCCTTCGTAGGGGGAGGCACAACCGCAGTGGAAGCGAAGCTACTTGGACGCAAGTGCATCGCCCGTGACATCAACCCGGCTTGCGTGGAACTGACATTGGAGAATCTGCGCTTCAGTCCGCCGCACACCCTCTTTTCAGAATCTGCTGTGTATGAGCCAGAGGTTTCGGTGGGAGACGCACGCCACCTGCATGGTATCGCAGACAACAGTGTCGACCTGATCTGCGCTCATCCTCCCTACGCCAGCATTATCTCCTACACGTCTAGCATAGATGGCGACCTGTCCCAGCTCAGCGTACCGGAATTCCTGCGCGAGATGGGCGCTGTCGCTGCAGAATGTTACAGGGTTCTAAAGCCGGGACGTAAGTGTGCTGTGCTGATAGGCGATACCAGACAACGCAAGCACATAGTGCCAATCGGCTTCGAAACGGTAGGGGTATTCCTCCGTGCTGGTTTCCGATTGAGCGAGATGGTTATCAAGAGACAGCACAATTGCAAAACCACAGGCTTCTGGTGCGAACGTAGTGTGAAACACAATTTCCTGCTGTTGGCACATGAATACCTGCCTATCTTCGAGAAGCCGGTATCTGGCATGGTACCCGAAGCGAACGCGGTAATACCTTCTCCAGTCGCTGTGAGAATACAGCCTCCTGCGAAAAGCGTGGCCTCGCCGGAGACGACTACAGTATGGGTGTTTCCCCCAGAAGAGCTCGAGGGGCTGACTAGTGCCAACATCGCGCAGAGATACGGCGGTCACCTTATCGGTCATGTCCCTAATAGATCCACAACGGTTACTCTGGAGGATTATACGCGGGAAGTACAGGTTCTCGTTGCGGACGTACTACGGACATCACAGCCGGGAGAGTTCATTGTCATACAGGCAAGGGATTTCCGAGCTGGCAAATACGTGCTGCCTGTTGCAAAAGCGGTAGTGGACGCACTCGGACAAAACCCCCACCTGTGGATCAAGGAAATCGTTATTACCGCACCAAATGACTCGTCCGCCGAGCCGATCGAGGACAACCTGCGCATCGTACACCAGTATCTCTTGGTCTATGAGGTAGTTCAATGAGAAGAATATGGCATTTCATAGAGACAGTCTATTATTACGTGCTTTGCTCATATCGGATTTGGTTTGTAAGACGTTGCCAGAAAGATGATGTTATCTACACTACTTCTCGTAACGTTGAGATTCGGGTATATCCGGGCGGAAAACAACAATCGCCCTATGACTTTATTGTCAAGTTTAAAGAACCTGGCAAGCGAGAGCGTACGCCGCGTCATGTACACATTATTGTCGAAATGTACGTCAAACACGCTTACAACCCATCTTTGACTATGCGGTTACGAGACCATATTCTGAAGATGTTTGAGCACATTCAGCCTGTGGACAATTTCCCACCTGTTCTGCAGTTTTTCAAACCCGAACACGTCGAACCGTTCAGGGGTCTAGATGACGTAGGCGAATTCACTGTGGAGTTTCTACTGGTGGTGACGGAGCTCATCGGTATTCAGGAGAGAACAAACTACCCGAAAGGGTCGCTCACAGAGAGCTTGTATCGTGATTTCGGTGTAACCGACCGGTTCTCCGTTATCCAGAAAGCCACATGGCGCGGGTAGCTTATCCTCTCAGCGGGGCGGAGCCGGGCGTGCGCTTCCTCTGGCGATCTATGCCCTTGCAGATACCCTGTACCTCTGGTAAACTATATGTGTATCCAAGAGGGCCCGTAGCTCAAAGGCAGAGCGGCCGGCTCATAACTGGTTGGTTGCAGGTTCGAGTCCTGCCGGGCCCACCATCCTACCCAAAAGCCTTCTTCCATACGCTATCGTACGCCTGCTTTGCCCTGGCAACCGCGTCATCAGGAGCCATCACTTTCAGGTCTTCGTTGAACACCTCAATGGCGATACCGCCGTCGTAGCCCACCTTCTTCAGCGCGCGCAGGAAACCCACAAGGTCGATAATGCCCTCACCCGGCAACAGCCTCTGAAAGTCCATCTGCTCCTTCGGCGGCTTGTTGGGCGCGTCGTTGATATGCACATGCACAATCTGCTGGTTGGTCAACTGCTCCAGGTGCTCCACCGTGCCCTCCATGCAGAACCAGTGGAAGCTGTCCACCAGCAGTCCCAGGTTCGGCGCACCGATTTCCGCCTCGAAGTCCAGTAACTGGTGCATGGTATGTATCCAGTCGTATTTGCCCGTACGGGCAGTCGCCGGTCCCACCCACTCCAGTCCGAGCCGCACGTCAAAGTCTGCCAGCACCCGTGCGATTTCGCGGAACCGCTCCGCCATACGCACCGAGTACGCGGCGGGAAACTCGTCGATGCTCGGAGGTAGCCAGGTAGCGGTGCGCGTACAACCGATTGCCTGCGCCACCCGTGCCAACCGCGGCAGTTCGCGCAAGCCCTCTTTCAGCGTCTCATGGTCTTTACGCCACTCCACCGGCAAGCCAAAACACACCGGCTCGATGCCCGATTCCTCGAATATCGCGCGGGCGGCGTTCACCCCCTGCTGCTGGACGATGCCTGCAACCTCCTGCACATTGAACTCGACCGCCTGGTAGCCGTGACGCTTCGCCCGTGCTACGAACTCGTGGATATTGCCATAACCACCTATCGTTGCGTTCAGACAGAGTTTCACGTGTAGCCTCCCCTCAAATGATGTTTGTGGTTCTCATGAACTACGCAAGCGAAACAGCTCGTACGCTACCAGAGCAGGCGGCGCGCCGATGTTGTTGGCGATGCGATCAATCACGCGGGCGAGGTTACGTTCGGTGAGGTCATCTACCTCGCCGCTCTTCGGGTATAATTCGTCCATCGCCTCGCTCACCATCTGCAGTGCCTTCTGCAGGTAGAGCGCTTTGCCCTGTGGTAGCTGCCGGTATGGCTGTTCCGAGTAGGCGCGTACGATGCGTTCGTACAGACTATCCCACGATTGCTCTATTTCCTCCTGCTTGCGTCGCTGGGCGTACTCCTGTTCGCGGCTGGCGGCAGCGAGAGCCTCCCGTTGCTTGGTACGCTCCCAATCCGCCAGGGTAGTACCCTCGATGATGCGCAGCTGTACCTCTTCACCCGCAAGCTCCGAAAGGATAATCTCGATGGTGCGCCGGTACCCCGGGTTGCGCAGATGCCCCGACAGACTGAACCGTTGCGAGGGCAATCCCACCACAAACTCACCGTTCTCTATGGTGATGGGCACCGCATAGTCCAGTGCTTCCCACATGCTGGGCAGCACGATTTTATCTTTCATGCGGTCTACACCCTGTGTCCATATCTCGCGTGCAGACGAAGCCATCCTCTCTTCTCCTTACCTGTGAACGCTGACAGGTACATTATAGGCGCAGAACCGCTCAGGGTCAAGGCACAGATTATGGGAGCACTATCACTTGCCCCAACAGGTAACGCCTTTGCCCATCGCTATCCGGCAACGGAAGGGCGATTTCCGGCGTGCCGGTGAGGGTACCGACAGAGACGTACACCGAGTAAACGCCAGGTTTCAGCTGGAAAGGTAATGTAAAGCTTGCCCGGCTCTCCACAGGCTCCACTTTATCCGGTGGTGCAACAGGCAGGTTTTTGACGTTCAATCCTTGATCCACCAGCACTGCCACGATACCACCCTTTTCGTCCTTCCATGTGATTGCCGGATAACCACCCCGATAGCATGGCGCCACGCCGACATTGCTCCATCGCCAGCGCAGCTCCCACTTTCCCACCGGTTTTGCCCGCTTCTGCCACGAGGCTTCCACCAGCCTCAGACGATAGCCCAGGCGGCGGTTGATCTTCTCTATCAACTCACGATTCTCCTGAAGAAACTCGCGCGGCCACCAGTGGATAGAGACGTAACTGGCGTGGTATTCCTCCACTGCTTGCAGGTACTTGCTGCCGTCTTGCCAGTTACCTCGCTCTTTGGATGGTCCGTAATGTTCGCATTCCAGAATCACCGGCCTATCGCGCCAGAAAGCCTGCGCCATGCCCGCGTGGAAGTAGGCGTTCTCCCCACCCTGCACCAGAATACTGTCATCGCGCAGGGTCAACCCTTTCTCTCGCGCATAGTCTATCGCCTGCTCGCCGTGAAAGGAAAAATCATCGTTCGCCGCCAGAAGCGTGCGCTTGAAGTACTTCAGGTGCAGGTCGATATGCTTCTTTACCGTTTCGGGTGTGATTGGGCGCCGCGTGCTGGCAAAGGTGTGCCCCTCGCCCCACACGCCCAGCGAACCCACGTCGATAAACGCCACTTCAGGGTTGCCATCATATCGCTTCGCCAGCGCAGCAAGAAAGTTTTCCAGTTTCTGCAGGAAAACAGGATCGTCATAATCCGGCTCCCAGTAAGGTCCTCCCTCTTTGACGCCCACGCCGGGCTCGAAGTCATATCCCTTCGCTCCGGCACGCTGCACCCACTCCGGAGTCGCCCAGCGTGTCCACGACTCGCTGCAGCTGATGCGCAGGGCTATCTGCTTGCCTCTGGCTATCCAGCGCTGCGCAGGAGTGTCCAGCACCGACCAATTGAAATGCCCCTCCTCCGGCTCGATATATGACCACGGGATGCGCAGATATACCACCGAAAGACCGGGAAAGTCATCCACTGTATCCGAAGGCTCCAGTCGTGACCCATAGTTTTCGGGAACGTTGTCGTAGTAGTGCAGTACCCAGCCCATACCCGGATTCACCAGAACCTCGCCGGTATCCGGGGGGCGTACGGTAACCCACTCGTCCTGTAGTCCTGCTGTACCTACCGCCAGCAGCAGACACAATGCCAGCATCTCCCTCGTCCTCCTCACCGCGTTTCTTTCTGCGTTCTCTCTACATAACAGAGTTTCCTGTTCCCGTGCGGTGGGATATACTACCCGCACGCATGGAACAATTTAGCCTTTCAAACTGTCTAATCAGGCAATGCCTCGGGCTAGCAGAGGATACCAAACCTTTTGTACAGGAGGAAACGCATGGCAACTTGCTCGCTACGACACAGGGCTTTGTGCCCACAACAGGTCATCCGCACCGCAGGACGGCTTCTGGCGATAGCCGCAGGAGTGCTCTGCATGGCAGGACTGGTTCGCGCACAGGTAACCGTCTCGACGAACTTCGGAGTGACCGCCACCGATTGGACGACCACCAACGGCAACAGGAAGATGGATTTCGACTGGGTTCGAAACCGCTTCGTCATCCAGTATCTGTATGGTTCCATCCCTCCGCAGTACGCAACGATCGACCTGGCTACTAAAACGCTAACGCACTTTGCCCAAACAACGGGACCCACCTTTTACGAAACCCTGTTGACTGTGTTACCCACAAACTGGAACGGCTACAGCCAGGGTACGACCCTTGTCCCCAGCGGCGGCAGCGGCAAAATCTTCGCCATTAGCCCCACCGGTACGGTGTCCACCTTTACCTCGGGGCTACCGAACACGCACAACATGCTTGCGACACCGACAAACTACACCACAGTTCGCTGGGATGAGTTCGGCGTGGCAAACAACGACCTGTTCTACGCCAATGAGGGTAGCGGAGAGGTTTGTAGGGTAGACAGCGCAGGCAATATCGTCTGGACAACCGCGCTCAGCTACACCGACGGCTACGGGAATCGCAAACAGGGCTTGCCGGAGGCGCTCATTGTGCTGGGTAGCAATCCCCGCTGGGGAACCTTTCAGAACAAGGTGCTGGTCGGACAAAACTTACTCACTTCCACCATGTTCACGATAGACCCGACAACCGGCGCTTTTCAAGCGGTGACCTCACCTATCAACGGCGCGCCGGGGTCGTTTCGCATCTTCCACTCGCGCACGGGAGCACCTCTCGCCCTGTATGTGTCGTTGTATAATGGAGGCAACTCCAAGATTTTCCAGCTAACCAACCTGAACAACATTCCCAACCTGCAACCAAACGACCTGTTTATCGCCCGTGAGGCGAACGGCGGGGGCGAAGTGTATCACGTCTACTGGGATAATACAGTGAACAACTTTGTGTCGCAGCAGATTGCTTCATTTTCAGGACCCGGCTACTTCCTCGAGGATATGGTGTTCGCTCCACAATCGGCTGTTCCTGAGCCCTCGTCCCTGTTGTTGTTCAGCGTGGGAGCAGGCGGTCTCGGTATGTTCTTGAAGCGTTCGCGCAAGGAGCAAGGCTAGTTTCTGGATTCACAGGGCACGCCCCCATGGTCTGTCACGGCCCATTCTTCTGGAGGGCGAGGCCCCGTCCGAGCCGTTGTGGTATATGGTGTTCGGCTCACCGGGAGGTTCGCCCTCCAAAGCGGGGAAGCGAAGATTCACGCTTGATGCTCTCCGCGCGACCGGTGGGTAGAACAGGAAGCGGCGGGGCGTGTCCTTGCGAACGGCACATCAGGTCGTCGCAGGGTATACTCTCTCTGTCGTGCAAATACACCGTTTCTACAGGAGGAGCAAGGAATGCACCATCCTTACGTTTGGGAAGAGTGTCTGGAAGCGTTGGAGAAAACGCCTCACGCTCTGCAGCAGCTGGGCGAGTTGATCCCCGCTAACCGATGGGAAGATCGCCCTTCTGCCGACCGCTATTCCCCCGTAGAGCTGCTTTATCATCTGGCGGAGGTAGAAGAGACTTTCTTCCAGCGGTATCGCTTGATCGCCGAGCAAGAAAACCCTCAACTGACCGTCTACGACCCTCACGATGCGCTTTCAGAAGGGCGATTCGCGCGAGGTAGCGTGCGGGAAGGGATAGCACGTTTCACAGAGGCACGAACTCGTTCGCTGGAGTACCTTCGCAACCTGCCTGCCGAAGCGCGTGACCGCACGGGAGTGCACCCTGAGTTCGGCGAGTGGAGTATTTTCCAACAGGTGCAGCTGTGCGTAGCACATGACCTGCTGCACCTGTGTGATATCCTGCTGCGCAGTCAATAGCTACCTCTGCTGCAGCCGAAGGGGTTTCCCGTCAGGAGTGGTGATGCGCAGGGTCAGTTGCCAGCCGTCGCTACCGTTCAGCACCTTGCACAGGATGCGGTTCCAGCCCTGCTGCAGAGTGGCGGTAGCGGTGTCCTGGTCTATCGTTAAACCACGGTCACCCACGAATTCGTGCACTTTTTGACCGTTGACCCAGCAGGTCACATCGTCGTCGCTGCCGATTTTGAGGGTGACCGTCTGCGTCGTATCGCTGTGTACCTCTGCGTATGCGTACCCGCCCGTGTTCTCGCGTGGGCCGGCAATTAGCCACAGGTCCAGCACGCCCTGTGGGTCGTCCAGTTCGATGCGCCGCCAGCGAACGCCGTTCACCTCTGCTTGCAGGTCAATCGGTGCTCCGGGGTTCACCAGTTCGCGCTCACGCAACTGGTTGCGCTCTGCCACAGGAGCCAGCACCCACCAGTTCACGACCATCCCCTGCTGCATCGCGATCTCTTTGGCGCTGATTGCCGTCCCTAACGCGCGCAGCACACCCACCAGTCGGATAACGCTTTCGCGGTCTCGAGCCTTTTCCAGAGCGGTGCGCGCCAGCACCGTTGCCACGTCGGTCTTACCCTGCTTCTGCAAAGCGAACGCCACGCCGGGCACGGCTTCTATTGCCGCCTGACGCACCTCTCCGCTCTCGTGCCCCAGTGCAACCATCAGCGCAGAAGCGGTGTCTGCGTGGCGCAGGCGCCCCATCGCCACAAGAGCTGCGGCTTTCACTCTGGGGTCATTTTCACTGAATGCTTTCAACAAAGAGGGCAACACCACACCGGGAGAGCCGGATTGATAGCCCAACAGGTCAATGAGGCGCAGGCGTTGCTCACCGCGTGCCCGTTGCAGTTGCAGCACCAGCGCCTCCGCCAGCCCGGGCAGCTTCACCTCGTGCAGCAGCGAATATGCGGTGCTGGCGATAGCGGGATTGGGATGCTCCAGCGCCCTTGCCAGCAGGCTTGCGGTGTCGGCGTTGCTGGTGTGCGCCAGACCGCTCAGCCCCGCACTACGCAGGGCGGGCGTTTTGCCGTTGGCGTAGAGCCATCGAAACAGGGCGGCGGCTTGCCCCGCCGCCGCGGAGCGGCGGAGCCGCTCCGCGATACGTGCCAGCGAGTGCTGAGCCGCCTCTTTCTCCTTCTCACTGCCCTTCTGGGCGATTTGTTGCAACGCTTTCTGGATTTCGGATGTGGGAAACTCTCCGGCAACCGTAATCGCCGTCAGGCGCACCTCCGGCTGTGTGCTCTTGAGCGCACCTAGCACTACTTTCGCCGAGCGAGGTTGCTTGCGCGCGCCGATTGCCAGCAGCAGGGCGCATTTCCACTGAGGGTCGCTCGCCTGAGCGAAGGCACGCTCCAGCGCGGCGGTGGCTTCGTTGCCCGGAATCTGCTCCAGCGCCATCCGCGCCGGCTCACGAAGGGTTTTGTCTGCCAGCAGCTTCTGCAGTATCGGCACCGACTGTGATGTGCCCACCACCGTGATCAGACGCAACAGGAATCGTTGCAGGGGTTCCGGTGCGGGCTTCTGCAGTCGAGCAAGCAGTGCCTGTTCGGCAGAACTGCGCTCGGCGGTCGCGCCGGGGCGAGTGGATTGGTACACTACCCTTTCCAGAGCCATCTTCGCTGCCATCACCGCGCCCGGCTCGGCACTGGGGTTCTCGATAATCGCTAGCAGAGCAGGGATCGCCTTTACCCCAAACGGCGCGATTTCCTCGATCGCCTGTCTGCGCGTGTTGTCATCCGGTGAGCGCAGCTTCTGCACGGTCTGCTCCATGTTCTGGCACGCGCTGGGAAGAGCTAGCACCACCAGTGCGAGAACGGTTAGTCCTATCCTCCTCATCTCTACCTGCACCTCCTACCTCAAGTACCACGGCGCGCGATAAGGGCGACTGAGCCAGCGGTTCGCCTCCGGGTCGCCCACAAACTGTTCCTTGACAGGGTCCCAGCGCAGCTTTCTACCTAAACGCATGGCGATGTTGCCGATGTGTGCCACGCTTACGGAGCGATGCCCGATTTCCACGTCGCAGATAGGCTTCTTGCGCGTGCGAATGCAGTCCAGCCAGTTCTGGTGGTGACTGAGACTGCGATACAGCTGCACATCGTTTGGTCCCCATGTGGTCTGCTGCAGCTCTTTGGGGCTGGTATCGATGCCGCCTCGCCATACGTGCACGTAGCCATCTGTGCCTTCAAAGCGCACGCCCCGCTCCGGGGTGGTGGCAATCATGTGCACGCCGTTGGCGTATTCGTAGTGCACCTCGAAGTTCACGTAGGTCTCGCACAACCCCTTGATAGGCGGCACGCCCTTGCCTTCCACGCTCACGGGTCCGCTGAGGTCCATGCCCAGCCCCCACTGCGCGATGTCGAAGTGATGATGTCCCCAGTCGGTCATCTCGCCGCCGGAGTAGTCCCAGAACCAGCGAAAGTTCCACAGGAAACGTGCATAGTTGAATGGCACCCACGGAGCCGGGCCGAGATACAGGTTCCAGTCGAGGTCGGGTGGTGGTTCCACGTCCGGCTGCGGCTCCATGTCGGGACCTTGTGGGAGGTTCACGCGTACGGTGTGCACCTTACCGATTTTGCCGTTGCGCACTAGCATACAGGCGAGCCAGAAGTAGTAATCCGACCGTTGCTGGCTACCCACCTGAAACACACGGTTGTAACGGCGCACGGCGCGAACCAGCGCTTTGCCCTCGTCCACGAAGAGGGTCAACGGCTTCTCGCAGTACACGTCCTTCCCCGACTCGCACGCCATGATGCTGATCAGCGTGTGCCAGTGGTCGGGCGTGGAGATGACCACCGCGTCGATATCCTTACGGTCTAACAGATGGCGAAAATCGGTGTAGGCGGCACAGTCTTGATTGCCGTAACGATTGTCCACCGCCTTTTTGGAGCGGTCGCGATGCGGGGCATACACGTCGCATACCGCCAGCACCTGCACCTGTCCGTTGCCTAGAAAGGCGTTGAGGTGTCCGCTACCCATACCGCCCAGCCCGATGAAGCCGAGCGTGATGCGGTCACTGGGTGCGCTTCGCCCTGCGAAGCCAAACACCGAGGCGGGCACAACCGCCGGCATAGCGACAGCTGCAGCACCGGCAGCCACCCCTTTGAGAAACTGTCTTCGTGTTACCCGTTTGCCTGTACTCATACCGGCCATCCTTTCCGCGAGTGAGATTCTTCTTTTACGACAGTACGGTTTTGAACTTCTGAGGGCGAAAGGGAGACTCCTGCCAGCAGTCGTCTTGCGATAACCGAGCGTTTGAGAGTCATACTGCGCCGCCTACGCCGACAGCAAACGGCGACATGGAAGGGGTATACGCTTGTTGGGTGGAGCGAGACGTTCACCTTTCATTCGAGTTTGTCCCTACCGAAGATGGCGATGTGGAAATACAAACTCTGACAATAGGTTCCCACGACGAGGTGTATTAGTTCTCCACACGTGATTATTTGGGCGTAACATTCCCGCCAATATCAACATACCGTTGTAGCCGCAGGCTTTAGCCTGCGCCAAAGGCACGCAACCTAAAGGTTGCGGCTACATGGGGAGCAACAGGCACTATCCAAATAATCACGTGTGGCAGAGTAGTATTGAGGTAGTTAATCCTGTTTATACCCTACCCCCCTCGCCGAAATACCACCGATAAGATAAACACCACCGCTGCGGTCACGACAATCGCTGCGCCGGATGCAGTGCCGAACCAGTAAGAGGCGTATAGCCCCAACACACTGCTGACCCCGCCGATGGTGCAGGCGAGCAACGTCATCCCCCGAAAGCTGCGCGTCAGGTTACGCGCGGCGGCTGCAGGCAACAGCAACATCGCGGTCACCAATACGATGCCGATTAGCTTCAGCGACAAGGTAACCATCACCGCCAGCAACACAAGAAACAGCAGGTCTACCCGTACGGCGGAGGTGCCCATCGCCATCGCCATTTCGCGGTGTACGGAGACGCGCAACAGCGCGTTCCACATTGCCAGCACCGCCACCACGCTCCCAGCGCACATCACCACGACCAGCCACACGTCCTCCCACGCTAACGCGAGGATGTCTCCGAACAGGAACTGGAACAGCCCTGTCTGGTAGCCCTGCAACACTCCCAGCAACAGGATACCCACCCCTGCACAGAGGGCAAGATACACGCCAATCACCGTATCCGTCGGTATCTCCGTGCGGTGCAGGGTGAAGACGATAGCCAGCGTGACCAGCACCGCGACGGCGATGACCGTCGGCATGGCAGGGGTCATCAGCAGCGCGGACAACGCCAGCCCTGTAAACGCCGAATGCGCTATCGTCTCACTGAAGAACGACAGGCGGCGTGTGACCACGAATACCCCTATCAGCGGTAGACTAAAACCCAGCAGCACGGAGGCAATCAGCGCCCGCTGGAAAAAGGGATATTGCAAAATCTCCATCATGGCTGGTGCTCCTGATGCAAGTATAGCGCGACATCCTGTCCGTAGACCAGACGAATCATTTCCGCATCCAGAGCCCTCGCCGGGGGACCGAAGCAGAGCAACCGGCGATTCATGCACAGCACCTGCGAGGCGTAGCGCGTGACCACACTCAGGTCATGCGAAACCAGCACCACCGTCAGGTGATGTTGCTCGCGCAGGCGTTCGATAATGTCGTAGAACCGGCTCTCGCCCTCGACGTCCACACCGGTAGCGGGTTCATCCAGAAAGAGTATCTCCGGTTCGCGCAGCAGGTTGAGCGCGATCACCACCCGCTGTAGCTGCCCACCTGACAGCTTGCCAATCGGATGGTGCAACATTCGGTGAACGCCAACCTCTTGTAAGGCGTACTCGATGCGCGACAGGAGGGCATGCGGCACATAGGCGCGCAGCATCTCCTTCACCGTCAGGGGAAGATACCGGTCGTACTCCAGCCGCTGGGGCACATACCCCACCCTCTTGCGCAGATCACCTAGCTGGGCGATGGGTACCCCGAACAGGGTGATACTGCCCGAAGCCAGCGGCACCAGCCCCAGCACTGCACGCAGCAGGGTGGTCTTGCCCGCGCCGTTGGGACCGATGATAGCCACGGTGCTGCCGCGCTCAACTTGCAAGGTGATGTCCTCTATCACGCGCGCGCCGCCCAGCTCTACGCTCACGCTGTTCACGTCCAGAACGATGTCCGCCATTTATACCCCCTTACTGCCCGAGGCGAGCCACACGTAACCCAACACGCTCCGCAGAGATTCCACCGGCAGGTGTGTGCTCACTAGTTCGTGAAACTCGTCGCGCGTGAAGCGATAGTAGTAGATACCGCCCTGATGCATTCCCTGTTTTGCTCCACTCCACCGGGTCAGCCACGACCAGTGATAGCCCGAAACCGCGTACCGTCCCCCCGCTTTCAACACCCGCGTCATCTCTGCCAGCACCTGCCGACGCAGGCGGTCGCTGGGGAGGTGTTCCACCAGCTGGCAGCTGACTACCGCGTCCAGCACTTCGTCGGCAAGAGGCAGAAAGCAGGCATCGGCGTGTATGAGCAGCGTTTTCTCCAGAGCACCAGCGCTTCGCATCCGTTGACGGCACAGTCGCAGACTCTGCAGGGAGAGGTCTACGCCTATCACCAACTCCGTCAGTGGGGCAAGATGTTGAAGCATCCTTCCCGTGCCGCAGCCAACCTCCGCCAGCGTGGTAAAGCACTCTGATTTGCCGCAAAGTGCGCGTAAGGTCATGCGGGTCTCAACCGGCGACATGAGCAACAGCCCCAGCAGATGGTCATACTGCGAAGCCTGCGCGTCCCTTGCCTGCATCTCCGATTGCTTGCGCAGCCACTCCTCCCGCTCGTGCGCCGTGGTGAGGTCGGGCACGACGAAGCTGGGAATGTCATCCACTACGGGGAACGTTCTACGGCATTCCATACACTGCATGTGCCCCTCTCCGAGGGTCAATCGCCCCCTGTCGAAGGGGCATCTCAATATCTCTATCTGCCACTGTTGCATTCTTTATCCCTTTTTGTAAACTGCTACCGCATCGCTTTATCCAGGGTCTCCATATTACGCATCATGCGCTGTTGATAGCTCTCGTCCGGACGATTCCACGTTCGCTCCAACGGGTCCAGCAAGAACACCGGC
Organism: uncultured bacterium; assembly: GCA_938027655.1. Classification (GTDB taxonomy): domain Bacteria; phylum Armatimonadota; class HRBIN16; order HRBIN16; family HRBIN16; genus HRBIN16. Next base: position 191 of record CALJAP010000201.1, on the reverse strand, counting down.
ACGCGGAGGTCGGCGGCGACCACCTCCACCAGTCGTGAGGAGGCAGGCGGCGCAGCAAAGATAACCCTGACCCTTTCCCGCTGAGCTGTGCGCATCAGGTCACGTAGCCAACGGGCGGAGGGTTCCACGCCGGGCAAAGGCTCGAACACAGCCACCTGCTCCAGCCCCGTCTCTTGCGCAAGGTAGCGGTA
>CALJAP010000200.1 GCA_938027655.1 uncultured bacterium | reverse complement strand
CAGCAGCAGGTAGAGCCAGCCGTTATGCACCGTGCCGTAGGCGACATCCAGTTCGGAGCCGTTGGCGTAGTCCACCATGCCCAGATTGCTGTCGCCGAAGCCGGTCTGGGTGTCCTGCACGGCGAGGATTTGATAGCCGGGCTCCCAGGAGCCGTCGATGACCGGCTGGGCGAAGGCGAGGGTAGTGGTGAACCACAGGCTTGCCGCAAGGGCAAGTGGTAAGACCGTGCGTATCATTGGTGAATACCCTCCTTTCGGGTGAAATGTTGCCGTGTTCAGCGTATCAGAATACGTATTCCTTCCGATGGTATTATCGCTCGATGAGAGGAGGGAGTCAAGAGGGATTTTACGGTACAGGGTAAAATGGGTTTAACGAGAACGGGGTATGGTGGAGACAAACATGCATAACACAACGGTTACTATGCCTCAGAAGAAGCGCATCGCGCTGGTGGCGCACGACCATATGAAAGCGGACCTGCTGGAATGGGTACGCTTCAACCGCGACCTGCTGGCTCAGCACACGCTGTACGCTACCGGCACGACCGGCAGACTGCTGGAGGAAGCTCTGGGGTTGCCTATCATCAAGTTGCGAAGCGGACCGCTGGGTGGCGACCAGCAAATCGGGGCGAAAATCGCGGAGGGGGAGATAGATTTTCTCATTTTCTTCTGGGACCCTCTGGAGCCTCAGCCGCACGACCCCGATGTCAAGGCGTTGCTGCGCATTGCGGTGGTGTGGAATATCCCTATTGCGTGTAACCGCGCCTCGGCGGACTTCATCATCTCCTCGCCGCTGATGGAAGGGGAATATCATCGCCACGTGCCGGATTACGGGGAGTACATGCGGAGAGGGGTTTAGACCCTGTATTGACGAAGAGCATCACCAGAGCCTATAATAAAGGTGCATGGGAGTGTGACAGGGACGATGCCTACTATGGCGATTGAACATATAGAGAAAACACCAGGAGTATGTGGTGGACAGGCGCGAATTGCCGGGCACCGGATTCGCGTGGTGGACGTTGTCATCTGGCACGAGCGATGCGGATGGACGCCTGATGAGATAATCGCCCGTTATCCGCAGCTTACCCTTGCGCAGGTATATGCTGCCCTATCGTATTACTGGGACCATGTGGACGAAATCCGACAGGCGATTGCCGACGAAGAGGCGCTGGTAGAAAGGGTGCGTTCGCAAACACCTTCTAGGCTGGCGAAGAAGATAGGTCGTGCCCGTGAAGATTCGGTTTCATCTGGATGAGAATGTATCCTCAGCAGTTGCCGTAGGGCTGCGACGGCGAGGTATCGATGTTTCCACCTCTGCCGAACAGGGTTTGTTGGGCGTTCCAGATGAACAGCAGCTGCAGTTTGCTTTGCTGCAAAAGCGAGTGCTGGTAACACATGACAGCGACTACCTGCGCCTTCATGAGAGCGGGCTCTCTCATGCGGGTATCGTTTGGGTTCCTCAAACTCGTCGAATAGGGGAAGTGGTCACTTTCCTTGCTTTGATGTGGGAATTGCTGTCTCCTGAAGAAATGGCTAACCATGTCGAATTCGCGTAGTTCTCCCCGCGGCATGGGGGCAGGAGAAAGAGCCACCTGTTACCGAATCTTCCCTGTGAGACGCTTATCCATTTCCCGGGAGGCAGGGCTTGATGGCACGTATTCTGGTCAGCGATCCTGTCGCGGAAGCTGGCATCGAGGTATTGCGACAGGCGGGCGAGGTGGACGTTCGCATTGGGCTGCCGAAGGAGGAACTGGTGCGCATCATCGGTGAGTACGACGCACTGGTGGTGCGTAGCGAGACGAAGGTCACAGCGGACGTTATCGAGGCGGCGACGCGCCTGCGCATCATCGGCAGGGCAGGAGTTGGGGTAGACAACATCGATGTGGCTGCCGCCACTCAGCGCGGAATCATCGTGGTGAACTCGCCAGAGGGCAACACTATCGCCGCAGCGGAGCTGACGGTGGCGATGATGCTGGCGATGGCACGCAACATCCCGCAGGCAGACCGCAGTCTGCGTGCAGGTGAGTGGAAGCGCAGTAAGTTTGTGGGCACCGAGGTATATCGCAAGACGCTGGGCATCATCGGACTGGGCAAAATCGGACGTGAGGTGGCGCGACGGGCAAAGGGAATGGGCATGGCGGTGATTGCCTACGACCCCTTTACGCCTGCTGAGGTGGCAGAGCGCATCGGCGTAACGCTTACCGATTTGGATACCCTGCTGGCCCAGAGCGACTTTGTGACCATACACACGCCCCTCAACGAGCAGACGCGCCACCTTATCAACGCCGAGCGCATCGCACGCATGAAGCACGGTGCACGGCTGATTAACTGCGCACGCGGCGGCATCGTGGACGAGCAGGCTCTGGCAGACGCACTTCGTTCGGGCAAGCTGGCAGGCGCAGCGGTGGACGTATTCAGCAAGGAACCACCTCCACCGGACAACCCGCTGTTGTCGCTGGACAACTGCGTGGTCACACCCCACCTGGGCGCGTCCACCACCGAAGCGCAGGTGAACGTCGCGGTGGATGTGGCGGAGCAGATTGTATCGGTGCTGCGGGGCGGACCGGCACGCAGCGCGGTGAATCTGCCTCCGATTGACCCCGAAGTGCTGCAACGCATCGCACCGTACCTGATGCTTGCAGAGAAAATCGGCAAACTACACACCCAGCTGGCGCAGGCGCCCATCGTGCAGGTGCAGGTCACCTATAGCCCCGACTTCGCGGAACTGCCTACCGACATCCTCACGCGCGCCGTGGTCACGGGCATCCTGCAACCGGTGTTGAGTGAACCGGTGAATCCGGTCAACGCACTGCTCATCGCGCAGAGTCGGGGCATCCACGTGATGCAGAGCCTGCAGCAACAGGCAGAGGCACATGAGCTGTATCCCTCGCTAATCACGGTGACGGTGCAGACCTCCGCCGGCAAAAGGCATGAGGTCGCGGGCACGGTATTCGGCAAGAGCGACGCCCGCATCGTCACGGTGGACGGCTACCGGGTGGATGTGATTCCACAGGGCATCATGCTCTTTACCCAGCACACCGACAAACCGGGCGTCATCGGGCGGGTCGGTACACTGCTGGGTAGCCGAAACGTGAATATCGCCGGGATGCATCTCGGGCGCGAGAAAGTAGGTGGCAAAGCGCTGATGGTGCTGATGGTGGACGACCCCATCGACGCCTCGCTGCTGGCGGAAATCCGCGCACTGGACGGCATGGAGACCGCGCAGGTGGTGGAGCTGTAGCCGTGTCCCGCAGGCGGCGTGCGAAAGCGAAGATGATGGGCGAAGAACCGCAAACGCTGTCGCCTGCTCTGCTCTGGGCGATTGTAGCGGTATTTGTGGTCTTCAGCCTGCTCTTCAATTTCCGCACGCCGATTGGGCACAACGGCTACTTTCACACGCCGGATGAGGGCGCGCATCTCTCCTATGTGCGCTACGTGGCGGAGGAGGGCAGGCTTCCGCGCTTCGAAGGATACGCGGGCGCGGGCTATGAGGCGCACCAACCGCCCCTGTACTACACGCTGGCGGCGCAGGTGTGGAAGGTGGGCAACTGGCTGCCCGTGGCGCCTGCCCGCGCGGTGCGGATGCTCTCCATGCTGTTCGGGGTTTTGCTGGTGCTCACAGTGTATCGTATTGCTCGCCTTCTCGTGCCCAGCTCGCCTGCTGTGCCCTTTGCCTGCGCGGGAATGGTCGCCCTGTTGCCGATGCACGTGGCGATATGCTCGGCGGTGAACAACGACTCGCTGACCAACCTGCTGTTCGCGCTGGTGCTGGCGGAGTTCGCCCTGCTGTACACGCAGTCAAAGCCTTCCCGCTGGATTGCCTTGCGCATGGGGCTGTGGGCGGGGCTGGCAGGATTGACGAAGGTGACCGCCCTGCTGCTGATACCGGCGATGGTGGCAGGGTGGCTGCTGGTCCCTCGCGCACGACATACACGGGTGTGGCTAGGGATGCTGGTCAGTGTGGGCATTGCGCTGGCGCTGGTGTTTCCCTGGTTTGTGCGCAATATGCAGATGTATGATGATCCGCTGTTGCTCAAGGCGTTTGAGCGCACCTTTGCCGGCACTGCCCGCGCCGAGCAGTTCCTGAAAGGAGGAGCTACCATGACCGAATACCTGCAGCTGGTGGCAGGCTGGACGTATCGCTCCTTCTGGTTCGCCTACGGCACGCCACAGACCGCCGCCAAAGGGCTTCCCAACTTCCTGCCCGACCGGGTGTATCTGGTGCTGGGTGTATGGCATCTGCTGACCCTGTTCGGCTTCGCGCTGGCGATGTGGCGCGAGCCAGGGGCGTTTGCAGAGGGGACGGTTCGCTGGTGGGTGGTGGCGGGCGTGGTGTTCTTGCTAGTTGCCGCAGCTTTTGTGCGCTTCATCTTGACCTACTTCCAGACCCAAGGGCGTTACCTGTATCCTGCCCTGACGCCTGTCGTGCTGGCGTTCGTCATCGGGTGGCGCAGCCTGTTCCCATCGCATTTGCGTGCGGCGGCGGATGGAATCCTGTTGCTGTTGCTGTTCACGATAAGCATTCTGGCGGTGTCGGTGATATAAGGAGGATAACCATGCAGGAACTGCGCTTTCGACAGGTGCATCTGGACTTTCATACCTCAGAGAGAATCCCGGGCGTTGGCTCCGAATTTCACGCCGACGAGTTTGTAGACACGCTGAAGCGAGCACATGTGAACTCGGTGACGCTGTTCAGCCGATGCCATCACGGCTGGATTTACCACGAAACGCGCTTCCCGAACAAGCATCCGCATCTGACCTGCGACTTGCTTGCCCTGCAGATAGAGGCATGTCACCAGCACGATATTCGCTGTCCGGTCTACATCACCGTCGGCTGGGATGAGTACATGGCAAGAGCGCATCCTGAGTGGCTGGAAGTGGATGCGCAGGGCAAACGCTCAGGTCCGCCACCGCTGCAGCCCGGCTGGCACAAGCACTGTTTTGCTTCCCCCTACATCGACTATGTGATAGAGCAAACCGACGAGGTGTTGCAGCGATTCGGCGACGAAGTGGACGGCATCTTCTTTGACATTATCTTCCAGAACGAGGTGTTTAGCGTATGGGCGCTGCAAGAGTTTGAGCGGCAGGGCTGGGACCCCGCCGACCCGAAGGCGCAGCAGGCAATGCGCGACCTGCTGGTAAACCGCACCAAACAACGCCTCGCGTCGGCGGTGCGCGCTCGTAACAAACGATGCACCATTTTCTTCAATGCGGGGCATATCAACCCGTCCATCCGCCCCAGCCTGCACACCTATACCCATCTGGAGCTGGAGTCGTTGCCGTCGGGTGGATGGGGTTACGCACACTTTCCGATTACCATGCGCTATGCGCGAACGTTAGGGCTGGATTGTCTGGGGATGACGGGCAAGTTCGCGGTATCGTGGGGACACTTCAACAGCTACAAGCCCCGTGCCGCGCTGGAGTTCGAGTGCTTCCAGATGCTGGCGTTGGGCGCGAAGTGCAGTATCGGCGACCAGCTGCACCCATCGGGCAGGCTGGACCCGGCGACCTACGACCTCATCGGCTCGGTGTACGCACAGGTAGAGGAGCGCGAAGAGTGGTGCGCAGGGGCAGAGCCGATGAGCGAGGTGGGAGTGTTCAACGTAGAAGTTTTGCAGCCTCAACATGTACGGATTCCTGCGGCGAATCTGGGAGCATACCGCATCCTGCAGGAAGGCAGACACCAGTTCGACTTCATCGACGGCGAGAGCGACTGGAGCCGTTACCGCGTGGTCATCCTGCCCGACGAGGTGGTGCTGAGTGATACGCTGGCGCAGAAGGTGCAGGCGTATCTGGATGCCGGCGGCGCATTGTTGTGCACAGGGCGGTCCGGGTTGCGCGAGGACGGCTCCCGTTTCGCGTTGAACCGCTTTCCGGCGGTTGACGAGGGGGAGTTGCCTTATTCACCCGATTTCGTGCGGGTGCGGGGCGCACTGGCGGAGGGCATTGCCGATACGCAGTATGTGATGTACCTGCGCGGACAGAAGGTATCGCCGGCAGAGGGAGCAGAGGTGCTTGCCGAAATCTGGGAACCGTACTTCAACCGCGCCTACCAGCACTTCTGCAGTCATGCGCACACACCGGTCGCGCGACGCTCGGAGCTGCCCGCGGCGTTGAGGAAAGGGCAGGTGGTATACCTGACACACCCCGTGTTCAGCACCTTCGCGCAGTACGCAATGCCTTTCTACAAACAGCTGGTGTTAAACGCGCTGAAGATGCTGTTGCCCAGCCCGCTGGTGGTCACCGATGCGCCGAGCACGCTACAGGTGACGTGGAACCGCCAGTCTGCCCACCGGCGCTCGGTGGTGCACCTGTTGCACTACATCCCTGAACGGCGTACACTGGCGGCGGACTATCTGGAGGATGTCATCCCGCTCTACAACGTCCCGCTACGGTTGCGCACGGGCACGCCGAAACGTGTTTATCTGGCTCCCCAGCGTGAGGAGGTACCCTTCCAGATCGATGGCGCATACATTAGCCTGATAGTGCCGGAGGTACGCGGTCATCAGATGGTGGTGCTGGAGGAGGGTTAGCCAGCGGGTTTTGGGGTGCCTGGCGTCGTGATCAATCATTCTCCGGCAAGCACACGGCGGTACATTGGCTCGCCGAGCATTGCCGTGCTGCCAAATGGGGAGTACGTCGCCTCGCATGACCTGTTTGGACCCGGCACCGGCGAAGACCACACGCTCGCTTTCGGTTCTACCGACAGGGGCACAACGTGGCAGAAGCGTGCCGAGATAGAGGGGCAGTTTTGGTCTACCCTGTTTGTGCATCAGGGGTGTTTGTATCTGATAGGAACCAGTCGGCAAGAGGGGTTTGTGGTGGTTCGACGCTCCGAAGACGGTGGCAGGACGTGGACAACGCCATGCGACAGAACCTTCCACCGCTTCCGCGACTTTCGCCAGCGAAACACGGGAACCGCTCTTCCAGGCGAGCGTGTATAACATTCGGCAACGCCTCATCTGGAGGGCGAGGCTCCTGCCGAGCTGTTGTGGTCACAAATCTGCTACAGGCGTAGCTAATTGAGCAGGCACAGATAGCGAAGAATCCCGCAACCGAGTTCCTCTTTTTCGCGTCAATAACTAACGGTTCGAGAGAAAGCGACGGGAAAGGAACAACAGGGATAATGCTCAGACGAGGAGCGTGGTTGTGCGTGCTGTTGCTGGCGGCAACCGTGTGGGCGCAGGAGGACGCCCAGGTTCCCCAGCCGTTAACCTTGAAAGACGCGATACGCATCGCTTTACAGAAGCACCCTTCGGTAGCCATTGCGAAGAACCAGCTGGAGCAGGCGCGGGCGCGGCGGGTTCAGGCGGAAGCGCGCTACTTCCCGACCCTGAGCCCCTCGGTCAGCTATGTCAATCAGCAAACTCGCACCGCGCTACCGGGCTTCGGCACACGAATCGGCAAGATTGACGAAACGCGCTCGGACATTGCCCTGCGCCAGACGGTGTTCGATTCGGGGCAGCGCGAAATCTCGGCGGCGCAAGCGCGTCGTTCGGTGGAATCGGCGGAGCAGGCGTATCGGGACGCGGTGCAACAGAAGGTGCTCAGTGTAACCACCGCCTACTACGAGCTGCTGCGGCGCATGGCGTTGCAGAAAGTGGCCGAGGCGAACGTACAGCGTGCCCAGCAGACGGTAGATGTGGTGAAGGCGCAGGTAGAAGTGGGCGTCGCGGCGCAGAAGGATGTGCTTCAGGCGGAGGCGGAGCTGGCAAATGCGCAGGTTTCGCTGATTCAGGCACGGAATCAGGTGCGTCTGGCGGAAGCGAGCCTGCGCAACGAACTGGGCATCGGTCAGGAGATGCCGTTACAGGTCGCAGAGGTGGGGGATAGAGAGGCGGAGCAGCTGCCTCCGCTGGGTTCGCTAGACGAGTATCTCCGGGAGGCGTTTGCCCAACGACCGGACTACCAGCGTCAGCGTGTTGGCAGTGAGATACAGCGGTTGAGCCTGCGTCTGGCGGAGATTCAATCTGGTATTCAGGTGCAGAGCGACTTCACCTACGGTCGTCGCATCGAGCCCGAACCTGGTGACACGCGCAGTTTTTCGATCACGGCGACTTATCCGCTATTTGACGGTGGTGCGGCGCGTGCGGCGGTGCGCGAGTCTCGCGCGGGATATGATAGCGCGCTTCAGCAGCTGGAACAGCTCAAGTTGACGGTGCGTTTGGACGTGGAGCAGGCGTATCTGACGCGAGCAGAGGCGCAAGAGCGACTGAACGCAGCGAAGAAGGCTCTGGAAGCGGCGCAAGTGAACTATCAGGCAGCACTGGAGAGTCGCAAAGAGGGTGTCAGCAGCCTGATTGAGGTCATCAACGCGCAAGTGGCTCTGGTCAATGCAGAGACGAACTACGTTCAGGCGATATACGACCTGTTGGCGGCGGACGCGCGGTTGCAACGCGCTATCGGTAGAGATTATGCATTCTCCGAGGGAGGGGGACAGGGATGAGGCGAGCGATTATCATCGCCGTGATATTGATTATCATCGTAGCGGGAGGCTCTATTGCATGGAGCCGGCTACGCAATAACAACCAGCCCAAGCCCGAATATCGCACCGCGAAGGTGGAACGCGGCACGGTCACCAAGTCGGTCACGGCGGAAGGGACTTTACAGCCGCTAACGGTGGTAGATGTGAAGTCCAAAGCGGGCGGTATGGTGACTAGGTTAGCGGTAGATGTGGGCACGGAGGTGAAGGCGGGGCAGCTGATTGCCCGCATCGACCCGACCGACACGATGACCATGTACGAGCAAGCGCGGGCAGACCTGGAGGCGGCGGAGGCTCGCGAGGAACAGTCGCGGTTAAACATGCAACTGCAAGCGGTACAGAGCGAGGTGGCGGTGCTTCAGGCGAAGGCGAATCTGGAATCCGCCAGAGCGCGCCTGGAGCAGGCGCGTCGCCAGCTGGCGATGCAGCCAAGGCTTAGCCAGTCCGCTATTCAGCAAGCGGAAGCCGCTTACGCAACCGCCGAAGAGAACCTGCGCACCTTGAAAGAGGTGACCATCCCGCAGACGCGCACGGATGTACAGGCTCAGTACGATCAGGCGAAGGCGAACTACGAAAACGCCGAGCGGAACCTGGCGAGGCAGGAGGAGCTTCTGCGTAAAGGGTTTGTCTCGCAACAGGCGGTAGACACCGCCCGAACGCAGCGCGACGTGGCGAAGGCACAGTTCGAGACCGCCCAGAAGCGTCTGGCAGTTGTGGAGCGCGATCTGGGGGCGAGCCTGCGCAACGCGGAGCGGCGTCTGGAGGAGGCAAAAGCTGCACTGGAGTCGGCGCGAGCCAATGCAGAGCAGGTTGCCCTGCGTGAGGCGGATGTACAGCAGGCGGAGGCAGCGGTCAAGCAGGCGGAGGCTGCGCTGAAGCAGGCGGAAGCGAACGCTTTGCAAAACCGCATCCGCGCGGCGGATATTCGCTCCGCACAAGCGCAAAAGGTTCGCAGTAAAGCAAGCCTGCAGAACGCGCAGGAGCAGTTACGCAGTACTACCATCGTTGCTCCGCGTGACGGCATTGTTATCCAGAAGTATGTCGAGGAAGGAACCATCATCCCGCCGGGAACCAATGTCTTCTCGCAGGGCACGAGCATCGTGCAGATCGCCGATGTAAGCCGGATGTTCGTGAATGTGCAGGTAGACGAGACCGATATCGCCTTCATCCAGACGGGGCAGAAAGTGGACGTGACCCTCGACGCCTACCCCAGTGAAATCTTCGAGGGAACAGTGACGCGCATCGACCCCCGCGCAGTGGTGGAGCAGAACGTGACGGTGGTGTACGTGCGCGTGGAGATCGAGAACCCCGACGCGCGCTTGAAGCCCGGCATGAACGCCACCTGCGAATTTGTGGTGGACCGCAAGGAGAACGTGCTGATGGTGCCCGCCGAGGCGGTGAAAGAAGGGGACGGCAAGTACTACGTGCAGGTGATGGAGGGCGGTGCACCCAAACGGCGCGATGTGGAAATCGGGCTGGAGGGTAACGACACCGTCGAAATCGTCAGCGGGCTGAAAGAGGGCGAAGAGGTGGTCACGCAGGTGATTCAACCCCAGACCCAGCAGCAGAGCAGTAGTGGCGCGCCACGAGGGATAGGCATGCCCATGTTTGGCGGTCCGCCCATGCGCATGAGATAACGCGAGGGGGGTGATGGGATGAACTTCGTGGAGAACTTCCAGATAGCCCTGCGCAGTTTGCTGGCGAACAAGCTGCGCTCCTCGCTGACCATGCTGGGCATTATTATCGGTGTTGGGGCAGTGATTGCGATGATTTCGGTGGCGCAGGGCGCACGCGAGCAGACCATGCAACGCATCCAGCAGCTGGGCACGAACGTGCTGGTGGTGTTCCCGGGACAGATGCGCATGGGAGCATCGTTCGGCGGATTCGGCTCTATGCAGATTCTGAAGCCGGATGATGTGGACGCCATCCGGCGCAGCTGTCCCTCTGTGCGCGCTGCCTCGCCGGAGGTGCGGCGCAACGCGCAGGTGAAATACAAGAACCGCAACACCAACACCAGTATCGCCGGCGTATCGCCGGAGTATTCGCAAATCCGCAACTATCCGGTGCAGCAGGGGCGGTTCATCACCCAGCGCGAGGTAGACAGCATGACGCGGGTATGCGTCATCGGGCAGACGGTGTATGAGAACTTGTTCAACGGCTCTTCATGCATCGGCAAGACCATTCGCATTCGCGGTATCGGTTTCAAGGTGGTCGGCTTGCTCGCTCCGAAGGGAGCACAGGGTTTCGGCAACCCCGATGACATCATCTTCGTGCCCTATACCACTGCCATGCGCCGCCTGTTCGGTGTGGACTTCGTCAACAGCATCAGCGTACAGGCGGTAAGCGAGGAGCGGATGAACGCGGCGTATCAGGAAGTGGAAAGTCTCATGCGCCGTCGTCAGCGACTGAACCCTGGGCAGGACAATAACTTCCGCATCATGAATCAGGCAGAGTTTGTTCAAACGGCGGAGGACGTGTCGCGCACGTTCACTATGCTGCTGGCAGGCATCGCGAGCGTATCACTGCTGGTAGGCGGCATCGGCATCATGAACATCATGCTGGTGTCGGTCACCGAGCGTACCCGCGAAATCGGTATCCGCAAGGCAGTGGGCGCGAAGCGGCGTGACATCCTGTTGCAGTTCCTGATTGAGGCGATGACGCTCAGCCTGGTGGGCGGGGTTATCGGTATCGGCGCGGGGCTGGGGGCGTCGTACATTCTGGCGAACACCTCCGGCTGGCAAGTGCACGTCAGTTTACAGCCAATCCTGCTGGCGTTCGGTTTCTCGGCAGGAGTGGGCATTTTCTTCGGCATCTATCCAGCGCACAAAGCGTCGGCTCTAAATCCGATAGAGGCGTTACGCTACGAGTAACCCAAAAATCTGCGAAGGAGGAACCATATGATGAAGGGATTAACGCTGTGGGCAGGCGTGTTGCTTCTGGTGATAGCAGCCATCGCTGCCATCGCCCAACCGCCGCCGGGCGCAGGGGGCTTTCAGATGACCCCCGAGATGCAACGACGCATAGAGGAGTTCCGCAAGTGGCGCGAGGCGCACAAATATACCCTACAGCTGACCAGTACGCTTCGGGCGCTAGAGCAGGTTGACAAGGACCCCAAGACAAAGCTAACATCGGCGCAGGCAAAGAAAATCCTCTCGGTGTTGCAGCCTTACCGAAACAAGCCGAAGATGACTCAAGATGATGCCAAAAACGCGCTCAAGGGCATTAAGGCGGCGTTGAACGTGAACCAGCTGAACGCTATCGCGCGCATCGAGGCGGAGCGACGCAATCGCCGAGGCGGGCCCGGCGGTATGGGGATGCGCCCGGGCGGACCAGGCGGGCAACCCGGGGGTGCACCTGGAGCAAGACCCGGTGGTGCACCAGGGAGCAATTTCCGCATGCCCGATGCCGCCCAGATGAAGGATTTCAACCCCTTCAAGCCGGATACTAGCACTCCTTTTGGGCAGAGAGCGGCGGAATATTGGGATAACTTCTTCAAGGGCTTGCAGCAACGGGCTTCGGGGAAGTAGGTGCATCGTATCGCGCTGGAGGGCGAACCTTCACGGTCGGCAACAGCCTCGCCCTCCAGAGGCGCATCATGTGGCACGACGCCGTCTTACTGAGCAGGTGTCATCCCCGCTGCCGGGTTGTAATACACGTTCTGGAAAAAGGCGGGAATATCTTTGGCAGGGGTGTCCACGGGCTGAGGCGGCATCTGCTTGCGTAAGATGTCGGCGGCAAAGCCCAGCATCAACATTCTCCCCACGGCTGGCGTGTTAACCGGTACCAGACAGCGTATCCGAACCGTCTGGACGTCGGGTTGTACGGCAAAGGCGGCTGCTGCACAGAGCCATGCGGTACGATAAAGCGTCTCTTTGCTCACATCTAAGGTGTAGCCGAAGGTAACGAGCAGGTGATTCGCCAGCGGGTCGGTAGTGGCCGTGAGCAGGCTGGGTGTGACCTCATGCTGACGCAGCCACTCCTTTATCTTCTCTGCAACCAGATCGTCTTCCGTGCGCGGGCGTACTTCCGCCTTCGGTTTTGTTACGGGCGCGCCCATTTCTGGCTGGGTTTCTGGGGGAGCCACAGGAGCGGTTGCCACATTTCCGTTCGGCGCGGGCAAGGAAGGTACGGTGGATGCTTCCACCGGAAGGCGAGAGGTGGTGATGCTGAGCGGGGTGGAGCCTCCGGCAATCCGGCTCTGAAACGCCCACGTGATACCGATGGCAATGAACACCGCCAGTGCCAGCACCGATGCGCTGAAGATGCGTAAGGTGCGCGCCTGCCTCTGCAAATGCTCCATTTCTTGCGACTGGCTTTGTGCTTGCTGGCGCAGTTCCAGTTCGCGTTGCACCTGCTCCAGCCGCTGGCGGTCTACCGTGCTATCCGGGGCAAGCTCTAAAGCCAGTTTATACCATTGTGCTGCCTCTTCCAGATTGCCCTGGTCGCGGTGGATATCGCCCATGAGCGCGTGCGCGTGCACGTTGCCGGGGAAGTGGCGCAGGACGTCTGCACACACACGCATCGCCTCCTCCCACTGACCGCGCATGCGCAACAGGTTCGCGTGCGCCAGACGCGGGTTGACCATGCGCTCTTCTTCTTCGATCAAGAGCGGGTCATCGGTACCGGATGTTACCGGTAGACCGCATTCGGGGCAATGTGTCGCATTCTGACTTAATGGTGCAAGACAATGGTCGCAGAACCTCATAGTTTACACCCCTCTTCTGTTACTCGTCTGCAGAGAAACCGGTGCTGCCAAATCCACCTTCGGCACGCTCGGTTTCGGGGAGATTGTGTACCTCCTGCCAGATGGCTTGCACTACCGGAGCTATCACCAGCTGTGCGATACGGTCGCCACGTCGGATGGTAATCGGTTCCTGTCCCAAGTTGATCAGGATGACCTGTATCACCCCGCGATAGTCGCTATCGATAGTACCCGGCGCGTTCACCATACCCAGCCCGTATCGGTCAGCCAGTCCGCTGCGCGGACGAACCTGCGCCTCGTAACCGGGTGGCAGGGCGATCCGGATGCCCGTGCTGATGCGGCGCCGCTCGCCGGGGTGTAGCACAACCGGCTCTTCGACTGCTGCGTACAGGTCTGCCCCCGCCGACCCGGGCGTTGCATACTGGGGCAGAGGTAGGTCTACTGCATCCGGCTCCCGTTGTATTAGAACGCTGGTGCGCACGCAAAGTTCCCTCCTGATAGGGTTACCTGCACACTCTATTGTGCCATGAATCGGAGGGATTTAGCAATTTGAGCTTTACACAACCGACTGTCGCAACCACAGTGATACGGGTTCATATCCCCAGCCAGTTGCGGTAGATGGCTTCGAAGATGCGCACATCCTGGACGGTATCTTCCCCTGAGGAGCGAAACCGCTCGCCGGTGCGCACACAATGGATGAAATGCTGTGCCTCGCGTTGGAACGACCACGACCAGCCCTCTTGGGGGAAGGGGCGCAGGTACTCCGGTGTGTCGCCCGCACGGTACACTTCCACCTCAGCGCAGGCGTTGCGCAATAACAGAGACGGCGAGGTCGCCTTCACCCAGCCTTTCTGGAAGTACACCTGGGTATCCTCGTCCCATTTGTGTGCCGCCAGCGAGCCGGTCTCCATCGCCATGCGCACCCCTCCCATCTTGAGCACCGCCACGCCCGTGTAGCCGTCGTCATCGAGGTCTGCCGACACTACCTGCCAGTCGTCCCCCACTTCCAGCAGCCATCGAGCAAGGTTGACGTTGTGGGTGAATACCTGCAGGTAGTTCGTGTAGCTCTGGTGGTAACGTTCGGGCAGCCATTCGGGTACTTCGAGAGGCGTGTCCGGATACGGCTCATCTGTGCCAATAACTGTACCCGAGTTACCCGCCGTCCAGTTACCGCCAAAGCAGCGGGCACGCAGATAGAAGAGTTTGCCCAGCTCGCCTGACCGGCGATAGGTGTCTATCAACTGCTTTGCCAGCTCAATACCCGCGTCGTAGCGTTTCATGTATGCCACCATCAGCCGACCGCCGCCCTCACGCGCCGCCTGTAACAGGCGTTCGGCACGCTCCACCGTTAGCGCCATCGGTTTTTCCATGTATACCGGCTTGCCCGCCCGAAGTGCATCCTCCGCTACCTGCGCCTGATGCACGAAGTGCGCCGATACCGCCACCGCATCGATGTCGGGGTCTAATAGCATCTCGTTGTGCGTGGTGTACACGCGAGGGATGCCGAAGCGTTGCGCCACTCTCTGCGCCAGCTGGGGACGCATTTCCGCCAGCGCCACTACCTCGCAATCGGGCAGGGCGGTAAAATTGGGCAAGTGCACCGCTTGTGCCATGAAGCCTGCCCCAACGTATCCCAGCCGAACCTTTTCCATGTTGTCGCCTCCTCTCTCACACCTTCGCCAGCACAGCATCTATCGCCAATTTGGCGTTGCGGATGACGTTCTCGTGCGAGTCCGTCCAGTAGTCGCGGTTAAAGATTTCGATGCTCAGGAAGCCTTTGTATCCCACCTCGTGTTTGAGGATGCGAAACTCCTCCACGAGGGGGATGGCGCCATGCCCGGGATAGACGCGGTGGCCGTCGTTCAGCTGTTCGCGGGGCAGGTCCGGGCAGTCGTTCACGTGTACAATCAGCAGATGCTCACGTGGCAGCCGGCGTATCTCGTCCAGCGGGATACCCGATTTGTAGTAATGGAAGGTGTCCATCATGATGCCCACATGGCGACTGGTAGACGCCCCTACCACAGCCAGTGCCTGTCGGGGACCGGGCATGAAGGGCGCACCGCCAATAGGCTCCAGAGCGCACTTCACCTCATGCTGTCCGCTGACCTCGCCGTAGCGCTGGGCGGCTTTGCCTGCCCGCTCGATGGCTTCGGCGATACCCATGCCGGGCGGTGGGGCGTCGGCGGTAAAGCAAAGGAGGGTTTTACTACCCAGCTGGCGGGCGATGCGCGCGTATTTGTCAATGCGGCGCAGCTGCTCTTCTTGTTGAGCGGTATCGAAGGCGAAGAAGGGAAATGCCATAATCGCCGCGACCTGAAGGCGATTTTTCGCCAGCTGGCGTTTGAGGTCGCTTATGGAATGGCGTGTGAGATAATCGTCGATTCGTCCTGCTTCTATCTCCACACCCTCGTAGCCGTATTTGCCCAGCAGGTCCAGTGTGGCTTCCAGCGGTTTATCCACCCCGCAGGTAATCGTGTTGAAGCATGTTTTCATCGGCTGCCTCCCGTGACAACGTGTTACTGATTCAGTTCTCCACACACAGGTTATTCCTCTATGCAGAGGATATGACGTGACCTCTCGTCGTACTGCCTCTCTCACGGCTAAAGCCGTTCCCTCGCAAGCAAAGCCCTGCCTACGCAGGGCTTGCTGGGACAGCGAAGGCTGGCTTGGTCTGAGGAGGAACGGCTTCAGCCGCCAATGCCTCAAGACCCTCCTTTTTTCAAGGGGGGGCAAACACATGAAACCAGCAAACCGACACGGTTTCACACTCATCGAGCTGCTTGTCGTTATCGCGATTATCGCGATACTGGCAGCCATTCTGTTCCCTGTTTTCTCGCAGGCGCGCGAGAAGGCACGTGCTACTACCTGCTTGAGCAACGCCAAGCAAATCGGCACTGCCCATCAGATGTACGGGCAGGACTACGACGAGACGCTTATTCCATGCACTTCGTGGGCGTAGCCCCCAATGGCACGATGCGCTGTCCATCCTTTAGCGAGGGGCGCTGGAAGCAGATGGCGCACATGCCGGACTGCTCTTGAGCCGACTGCGCCCGGTTACTACACGGGACCGATGAAAGGCAAGGGAGCGAGGGCTACCGTTGCGCCAGAGCAGTTGCCACCATAACAAGCTCCGTAGGGGCGTCCCTGCAAGAAGAGGGACGCCCTTTTTCCTCTACTGTGCCACCGCGGACTGGTTGCGCGGCAGTGACTCGTATGAAACCCTCGCGCTATGCCAGAACGCCCACACAGCTATCAACAGCATCACCACAATCACTAGCGCAACCATCCACGCAGGCATATCTAGCGCATGACGGTCATCGGCTTTTCCGTTACGAGACATTTCGTTTGCCTCCGGGGTACCGGAACGAAACTCTTTCTCAACCGGTCATAGTATAATGGATAGTGGCGAATGTGGCAAGATTCTCCAGAGGGCTTACAGCAGGAGGGAGATGCGATGCCACAACCTGTCTCGGAACGACATCCGCTCAGGCAGCTGTTCGGCACGCTGGTAGAACAGGCGTTCACGCGCGTGCTGCAGGAGTACGAGCCGGACGTTTTGCGCTACATGGTGAACCTGTTGACCGAATTCACCCACATCGACAACGTGTACCGAATCCGGGATGCTCGCGGCAGGGCATTGCAGGAAGTGGCGGAAATGCTGGCAGAGGGCGATGTGCTCCTGAACGCCGCTTCCTTTGCGCGCGAACGTGAGGTGCATCGCCATATCGGCGACTTTACGCTGTTCTGGTCCGGGGTATACCCTGAAGCGATGCCGCGTCTGCGCCACGCCCTGAGCAAAGACGCACTTATCGACTACGTGCAGCAGGGCAAGAAATCATACTACATCGTTTCCACCTTCGAGGAAGGCGAGTGGCGGCATGAGGCGCCGTTGTTCCGGCGGTTATCGGAACGGTTCGAGCTGTACATGTTCGGGCTGAATCTGGTACGTCAGGGATGGGAACGCCTCGCCCGAGAACACTTCGAGCGATGGCAACGCGGTCTACAATAACGCACGGTATATCTCGACAAGCCGCTGGATATGCTGTTCCAGAGTGTATCGCTCGCACACAACGCGGCGGGCAGAGGTGGTCATTATGCGCCTCCGTTCTGTGTCCGCGAGCAGGGTGTGTACCGCCTCAGCAAGAGCGTTGACATCGTTGGGAGGCGTTACGAGCCCGGTGCGGCCGTTCTCGATGATTTCCGCTGGTGCGCCCTGATTTGCCGAGACTACTGCCGTGCCACAAGCCATCGCCTCCAGCACCACCAGCCCGAACGGTTCGGGGCGCGTGCTACAATGCACCAGCACATCGGCAGCGGCAATAATAGGGGCAATAGCACGTTGGAATCCCAGCCAGCGCACCTGTGGTTCGATGCTGTGCGCCCTCGCCCTTATTCTCGCTGCGTAACGATGGTCGCCCATACTGGCGTCGCCCGCAAGCCAGAAGACAGGCAAAAGGTTTTGCCGTTTCTGCAGCAGGTGCTGTGCCATTTGCAAAAAGAGGTGCTGCCCCTTGAAGGGCATCAAGCGTCCTGCATGAAGCACGACCGGAGCGTCTGCCGGTGTTTCACAGTGCTGGCGCACCAGAACGCGTTGTGTATCTTCCAGAGGGGCAAAGGTGCGGATGTCCACACCATGAGGCACCAGGTGCACCTTATCCCTCAGCCCATCGCCAAACTGTTTCTGGAGAATCTGTGAGTACGCTACCACCGCCTGTGCGTAGCGTTGGGCAACCATCCGTAGCCATAGCCTCTGCCACAGGAAGGGAAACAGGTCATGTATCGACCACACCATCGGCACGTGCAGCTCACGGCAGAGGCGACCGGCGTACCAGCCCGCACGTACCGAGTAAGCGTGCACGAGGTCGCAGCACATCATCGCCTGACGAAGGCGCTGTATATCCCTGGCACGAGGCTTGTCCCGATGTCGCAGGGAGGGAATCTGTACCGGCACAACCTCTACACCGATGGCATGTGCTTCCTCCGCCAGTGCGCCCGGTGGACAGGCGAGCACCGGCTGTATCTGCTCTTCTTTCAGGTTCTGCAGCACGCGCAGCAGGCTGATTTCCGCTCCCCCCAGTCCTCCCCACTGGTTCACATAAAGCACCTTCATGATGCTCCCCACTCACGATAGGCTTGCACCATCTGTGCGGCGATTTCTCGCCAGCTGTACTGTAAGGCAAACTCCCGCAAGCGCGCCCGATAGCCGGGGGAATGACCTTCTTCCGCACTGTGCAGCACTTTCTCTGCCAGAGCCTGTATGTCGTTAGGCGGTGCGTTAAGGCATACTTCGCCTGCCCACTCGTTCAGCGCGGGCGCATCGGCGATCACGGCAGGGGTACCGCAAGCCAGCGACTCAAGCACCGGTAAGCCAAACCCCTCCCGCAAAGAGGGGAAGAGCAACACGTCACAGGTCTGGTATAGCCGGAGCAGGCGTGCATCATCTATCGGCCCCTCCATGTGTAAGCAGTCGGCAATACCCAGTTCTCGCGCCACCTGTTGAAGCGACGGGGAGAGCGGTTGCCCTGCCTTTATCCACCGCACCGGATGTCCTGTACTGTGCAGGTATGCTACAGTGCGCAGAACAGCAGGAATGTTCTTGTAGGGCGCATTGGAGCCGACATGTAACAGCACGATTTCCTGTTCACCGTAGCCCATCTCCTGCCGGTAGCGACAGCGTTCCTCCTCGCGCAGGGGAACGAAGAAATCGGTGTCTACACCATCGGGTACCACCTTTAATCGTTCCGGCGCGATGGGAAGAAAATGCAAAACATCCTGCACCGTTGTACGGCTACATGCAACAACGCCGTCTGCACGGGTGATGTCGCGCACGGTGAGCCGGTAAAGCCAGTGTCCCAACCGGCGGCTAAACGGACGGCGGTAAACGACCTCCTCGGCTGCCAGAGGAATCAGGTCGTGGCAGGCAACCACTTTCAGATGAGCGCGTGTTGGTGGCAGCAGGAAAGACTCGCTATGGTCTACGACGTGTAACACATCGCAAGGCGGGATACGCGCTGCCAGACGCTGCAGATATCGGCGGGTGAACACCACATACAGCACATGAACCGCTGCTGCAGGGAGGCGATGCTGCAGAACAGAGGGCGGAGAAGAGCAAACATAGCGGACATCCGAGGGGACGGGCAGGTGGCGATGTAA
The DNA here is from genome assembly GCA_938027655.1 of uncultured bacterium. GTDB lineage: Bacteria > Armatimonadota > HRBIN16 > HRBIN16 > HRBIN16 > HRBIN16. The sequence continues at coordinate 27,051 of CALJAP010000200.1, read as the reverse complement.
TGCCTGTGTCACCCGCTTCATGCTTGGAACGGCGTCTGGATGTGCTTGTAGAAACGTGATGTGCATAGCGCAGAATCTTTTCGCCGCCTCGACCGCGAATTACTACTCCGAAAACACCCCTAGAGAAACCTATCAGCTTTGCCGATGATAATAACGGCAAATATACGCAAATAGGGCGAAAAATGAGCGAACGAGCGCGAGAAAAGAACAAAGAACTCACAAGCATTGAAGTAATGAGCGTGCGCGAGCTTGCGGAATATCTTCGTATCTCTGTGCACACCGTTTACCGCCTGGCCGAACAAGGCAAGTTGCCGGGGCGCAAGGTAGGTAAGCACTGGCGTTTTCACAGGGATGTGATTGTCGCATGGCTGGCGACGCATCGGGAGGAGGACGCCCTGTATAGCGCAGCGAGCGGAGGTAGTCTAACATGACGGTTGAGAGAAGCGGGTATCACGCCAGTACTGTCGGTGTCAAGACGCACCCTGCACTATATCTTGCCTCTTTGCCTCGCGCGACGGCGAAGGCGATGGAGCAGCTGATGGACACGATGCTGGCTGCGCTACGTGTAGACGCCGGAGCCTTTTGGGTAGAGCATGAGCATAACACCTACTCGCTTGTTATGCGCAACGTTAGCGTTATGGAGATGCAGGCGCTACAGCAGGCGATGGTGAGCTGCGGTCAGCAGTATCCGGTGATGCTGCAGGCTGGCGACCAAAACTATGTGGTGTCCTGCACAGGGTATCCCCTGCTGAGGATTTATGCTGCGGTCAGGGTGCAGGCAGTGCGTCCTTTATATCGGCGGTTGATGCCCCGTTTCACTCGGCTGGCGCAGACCCTGTTGCAAGGAAATACCTCCCCAATAGGAATGCCAGCAGAGGACACCAGCCATCGGGCTTACCGCGTCGTCGTGGAGGACTCCCTGCGTCGTTTGTGTGAACTGATGCAGGCGACAGGCTGTACACTGTTGTGGTTCTCCTCCTGGAACAACTCGTGGCATCGGTTTGCGGTAGGTAGCGTGCCAAGCTGGTTGTATCAACAGCTCTGGGAGATGCCGTCGCCGGGCGATGGACTGGAATCCTGGGCAAGGGGCATAGAAGCTCTGGTCCAGCGTCGCGGGCAGCATTGCGTCGGCAACGAACTGACCGTTCGCGATATGGTCAAGGGGTGCATTTTCGTGTGGCGAGATAAAACGCACGGAGATTTTGCTGTTGAGGAGATGGAATGGTTGCGGATTACCGTGCAGATGATGGCCGCTTCGCTGGACGTGCTGGAAACGCAAACTGCGCTGCTACAAAAGGTATATCAAGACCCGTTAACCGGTGTGTTCAACCGCCTCTACTTCGAGACCGCTTACCGTCAGATTCTACACAACGCACAGCGGCATCCCCGCCCGGTATCTCTGCTGTTGATGGATATCAATAATTTCAAGCATATCAACGATACTTTCGGGCATGAGATGGGTGACATGGTGTTACAGCTGGTGGGGCAGGTGCTGCAGCAGGTGCGGGCTGGCGATGTTCCAGCGCGGTATGGCGGAGATGAGTTCGTGGTGCTGCTGCCGGATACCGATAAAGCCGGGGCACGGGTGCTGGCACAGCGGCTGCAGGTCACACTGAAACAGGCTGCCGAACAGTTAGGTTTGCCGTTTCCGATTAGAGTTAGCATCGGTTGTGCCACCGTTACCAACGGCGATTCCAGTCTGTTACTGCTGGCAGACCAGGACATGTATATGCAGAAACAACTCGAAAAAGCAGCTGACGGATAGCTCTACGGGCGAGCTCCTTCTTCTTGTAGCATTGACACCCTGTGTTGGGTGGGGTAAACTGATTAGCGTAACGAATCCCTCAGAAAAAGGAGAACGCCCGTGCGTCTGCTGGAAACCGTTCGCTTGCCCGCGGACTTGAAATCTCTGAGCCGGGAGCAGCTTCGACAGCTCGCGGCGGAAATACGGGAGACTATTATTGAAACCCTCTCGCGCACCGGTGGACACCTGGCATCCAATCTGGGCACTGTTGAGCTCACCATCGCGCTGCACAGCGTATGGCACATGCCGAAAGACAAGATTATCTGGGATACGGGGCACCAGGCGTATGCACACAAACTGCTCACCGGCAGGCTGGAACGATTTGGTACGCTGAGGCAGTATGGTGGCATCAGCGGCTTTTTGCGCCGCGATGAGAGCGAGTATGACGTGTGGGGCGCGGGACACGCGGGCACGGCTATCTCCGCGGCGCTGGGTTTTGCGAAGGCTCGTGACCTGCGCGGTAGCGATGAGCGTGTGGTGGCGGTAGTAGGCGATGCCGCGTTAACCGCAGGTATGGCGTTAGAGGCACTAAACAATGCGGCACAGGCAAAGACCGACCTCACCGTTGTGCTCAACGATAACGAAATGTCCATCGCCGAAAACGTGGGCGCACTGGCAACCTTCCTCTCTCGCCTGCGGGCACAGCCCTGGTACCAGCGGGTGGAGCATCGGGCAAAGGAGATGCTGGAAGGACTTCCTGGCAAGGCGCGTGTCCTTGCCAAGCACGCCAGAGGGTTGAAACACGGTATTACCCACGTTATCGCCCCAGAAAACACGGGAGCTATTTTCGAAGAGATGGGGTTCGAGTATATCGGTCCGCTGGACGGACATGATATCGACCTGTTGATAGAGGTTTTCTCGCACGCCAAGGAGCTGAAAGGTCCTGTCTTGATACATGTTATCACCGTAAAGGGCAAGGGCTATGAGTTTTCCGAAGCCGATGCGCGCAAGTACCATGGCGTCACTCCCTTCTGTATCCATGACGGCAAAATGGAGAAGAAGACAAGCGGGGAAACTTACACCCAGGTCTTCGCCGATGAACTGGTACGCATCGCCGAGCAAAACCCCAAGGTGGTGGGCATCACAGCAGCCATGCCCGACGGAACCGGATTAGCCAAACTACAGGAGCGGTTCCCTGATCGCTATTTTGACGTGGGCATCGCCGAACAACACGCGGTGACCTTTGCCGCAGGACTGGCAGCGGAAGGCATGGTACCGGTAGCGGCCATCTACTCTACCTTTATGCAGCGCGCTTTTGACCAGATTCTGCACGATGTGGCTATACAAAATCTGCATGTGGTGCTGGCGATGGATCGCGGAGGGCTGGTAGGCGATGACGGCGCAACGCATCACGGCGTGTTCGACCTTTCGTACCTGCGCCTTATCCCGAACGTGGTAATCATGGCGCCTAAAGACGGTGAGGAACTCCGTGCTATGCTCCGCTTTGCCGTTTCGTACAACGGTCCCATCGCCATTCGCTATCCGCGTGGCTCGGTACCCGCCATAGATTGGGGTGTGCCCGAAAGCCCGATAGAGCTGGGCAAAGGGGAGGTATTGCGCGAGGGAGACGATGTGGCCATTTTCGCTATCGGTTCGATGGTAGCAACCGCGTTCGCTGCAATGAAGCAGCTGGAACAGGAAGGAATCCATGCCACGCTGATTAACGCTCGTTTTGTCAAGCCGCTGGACAGGGAGACCATCCTGCGCTTTGCGTATCGCGTCCCCCGCTTTGTGCTGGTGGAGGAAAACGCAATGTGCGGTGGATTCGGTTCAGCCATACTGGAGGTACTGGCGCATGAGGGCGTTACCAGCGTGCAAGTGAAACACCTGGCTATACCGGACGAGTTCATCGAACATGGTTCGGTAGACATTCTGCGGAGGTTAGTCGGGCTATCTACGGAACATATTGTGGAAGCGGCACGCGCGTTGTGTGGCGTTCCGCGCAGGGTACCCGTGGTGTTCACCGATTGAAACGCGCCGAAACTTTACTTCCTGCCTGCGTGTCGAAGGGGTATAGAGTTTCGGCAAGGAGGCGGCCATGAAAGGCTTAAACGCTTACCTGACCATCGGTCTGATTCTGCTCACCGCATCCGTTGTGGGATGGGTGGTACTGCTTTTGGCACAGTTTGCCCACTGGCTAACGCGCATCGCCGGCGTGGTGAGTATCCCCTTTTTGCTGTACGGCTTCTACGTGCAGATAAAGGGTGGATCGCGCGAGTTGCCCGCCAGCGAAAAAGAGATGCTGGAGGAGTAACCACGCTGCGATGGGGAAATTGCCATCGCCAGGAGACACATTGCAGGGGGTGGAGCAAAATGCAAGTGTACCGGACCGAGACTACCGTATCGCCTGAAGGGGAGTTAGTCATTCGCGGAGTGCCGTTTCGCCCAGGGGAAAAGGTGGAAGTGATTGTTATCCAGCCAAGGCGACATAAAGAGACTCTGGATCGCTATCCCCTGCGCGGCAAGCCGTTTCGCTATGAACGCCCCTTCGATAGCGTAGCAGAGGATGAGTGGCAGGCACTGCGATGATCGTATTAGATACCCACATTTGGGTGTGGTGGGCACATGGAGGTGAGCAGCTTACACCGAAACAGATTGAGGCTATTGCTGCCAATGAGACAGACCTGATAGGTATTAGCGCAATATCTTGCTGGGAAATCGCAAAGCTAACTGCCTACGCCCGTCTTGAATTGCCCTCCCCGCTAGAAGAGTGGTTTGAACAGGCGTTGAGTTATCCTGGCGTACAAATACTGGCTCTTACTCCGGAGATTGCGATTGAATCAACTCGCTTGCCTGGCGAGTTTCATCGTGACCCTGCTGATCAGATTATCGTTGCTACCGCGAGAGTCTACGGCTGCCCTCTTGTGACTTCTGACGGGAAAATCTTGCACTACCCTTACGTCCGTACGGTGTATTAGCGACTAGAACCTCTCTGCTAGCGTTGTGAACGGATAGCACTTCGGGAACATGTCGTCGAGCACGTCGGCGAGTGCAGGCTGTGAGAGGCTAATCAGTCCTACTGAGTAGGCTTCCGAAGGAAGCAGATACCCTCCCGCAATCTGGCTCCATGTCTGGATACTCCCCCGTGCCCAGTTAGTCACCTGTACGGGTTTTTGACTGTCGTCTGGAGCAAGTATCGCCGTTTGTTTGCCACTTGGCACGAAGCTATCGTCTACCACGATACGTATCGCCCCCTGCCAGCTTCTCCAATGCGGGCGCAGGCACTCTATCAGTGCAGGCAGGTGGGTGATGCGCAGCATATAGGTTGGGCGCAATCCTGCCTGCACCTGTGACAGCAGTTCATCCTCGTTGTCGGTCAACCAGGTACTCCACTGTTGAGCGCGGTAAACCGGAGCACACACGCCAATGGTGTCTGCCAGATTCGCGCTGGAGAGAAAACCCAGCAACGCCCGTTGTGCGCGCGATGTGATAAAAATAATCTCGCGAACCTCTACACGATTGCGTCCCGATTGCACCTCGTAAATCATATAGCCCTCCACCGCACCATGAAAATCGGCGAGCACCGTTTGGTACTTTTGTCGCAGAATCCACTGCCAGCGCGCCGGCTCTCGTACGAAGCCTCCTGCGGTGTTGTGAAGATGAACATCGTGTAGACGGCGCAGGTGTTCGAGGTCACCCGCCTGATACGGACGCACGAAGCGGCTTTCCGAGTAGGGAGGCAGAAGAGGAGAAGGGAGTTCGCACCACCATTCTACCGAGGCGGTTTCCCAACCGAATTTGCGGTAGTAGCGTGGCGAAAAGGGGTAAAGCATGGAGAGAGGTATCTTTTTGTCGTAGAGGAGTTTGATGGTGTCGCGCAGGAGCGCTCCCGCATATCCCCGTCGACGGAACGCCTCGTCGGTGGCTACTCCTGCAATGCCTGCAACGGGTATGCGTGCAGTGCCCAGCGCGATGACGCCCGGCACGATGGTCAGACAAGAGATGACCTTGCCTTTGTCTACAAGCACCCTGCGCTCCAGCAGGTCAAAGAAGGGGTCAGAGTAAAATATATCTCGTGCCAGCTCCACGTCGAGCTCAAAAGCGCGGCACATCAGCTCCAGCATCTTGTCCAGTTCGTTGGGATAAGGAGCACGTATCTCCATACAGATTAGCCCTCGACAGCGGAATGCATCGGATACAAGGGAGATTTGGACAGCCCGGATGGGAATCCTGCCTGTACAAGTAGGAGATTACGTCATGCTGCGCAAGCCTCACGCCTGTGGCGAGAACCGCTGGCAGGTAGTGCGGTTGGGGGCAGATGTGGGGCTGGTATGTGCCCGCTGTCAAAGGCGAATACTGATGCCGCGTGACGAATTTGACCGACGCCTGCGCCAGCGGTTACCGGAGGAGAGGCAAGAGAATGAAACATCTGGCGATTAGTGCGGTGCTCGGTCTGTTGTGCATGCGCGTGGTGCTTGCGCAGGCAGAAGAGAAAATCACGTGGTCTCTTCAAGGAGTGGAGTCACCCCCTGTCCCCTTTCATCAATTTCTGGGAACGCCCGAGCCTTCTGCCGCTACCGACGCCGTGGCACGCTGGGTGGGGTGGGATGACGGAGGGCGGCTGCATTGTGAGAGCAGTAGTCATGCGCTACGCGTTGCTGCTGTACACCTGCCCCGAATATGGAGCCTGGTGCTGTGGAACAGCTCGGAGCAGAAAGTGAAAGTGGTAATAGACGGAGAACTGCCCGCCGGCGTCTACACGACAGAACGGCTAACGCTGGATGGTGATGGAGGGATTACCGCTATTGAGCGACGTAGCGGGTTGCGACAGGACAGCGCGGGCAGAGTGCAACGTGTTGAATGGCTGAACGCACGATCGGGATTGGTATTGCGCTTTGTGGAGAGGCTGCAGACGGTGGACGAGGCGATGAACGCACTCCGGCGGGCGGTGTGGCAGAGTGAGGTGCCGCGTGGCGTCCTCTCTCGCCTTGCCGCGCTGATGCGTGAAGCCGATAGCCACTGGTATCAGGCGCGGGCAAACCTGCGCAGGGACAACGTATCGATGAGCGCACGCGGGATACACCGGATGCTGTTTTTAGCCAGTGGGATGCGGGTGGTCTCCTCGAAGTACGCCGGTGCAGAGGAAGTAACCGGGCACGCGGAGCTTCTTATCGATGCGCTGTCGGAACTCTCGTCCGCACTGTTGAATATCGTCATCGGTGTCCGGCGTGAGGAGCAATCCCTGCAGGTACAGGTGGTAAACGCAGGTGCGCAGGTCTGGAAAGCGCTGCGTCTGATGCCGGAAACGGCAGCGGATAGCGATGCAGTGGTGCTGGCGAACATGAAACCGATGGAGCGTGCCGAGGCGTCTTTTAGATTGTCGGGCGAGCAACAGGTACCTGCCGTCGTGGCGAGCGTGCTGTTCAACGGGGGATACGCCCGGCTGAGGGTATCTTGTGGCAGCGTTGAAGCCGGTAAGGAGGAGGAGCCATGAAGATGCTGGTGTGGATAGCAGCGGTGAGTATGATATGGTGGTATCCGCCGCGCTTGACGGTAACCCCTGAAGCGGGGAGCGTGGTGTCGGATGTTGTAGAGGTGCGCGTGACCTCTAATGAACCACTGAAGCGTGTGGAGTTCTTGCTGGACGGTAATCCGGTCGGCAGCGACACCACAACGCCTTATACGTGGACGTGGGACACCCTGTCCGTTGCAGAAGGGGAGCACGTGCTGACCCTGCGAGTCACCGATTGGAACGACCGCGTGGCGTCGACGGAGGTGCGCTACAGAGTAGACAACGGCTTGTCGCGCGGTGGGGCATTCTATCTGGAGCAAGCCCGACAGCACCTGTCCGCGCAGCAGTGGAATGAGGCGCTGAAGGCGGCGCGACGAGCAGCGCATCTGTTGCCAAATGACGGACAGGCGCACTACCTGTTGGCTCGGGCGTGGCTGGGCATGGCACAGTGGGAAAAGGCGGTGACCAGCGCGGAGCAGGCGGTCAATCTGCTGCCGTCGCCCGAAACATATGGTACACTGGCTCAGGCGAACCTGCGCGTCGCCTTTGCGCAGATGGTGGACCCGGAGAAGCGGTTTTCTTCTCTGCGGGCGGCGATAGAAGCTGCTCTGCATGGAGGCGAGTTGCACCTCGCGCAGGCGAGAACACCCCTCGAGAAGGCGCGTGCTCTGGCGCAGCTGGGCAGGCTGGAGGAGGCGGCGACCGCTTACCTGCAGGCGGGCGGTACCGCAGAGAACTTTTTGGCTGCCGCGCGATGTTACCTGCTGGCTGGACGCTGGCAGGACGCAGAGCGGATGTGTAATCTAGCGGAGGGACGTTCGGCAGACAAGAGCGTCGTGGGAGCATACAGGGCGCTCGCGCTATCTCTGCGAGGCAAGATGTCGGATGCGCGCGCGATGCTGGAACAGATGAAGGCAACGGAGTCGACCAAAACGCTGCTGGCGCTGGCGAAGGCAAATGCTGCTCTGCGCGAGATGAAGGCGTCGGAGACGTTGCGCATCCTGCTTCCGCTCCATGAACAGGGAGAGACCTCGGACGCACTGGAGGCTCTGCTCACCGCAGCATTCGCGGAAGCGCGTGAGTTCCCCCGTGCCGAGGACCACTTTCGCGAGGCGCTGCTGCGTAACCCGCTGAGCTGGCAGGCTCTGGCACAAAAGGGGTTTGAGACGCTCGCGGTAGGCTCCGTCACAACGGCCTCGCGTTACTTTGACTTGGCGGCGCGTATCCGCCCCGACGACGCATGGGTGTTGTGCGGGCAGTCGCTGTGTGCGGGAGACAAACGACGTGCAGTGGAGCTTGCCCAGAAAGCGGTCAAGCAGGTGCCTACCGCCCCCTGGACGCTGGTGGTGTTGAGCTACGCTCAATCGCGTGCCGGACAGATAGACGAGGCTCTACGCACTATCGAGAGGGCACGCAATATGGACCGCGAAAACATCGATATCGCCTCGCCGCCGGACGCGCGTCGTGCAGGGCAGATAGCTCGCATCCTCGGCAGGCGGGTGATGTTGCCTCTGGAGTAGTGAGAGGAGGTATTGACAATGCGCCTTGTGGTTTTCAGCAAGATGTTCCGGCAATACGATGCCGAGGGGCTGGTCGCTCTGGGACGGGAGCTGGGCACGGAAGGGTGGGACCTTGCCGTGCGCAAGGGGCATCCGGTGAATCCGGAGAACGTCGAGCGTATGCTTCCCGCGGCTGCAAAACGCCTTGCTGAGGCAGGGCAACCGGTGCTCGCTGTTACCGGCGAAACCGACCTGTCGTTATTAAGCCGTCCAGCCTATTCGCTATTCGCAATCCTCTTGCTTTTCGCGTCTGAATTTTGCTACACTAAATTAAATCAGCGAAAGGGGGAATAGCTATGGTTACAGTGCACCGCACAGCCGACCGTGCGGCTCAACGGGTGTCCGGTCGTAAACAGCGTAAAAGGCAGACCTATTTCCGTGTGGAGGAGAGCCAGGTTATCTTCCACCACTACTTCTCGCTAGAGTTTGAACTGGCAACAACACTGGCGGGCGCTATTGCCATGTTACCCGACCTCGAAGCGAAGTGCGAACTGAGTCATCACCTGCACAGCGCGATGCTGAGAGCGCGGGATATGCGGGCGCGACTGCGTGATTTTCTGGTTAGCGACGCCGAGCGCAAGGTGCTTCCCCAGTGGAAAAACTTCGTCCGACATTTGATGACCGCAAAAGATGACGTGACGCTTCTCGGTGCGTTATATCGGGTGATCCGCCCCGCGCAATATCGAGCGTACAGTCTGCACGCCCGATATACTCTTCCCGTGAACGATGCTCCCACCAAAGAGCTGCTGGAGCTCCATCTGCCTGCCCTCAAGCGGGACATCGAGTGGGGCACAGATTACCTGAAGCGCAAAGAGCAACAGGGCAGGACCGGCGACCCTGCCTTTGAACAGCAGATTCGTGAGCATTTGGTGGCTCTGGGCGGTATCTTCGGCATTCGCCCGCCTGCGGAGGCTCCGCCTATTCCAGAGTATCCTGAGTGGCAGTACCCTACGGAGATGGCGCTGGAAGAAACCTTTACCATCCGCAGCGCCGACCGCTACACCCTGCCCGACTGGCCCGAGTACGAAGCGATACCTACCGCCTACACGCACTTTACCGAACTGCCGGTTATCGACATTGTGGGCAGTATCGTCTACGACGGACGCAGGTACGACATGCCGTTCGATTACTACATGGAGTTCATCCGCCAGATGTGGGACGAAGCACGGCACACCATGATGGGCTTCGAACGGCTGAAGGCGTTTGGAGTAGACCCGTACAGCGTGCCCATCCCGGTGGGGCACTATGCGGTATGGACGAGTCTCAGCCTGCTACATCGGCTGGCCAGCCTCACACAGGTTGGCGAGGCGTGCAGCTTCGAACCCAAGCGGGCATGGGTTGCCGCTGCGTGGAAGCGCAACGACCCGCTTTCTGCACTCGAGCACGAGTACGACATCGTGGACGAGCGTACGCATGTCACCTTCGGTAGCCGATGGATTAAACATCTCATGCAGATAACGGGCGAACAGCGCGACGTGAAAACCGTCGTGCAAGATGCCGACTGGGAGTTTCGCGAGAAAATCAACGAGCTCCGCAAGCAAAAGGGCGAGAAATGGGTAGAGGACCTGGGACCGCGATTCATGGGCTGCGGCACCAACACATCACCGGTAAGCCTTGCCCCTGCGCTGGATGGCATCCCGAACATCATCGCCTGAGGCTTGCATTTGCTCCATTCTTGAAGTATAATCATACCGCTTGATCCGAAGAAAGCAGGCGCCCGATAAGGGCTTAATGGGCTTCCACCTGCCGAGGCGAAAAAGGGAATGTGACGGTCACACCTTCCGCACAGATGGTGCGGTAGGTTTGCTGTACGGGGAGCCCTCGCCTCTGGCAGGGTTCCCCGTGATGCTTTTGTCGGGACGCGAACGAGAAAGGAGGTGGATACCGCGTGCGAGCAAAGCCCAATCCGCAAAAGGTGATGCAGGTTGACCAGCTTCGCCAGTGGCTGAGCGCGTCCAAAGGCGTCATTTTCACCGATTATCGCGGGCTGAACGTGTCGCAGATCACGCAGCTGCGTAAACAACTGCGCCAGAATCAGACGGAGTACCGTGTGGTGAAGAACACGCTGTTTCGGCTCGCGGCGCAGGGGCTTATCAGCGATAACTTAGACGACATCCTTGAGGGCCCCACGGCGGTTGCTTTTATCCACGGTGACGAGGCGGCGACCGCCAAAGCGTTATCGGATGCCATCCGGGAACTGCGGGTGCTAACCATCAAAGGTGCTGTTCTGGGCGGCAAGCGTTACGATGCCGAGGCGATTCAGCAGCTGGCAAAGCTACCGCCACGCGAGGTGCTGGTTGCGCAGGTCGTGGGCGCAATGCAGTCGCCGATTACCGGGCTGGTGGGCACTCTGCAGGGTATCCTGCGTGACTTCGTATACACCGTTCAGGCAATAGCCGACAAGAAATCCGCGCAAAGTGCGTAAGGAGGGAGTAAAACCATGGCACTGACCAAAGAGGAGATTATCGACGCCATTAAGGGCATGAGCGTGCTCGAGCTCAACGAGCTGGTGAAGGCTCTGCAAGAAGAGTTCGGCGTGACGGCGGCTGCTCCGGTAGCGGTTGCTGCGATGCCGGGCGCGGTTGCTGCGGGCGCAGCAGCGGAAGCGGCTCCCGCCGAGGAGGAGAAGACATCCTTCGATGTCATCCTGAAGTCGGTGGGCGAGAAGAAGATTCAGGTTATCAAAGTGGTACGCGAAATCACCAACCTGGGACTGAAGGAAGCGAAGGACCTGGTCGAAAGCGCACCACAACCTATCAAGCAGGGCGTCACCAAAGAAGAGGCGGAGCAAATCAAGGCGAAGTTCGAAGCCGAGGGCGCGACCGTCGAAATCAAGTAACGCTGTTCCCATCATGCGCCGATACCCTGTTGGGGTATCGGCGCTGCTTTTGTCTCTGTGACTGTACTCCTTCACCCCATGCGACCATTTGGACGTGAGGTTGTGTTCCTTTTGCGCAGGCTAAAGCCTGCGGCTACAACATTGTGTTGATATTGGCAGGGAGGTTCTGCTCATCTATCATTCTGAGCGAAGCGAAGAGTCTCGTTCCAATGATGGATTAAGATGATTCACTGACGATCAGTATGACAGCAAACGATTGTCATTCTGCTTAGAATAACAGACACGCGAGACCGGTTTGCCCATATCCAAATAATCACGTGTGGTCACGTACTACTGTACAGAGAGAGCACTCGGGCATTGACGGCTGAAGCCGTGAGAGAGGTGGTTGGGTAGCTGTGCGTGCGCTGTACTCTGCTTGCACATCCCTCTCCCCTTCGTGTAACATGTACCCGCTATGAATCGGATGAGGCTTGTCGTCGTGCTGGTATGTGGGTGCACATGGTTGACTATGACGGGGTGCGGAACGCAGCAGGTTCGTCGCCCACCCCAGCCACGTGAACCGGCACCGCAGCCGGCGCGATTGCCCTCCCTGCAGGTGGAGACAGAAACACTGCGTTTGACATGGCTGGAGCCGGGCACACCCAGCCGGACGGTGTGGGAAGCGACTGTGCCTCGCGCGGAGGCAGAAAGCGCGCAAGCGGACGCGACGGGTGTCTTCGAGAACGTACAGTGTGTCCTGTATGAGAAGGGCAAACCCGCCACTGACTTGCGCGCAGGACGAGTACGAGCAATGCAGAAACAGTGGCGCGTAGAGGCAAGCGGGGGCGTTCATGCCTATTCGCGCGTGAACGGCGTTCGGCTTCAAGCAAAAGAGGTGATATGGCTGGCACGCCAGAACCGTCTGATAGCACGGGGGGATGTGCATATCACCGGCAAGCAGTTCAACCTGCACGCGCAACGGGTGGAGCTGGATACCGCCTTGCAGGTGATGCGTGTCTTGTCGCCATGAAATTCATGGAAAGGGTTAAAAGTATGAGTTTAAGGCAAAAACTGATACTAACGGTGTGTTTAGCGGGAGCGGTTATGCCCGCTCTGGCACAGGTACAGGTAGGACGGTATCGCCTGAGCCGCTACCAGCAGATTGTCACCGAATACAAGCGGGACGGTACCGTTCTGGTTAAGGTCACGGGGAGCCGTGTGGTGCTGGAAAGCGCCGATGGGCAGCTGCGCATGGAAGCTGGCGCCATCACCGCCGAGTCGCGCTTGCAGACCGGACAGGAGACCCGCCTGACCAGAGCGCGGGCAGAGGGGCAGGTTACTTTTCGCCTTACTCAACCGAAAGAGAAGCGTACCGCACGGGGCAGTGCAGGCATAGTGTTCTATGACGACGCAACCCGTCAGGTGACATTGCAAAACGGTGTTTTTGTGGAGGTAGATGACCCACGATTTCTGGCGACGCAGAAGGGCGATAGGGGAACCATCTATCTGGGCGAGGAAGACCTGCGGGTCGTACTCGAAGGTGACCCCGAGCGTACGGAAACCGTAATTCAACCGAAGCGCCCTCCCGCAGAGGAGGCTAAAAAATGAAGCTTCGAGCCGAAAAGCTGGTCAAAATCTACAAAGGACGCAGAGTGGTGGATGGCGTCTCGCTGCAGATGAACACAGGCGAGATTGTAGGACTACTGGGACCCAACGGCGCGGGCAAGACCACCACTTTCTATATGATTGTGGGGCTGGTGCACCCAAACGAGGGGCAGGTGTGGCTGGATGAGCGAGAGATTACCCACCTGCCTATGTATGCCCGGGCGCGGATGGGTATCGGCTATCTGGCACAGGAGCCATCGGTGTTCCGCAAGCTGACGGTGGAAGATAACCTGCGGCTGGTAATGCAGCTACAGGGTTTGACGAAAACGCAGATTCGCCAGCGCATCGACGAATTGCTGGAAGAGTTTCACATTGCGCACCTGCGCCACGCACGCGGGTATACCCTTTCGGGGGGAGAACGGCGCAGAGTAGAGGTTGCGCGAACCATTGCCGCTTCCCCCAGATTCATCTTGCTGGACGAGCCGTTCACCGGCGTAGACCCCATCGCCATCGCCGACCTGCAGCGCATCATCGCGCACCTGCGCGAGCGGCTGGGTGTGGGCATCCTGATTACCGATCACAACGTGCGCGCCACTTTGCGTATTACCGACAGGGCGTACATCATTCACAACGGTAAAATCCTGACCGAGGGCAACTCGGACACGCTACCTGACGACCCCATCGCCCGGCAGTTCTATCTTGGCGAGGAATACGAGCATATCTGACCCATGCGGCTCAAAGTGATAGACCGTCTGATACTGCACGAGCTCATCGGACCATTCGTGTTCGGTGTGCTGTTGTTCACCGCTCTCTTCTTCGCGGGCGGTAGCCTGTTCCAGCTCACCGAGTACCTGGTGAAAGGGGCTTCTTTGTGGACGGTGGGGCGTATGGTATTGCTCGGTCTGCCCCAGATTATGGTCAAGACCTTTCCGATGGCGATGCTACTTGCCTCCCTGCTCTCTTTCGGCAGGCTTTCCAGCGAAAGCGAAACCGTCGCGCTGTATGCGGCAGGATATAGCCTGTGGCGCATTGTGACGCCGGTGCTGGCGATGGGTGCAGTGGTCAGCGCGCTGGCGATGAGCTTCAACGAGCTGGTAGTGCCGCCGGCAACGGCGGAGATGTGGCGGCTGCGCACGGCGGTGCTTCGCCAGATAGGTGAACGCGCCCAACCGGTAACGCAAACGGTGATGCGCGGGGGCAAGGTGGAGACGCTCATTACCGCGCAGGGTGGGGTGGATTTGCAGGCAGGCGTTCTATACGACGTAACTGCCGTTCAGTTCGCTCCCTCCTCAGAAAGCTGGCATCCGGTACTGATTGTCTACGCCAAACGCGCCCGATGGCTGGGCGGGCGAGAGTGGGACCTCTACGATGGTTATTGGATGACAGGCGATGGGCGCGTACGGGCAGAGTTTGCACGCACTACCACGCGGGTACTGCAGGGAGGTATCCGCAAGAGCCTACGGGAGATCGAAACCGACCTGGTGCCCGACCCTGACAGCCGCAGCTTCCGCCAAACCCTGCAACGCATTCGCCGATACCGACAGGCAGGTGAAGATACCCGACAAATGGAGGTAGAGCTGTACAATAAAATATCTCTGCCTCTGGCGAGCCTGATTTTTGGTTTCGTGGGTGCGCCTCTGGGCATCCGCAGGCAGCGCAGCACGGCGGCAGCGGGGTTTGCTCTCAGCATCGTCATTATCTTCCTGTACTGGGCGATGGCGCAGTACCTGTTTATCCTGGGGCGAGGCGGTAACATATCGCCCCTGGTTGCGAGCTTTCTGCCGGATGTTCTGGGGGCGATTGCCGGAGTGGTCATTTTGTGGAAACGTGGGCGGTGAAACAGCAAGGAGGGTTCAACGATGCCCATTCGCACCATTATCATCGGCATTATCTTCATCGTGGTCAGCGGCTTTATCGCTTACTTTGGCGACTGGTTGGGGCGTTATCTGGGTAAGCGACGCATCTCCGTGTGGGGATTGCGTCCTCGTCATACCGCCATGCTGATTACCAGCTTCACCGGCTCGCTCATCGCCCTCCTGACCATTGTGGCAGTGCTTGCTACCGCCCAGACATTTCGCGAAATCATCGTGCGCGGAGAGCGCATTCTGGAGCAATCGCGCCAGCTACAGCGTCGATACGCCCGATTGAGTAGCGAGTACACGCAGGTGCAGCAACGCTATGAAGACGCTGTGCAACGTGTGCGTGAGCAACAGCAGCAGATGGAAGAGAACGCCCGACAGTTGCGCCAGCAGCAGCAACAACTGGAGGAGGTCAGACAGCAGCTTCAGCAAAGGCAACTGCAAGTGGCCGAGCTCAACCGTCGTATCGCGGAGCAGAGCAAAGAACTTCAAACGCTCCAGAAGCAAAATACCGCTTTGCAGGCGAGCAGCGAGCAGTTACGTCGCACCAACGCGCAGTTGCGCCAGACCAATGCGCAGCTTGAGAGGCAGGGACAGTTTCTGCGTGAGCAGAACACGCTGTACCAGCAGAACAACACCGAGCTGGCTTCGCAGAATATGCAGTACGCCAGCGAGAATGTGCGGTTGAACAGCGAAAACACGCGGCTCCAGCAACAGGCAGCGCAGCTACGCCAGCAAACGGAACAGCTTGCCCAGCAGAGCCGCCAGCTCCAGCAGCAGGCGGACGCACTCCGGGGCACTATCGCGCAGCTACAGGCACAGGAAGAGGAACTGCGCGGGCTGATAGAGAGGCTGGAGCAGATTAAAGAGAAACCCATCATCGCACGCAAGGACGAGGAAATCGCTCGACGGGTTATTCCCAACGGGCTATCGCTGCGAGCCACTCGCAACGAGATTTATCGCTTGCTGGTAGAGGCGGGGCGTATCGCTCTGGCACGAGGTGCCTCGGCAGGAACAGCGCATCGGGCAGCGTATGTACCTCTCAAGCGGGTGAGTATGCCCACGCCGACAGGAGGTAGCACCGAAGTAGTGGCTGACGAGGCGGTCAGCGTGGAGGTGCTGGCAGAGCAGATAGCCCGCTCCGATGTGCCTGTGGTGGTGCTGGCGGTAGCGGTGCGCAACAGCGTGGCTGGCGAGCCGATACAGGTGGAGCTGAAACCTTACCGTAACCGTCTCGTGTATCGCAAGGACGAGGAGATTGTGCGTGTGCGGGTGTGGTCCGGACGCAGCACCGGTGAAATTGTCAACACGCTCATCGAGTTTTTGCGAGATGAGGTACGCTCCAGAGCCATCGAGGCGGGTATTATCCCCCAAATCGGCGCGGAAGGCGAGCCGTCGGTGGGCACGGTTTCCAGCGTGGAGATTACCGACCTCGCCGACCGCATCGTGCGTGAGGGCAGGGGACGTTATGTGAACGTGGTGGTCGTGGCGGATGCGGACACTTACTCCGCCGATAGCCTGCGGTTACGCTTTCGCATCGTGCAATAGGTCAACGAGGGTGCTGAGATGTCGGAAGCGGTGGTGCTCGGGATAGACCCGGGACGTAGCAAAGTGGGTTTAGCGGTGGTGCGAAACGACGGACAGGTATTACACCGCGCCGTGCTGGCGAGAGAGCAACTCGAAAAGGAGATAGCGTCGCTGTTCCTGCGTTTTCGCCCGCGATGCGTTGTGGTTGGCGGAGGTACGGGATTCCGTGCGCTGGAACCGCTGCTGCGCAACCTGTCGTCGGATGTGCCTGTGCAGGTGGTGGACGAGGCGTATACCTCTGAGGAAGCACGGCGTCGTTACCTGCGCGAGAACCCCCCGAAAGGCTGGCGCAAGATAATCCCTTCCTGGCTACGCACCCCGGAGCAGCCATACGATGATTATGTTGCCGTCATCCTGGCGGAAAGGTACTGGCGAGAAACGGCACAGGGCGAGGTGTCATCATGAGCGGAGTGCAAGCGGAAGCCGAGTGGAGGTTTGGCAGTCGCGAGGTGCTGCAAACGTGGCGTGTGAACGGCGAGATAGCGGACATACGCTTTGAGGATGGTGCGATGGTCTTCCGCACCACCGGCGGTGACCCCATACTGGAGTATCTTCCTCTGCTAAACCTGCCGGCTGTGCCCCATCAGGCAGTGGAGATAGAGATGCGAGCTTCCCTACCCGGCGAAGCCGAAATCTTCTGGAGCAACACCACCCAATCCCCGTATGGCGGTTTCTTGCCGGGCAAAAGCACTCGGTTCGCGGTGCGTGGCGACGGGCAATGGCATACCTACCGTGTGTTCCCCTTCTGGCAGAAGGAAGGGCGCATCGTCCGTCTGCGGTTTGACCCGTACGGTGTGGGCGAGTTCGCCCTGCGCTCCATCCGCATTGTGCGACTGGAAGGGCTTGTGCTACGCGAGGGACAAAGGGAGTTTGTCTTTCGTGCGCACCGTATGGACTGGACCGCATGGCGTGGTGTGCGTGTACAGGAGACAGCGACCGGAGCGCGCCTGCAGCTGGAAGAACCCGACGGCTTCTTTGGGGGACGAGTAGCTATCGACGCAGAGCAGTTTGCCTTCGTCCTCTTGCAGATACGCTCGGTCAACGCGACACAATGTACCTTGCTTTTTGCCACCAGCGAGGCGTACGGTATCCAGCAGCACGCCTTCGAGGTCATCGCCGACGGTCAGACCCACCTGTATAATCTGAACATGCTGGACGCCCCCGGCTGGAACGGCGAGGTGGTGATGTTAGGCGTTCGCCCCGGAGAAAACCCCGGCGACGCTATTGTGCTGGAGAGGGCGCTGGTATCAGCTCAACCGCAAGGCAAACCCGATTTGCACGTGCTGTACTTCGATGTGGAGGATGCCCTGCCGCGCGCGGGAGTGCCGGTGGTGATTGCGCTCCGCGTGGTCAATGTGGGCGGACAAACCGCCAGAGGGGTCACCGCGAAGGTTGAACTGCCCGCAGACGCTCGCCTGCTGCAGAGGCTACAGGTAGCGCAGTCTGCTTTGCCCTATGGAGAGGAGGCAGAGTGGCGGTGGCGAGTGTTATTTCCTCGTGCGTGGTGTGGCACGCTGACAGCACAGGTGCAGGGCGCGAACGCCGCTTCGATTGCTGCGAAAGCTCCTGTGGAGATTACCCTGCGCCCCGTGCAAACCGCTTGGCGCACGCTGCCGCCCCCATCTCCGGTAAAGCCCATATACCCTGTAGGGGTATATTACTTCCCCGGTTGGCGGAGCGCAGGGCAGTGGGCACCGATTACCCGCTTCCCCGAACGCAAGCCGGTGCTTGGCTGGTATCGCGAGGGCGACCCGCAGGTTGCCGACTGGCATATCAAATGGGCGGTTGAGCACGGCATCACCTTCTTCGTGTACGACTGGTACTGGGTGCAGGGGGCGCGACAGCTGGAGCATGCTTTGCACGAAGGCTATTTCCAAAGCCGCTATCGCCAGTATCTGCAGTTCTGCCTGCTGTGGGCGAACCACAATCCGCCGAACACTTCCTCGCATGAGGACTGCCTGGCGGTGACGCGCTACTGGATAGAGCACTACTTCCACCGTCCTGAACACCTGCAGATCGACGGCAAGCCGGTGATGATTATCTTCAGTCCGTACCGCCTGCGTGCGGATATGGGTAGCGAAGCGGTCAGACGCGCTTTTGACGCAATGCGTGAGGAGTGCATTCGCTCCGGGCTGAGAGGGCTGTACCTTATCGCCTGTGTTGGGGGTACAGGCGAGGCACAAATCGCCGCCCGCGAGGGCTATGACGCGGTAACCGCTTACAACTGGCCCCATCTTGGCGTCGTCGGGGATGCGAGGCGGGCGCCGTTCGATACGCTTATCGAGGGCTACCGTCAGCAGTGGCAGAATATCGTACAAAACAGCCCTGTCCCCCTGCTGCCTCCCGTAAGCGGGGGTTGGGATAGCCGTCCGTGGCACGGTCAGGACGCCCTTGTACGCTACGGGCGCACCCCCGACAAGTTCAAGAGGCATCTTCAGGATGCTCTACATTTTCTGCAGAGTTATCCGCGCCACGTCGTGCCGATGATCTTGATCGAGGCGTGGAACGAGTGGGGCGAGGGGTCGTACATCGAGCCGCATAAGGAGTTCGGCTTCGGCTATCTGGACGCCGTTCGGGAGGTGTTTACCGCCGCTCCTAAAGCGCATGTTGACCTCACCCCCACCGACGTTGGCTTGGTGGTGCCGCAGGTGGAGATAACTTTGACCACGAAGCCACAGTGGGAGTTTGCGCGGGACACCTATGGGTGGGACAACGGCATGAATCTGCACAACCCGCGAATCGAGCACGGCGCGTTAACGGCGGTCACCACAGGCAACGACCCCGCCTTCTTCGGCCCACCTGTGCAGATTGCGTGCACACGCTATCGGCGGTTGCGCCTGCGGATGCGGTTGGAGGCGGCAGAACAGCCGTTTGACGATATGGGGCAGGTTTTCTGGAGCACTCGTTCACTGGCGGAAAGCGAGTCGACCAGTGTGCGCTTCCCGGTGCACGTGGACGGCAAGTGGCACG
Source organism: uncultured bacterium (assembly GCA_938027655.1). Lineage (GTDB taxonomy): Bacteria > Armatimonadota > HRBIN16 > HRBIN16 > HRBIN16 > HRBIN16. The sequence goes on along the minus strand of CALJAP010000200.1, from coordinate 7,397 downwards.
ACTACACCCTGAATCTGAGCGAAAACCCCCGCTGGCGAGGAGTGGCGACGCGCCTGCGTCTGGACCCCTGTACACGCGCTGGCGTGAGGGTGCAGATTGCGCGAATAGAGCTGTTACCGTAGCGCTCCGACGGATGCGAGAACGGGCGCGGAGCGGTCTCCGGTGCTCACCGGCGGTGACCACAGCAGGAGCGCAAACAGCACGCTTGCCACGATCAGTATCATAAACAGCAGGTTGCGCATACTCTCATTATCGGTTGCTTGAGCGCACCCTCTTATGCTGCTCGCGAAAAACAGGTGAGGGTACGGGGTTCCCTCTTCATGTTTGAGGGCTGAGCGAGGTCGCCTTAAACCTCTATCGGCAGAGCTATCTGTCCGACTTGGGCAGAGTGCACGAGGGACAACAGCTGCTCCCGCAGAAGACCTTCTATATGCGTTGGGAAGGCGCGCGCCCCCAGTTCGAGCAGTGCGAGGTTATCTTCAGGAGCGTCTTCACCCACCATGACGAAGAGGGGCGTCCAGCGGTGTTGAAGGTTCTCCTTGGCGCCCGCCCACGTGCCTCCCTTGCCTTTTTCGCAGGCGATAACGAGGGCGAGTTCTGCGAGGGCGTAGACCATTTTGTTGCGTCCCATCGCATTGCCTGCCGTGAAGCCGCTTTGCGGATGGTATGGCGAAACGAGGCACAGCTTATCCGAAAGCAGATACTCGCGCAGGGTGTAGGAAGTCGCTATTCGCGCAAGGTCGGCAGCCAGCACGCCCACGCATGTGCCACCTTCCTCCAGCGCGCCCAGCATCGCGGCTCTGTCTACGCCTTTCGCCCCGCCGGAGATGACCGCCCATGACTGTTGAGCACATCGATTCGCGATGCGGCGTGCAGACTCTAGAAGATTCTCGCTTGTATGCCGTGAGCCAACAATAGCCAGTCCTCCTTGCTGCAGCAGGTCAGGATTACCAAAACCGTACAACAGCACAGGAGCCTGTTTGCGCAGCTTTTCGTGCAGCACCGGAGGATATTCTGCGTCTTCCCACCCAGCTATCCACATTCCTGCGTTGCTCCACTTTTCCATCCACAGGGCGATTTGCGCTCCGCGCTCCAGCAAGGCTTTCAATCGCTCTGCGGGTAACCCTGTCGGCTCCTCCCCTTCCAGAAGTAATAGATATATGTCAGGTGATAACAGCTCTTCCAAAGGGTATCCCTTGTCCTTGAGCCAACCCACCAGCCTCACGTACTCCGATTGCGTCAGGGGCTGTATCGGGTCGTTACCTGTATGGGCGCACAGCAGAGTGGCTACTTGTGTGCTGGTTTGAAGAGCGTCCATTCTTATCCTCCGCGTAGCACCTGCTTTGCCAGTGCAATGGGAAATACCGCGCCACTGCCCGCCTGGCGTAGCAATACTGCAATCACTGTCAGTGTCCATCCTGAGTCTACCACATCGTCCACCAGAAAAACAGGCTTTGCCATCCCTTCCCATGAATGCACTTCAAATGCGCCGTCCAGGTTGTGAACCTGATGGAAGCTGTTCTGCATCTCTTTTTGAGGGCGCGTCTCGCGCACCTTGTGGACGCAAGGTACGAACGGCAGCCCCAAGCTTTCCGCAAGACGCCGGGCAAAGTCCGGTACTAGGTGAGGGTGACGCAAGGAAGGCACGCAGGTTACCCATTGGGGAACGGGTTGGGGGTTCCACCGTTTGACCATGTCCACTATTCCTTCCACAAGCTCATCACTGTAAAAACCGTGGTTGTATTTTCCCCGCTTCACCAGCGCTCCCCAGCCGGCATCTCCCCAAAGGCATAAAGCGCGTCCCTCCTCGGCGCGTAAGGATTCCGGGATTGTCCCTTGTCCTCTGCAGATAGACAACCCCTCTCTGGAAGGCCACATCTTGCGAGGTTCCAGAGGTATCTCTGAACGACGCAAGAAGTGCACCGCCTCGCGCACGGTTTGTTCATCTACCATCGGGGACACAATCGGATTACCGATGCAAACCGCGCATTTTCCGCACGGTTCAGCGTGGGGGTCATCCAAGGCGCGCTGCAGGAAAAGCATCAGGCATTCCGCGCTCTGCATATACTGCTGCATCTGTTCCTGCTCGGCGCGACGTAATGCGGTGAGCTTCTGGATACGTTCTACATCGATAGAGTAAGGTACCGGTGCGAGCACAAATCTGCTACCCGTCTGTACAATGGGAGACGGCGTTTCGGACGAGAGCAGTCGCAAAACCTTGTCTATCTGCTGACGCGACAGGTTGACCTTACGCTCCATCTCCACGATACTCAATCCCTCTGGACTCTGCCTCAGTGCGCGCAAAATCGCTTCTGTATGCGCTTGGGGCGGGAAAGCGGTACGGATGAAGTAGTTGATAACCTCATCGTCCTCTTCCCCGCCAAGCAACACGATGATAGCGCTGTCCAACGACCTGCCCGCCCTGCCGATTTGCTGGTAGTAGTGTACCACTGAACCGGGGCGCTGGAAATGCACCACAAATCCCAGGTCGGGTTTGTCGAAGCCCATACCGAGTGCGACTGTCGCAACCAGTGCTTTCACCTGATTATGCAGCAGCTTTTGCTCCAGCTCTTCGCGCAGGGGGTTCTCCAAATCGGCATGGTAGGGATGCACGTCAAAGCCTTTTGTCTGTAGCCATCGGGTAACGCGCTCGGCGTCGGCAACAGTGAGTGTGTAGATGATACCACTGCCCGGCAAGGTGTCCAGATGTGCTGCCAGCCACGCTAATCGCTCCGCCTGAGAGGGCAGAAGAATATTTTGCAAACGTAGACTGCGCCGAGCGAGCGCACCTCGGTGGATGTGTAGCTCTTCGCCCAATTGCTGTCGGATATCTTCCACCACGCGATTGTTGGCGGTCGCGGTGGTCGCCAGTACGGGTATATTGCGTGGTAGCAAGCGTAGTACCCGCGCGATACGGCGGTAATCGGGGCGGAAGTCGTGTCCCCAATCTGAAATGCAATGAGCCTCGTCCACAATCAGCATGAGGATACGGGGGGCAACCTGTTGCAGAACGCGCCCGTAAAAATCGGCGTTGGCGAGTCGCTCTGGGCTAATCAGTAGTAGGTCTATTTCGTCACCAAGCAGCTGCTTCTCTACGGCATCCCATCGCTCAGTGTTCGCAGAATGGATAGTTTCGGCGTGTATGCCCATGCGTTCCGCCATTTCTATCTGGTTGCGCATCAGGGAGAGCAGGGGAGAAATCAGTAAAGATAGACCCTTGTTGCCGTTTTGCTCACGTAAGAGCCTCGCCGCGATAAAATAGACGATGCTCTTGCCCCAGCCGGTGCGCTGCACCAACAAGAGTCGCCTCTTGTGCGCAACCAGAGCCTCTATCGCTTCCCATTGCCCGTCACGAAAACTCGCTGATGGAGCCTGTAGCCCTGCACGAAGCAAAGTCAGAGCACGCGCATGCAATGTGTTCAACGAACGTCACCACCAGGTCAATTTGGGTGGTATTTCGTCACTGCCTTTCCCCTATCCTTCCTACGATGCCATTGCCTTCGCCTCTGTGGAAGCCTCCTCGCGGTAGTCACACTCCTTGTTGGAGCAGGCGATGATAACCTGCTTGCGCCCGCTTTGCTTCTCTACCAGCAAGGAGCCGCACTTCGGACAGGTTCTGCCTACCGGCTTGTCCCACAGCGTGAAGTCGCATTCGGGATAGCGGTTGCAGCCATAGAAAACCTTGCCCCGCATCTTCCCCTTGCGCGCTTTGCGCTCCACAATCTGCCCCTGTTTGCACTGGGGACAGGTGATGCCCAACGATTTTTCCATCGGCTTGCGCGCACCGCATTGCGGGTTGGTGCAAGCCAGATACTCGCCGTATTTGCCCCAGCGAATCACCATCGGTGAGCCGCACTGCTCGCATACTTCGTCGGAGGGGCGGTCGGGCGGGGCGGGTTCACCGCTGCGGGTGACCTTCACGATGGTCTTGCACTCGGGGTAGCGCGAACAACCGAGGAACTTGCCGTAGCGTCCCTCGCGCAGCAGCATCTTCGCGCCACAGTTCGGGCAGGTGTAGTCGGTCTCCTTCGGCTCGATGCGTACGAACTCGTTGCTCTTCTCCGTCTCCGCCAGCCGTTGCGCGAACGGCTCGTAGAAGGCATGGAGCACCTCCGTCCATCCCTGTTTGCCCTCCTCGATATCGTCCAGCTGCTGTTCCACACCGGCGGTAAACTGCACGTCCAGGATGTCCGGGAAATGCTTCACCAGATAGTCGGTCACGGCGATGCCCAGCTGCGTGGGGTAGAAGCGTTTTTCCTTCAGCTCCACGTAGCCGCGCTCCACAATAGTGGAGAGGATGGTAGCGTAGGTGCTGGGGCGACCGATGCCCTTCTCCTCCAACGCCTTCACCAGCGTGGCTTCGGTGTAGCGGGGAGGCGGTTCGGTGAAATGCTGTTCAGGCAGCAGGTGGAGCAGGGTCAACACCTGCCCCTCCATCATCGGCGGCAGAGGTGGTCGCTCCTCGTCGCTCAGTTCGCCGTTATCCTTGCCCTCCACGTAGACGCGCATGAAGCCGTCGAACTTCACGCTGGAGCCGGTGGCGCGGAAAGTGTATCGTCCCGCCTGAATGTCCACCGTCACCACATCCAGCACCGCCGCCGACATCTGGCTGGCGACGAACCGCTGCCATATCAGCCGGTACAGCTCGTATTGCTCCTTCGAGAGATACGCTTTCACCGACTCCGGCGTACGCGTGACGGAGGTGGGGCGGATGGCTTCATGGGCATCTTGTGCACCCCCTCGCGAGCGGTACTGGGGTGGCTTCTCGGGCAGGTAGCGGTCGCCGAACTGCTTGCCGATGTATTCGCGTGCCTGTGCCTGCGCCTCGGCGGCGATGCGGGTGGAGTCGGTACGCATATAGGTAATCAAGCCGACGGAGCCTTGCGCACCCAGTTCCACGCCCTCGTATAGCTGCTGAGCAACCTGCATGGTACGCTTCGCGCTGAAGCCCAGCTTCCGTGCCGCTTCCTGCTGCAGGGTGCTGGTGATAAAGGGCGGTGAGGGGTTGCGTTTACGCTCGGTGCGCTTGACCTTTTGCACCACATACTGCGCGCCTTCCAGCTCCTGCAGCACTGCGTTGGCTTCCTGTTCGTTATGCAGTTCCAGCTTCTCGCCGTCGCGCAGGCGCAGGGTGGCGTCGAAGGCATTTGCCTCCGTATCGGGTGTGAGGCGGGCGGTAATCGTCCAGTACTCTTCAGGGACAAAGGCTTCGATCTCGCGCTCGCGCTCCACCACCAGCCGCACCGCTACCGACTGCACGCGCCCCGCGCTGAGGGTGTTGCGGTTTGCCTTCTTCCAGAGTAGAGGACTGAGGCGGTAGCCCACGATGCGGTCCAGAATGCGCCGCGCCTGCTGGGCATGGACACGGTTCATGTCGATATCGCGTGGGTGTTGTAGAGCCTGCTGTACCGCCTGTCGCGTGATCTCGTTGAACTCGATACGGCGGGCGTGGTGCAGGTTCAACGCCTCCTTGAGGTGCCAAGCAATGGCTTCGCCTTCGCGGTCAGGGTCGGAGGCAAGGTATACCTCGGACGCTTTCTCCGCCGCCTCCTTGAGCTTTTTTAGCACCTCCTGCCGCTCGGGCAGGGTGATGTAGGTGGGGGTGAAGCCGTTTTGTACGTCCACGCCGAACTCCTTCTCCGGCAGGTCGCGCACGTGCCCCATGGAGGCTTCCACCCGAAACTCGTCGCCCAGAAAGTTCTTTAAGGTTTTGGTCTTTGCAGGCGATTCGACGATAATTAACGCCTTTGCCATCTCCGCTTTCTCCTGTTTACTCATAGCCCAGCTCCCGCAGCGCTCTGGGGTCGCGTCGCCAGTCCGGCATCACTTTCACCACCAGCTCCAGATACACTTTACTGCCCAAAAACAGTTCCAGCTGCTTGCGTGCCTCCTGCCCGATTCGCTTGAGCATCCCGCCCCCCTTGCCGATGACAATGGCTTTATGTCCCTCGCGCTCCACAATAATCTCCGCACGGATATACTGTACCCCGTTTTCGCGCTCTTCCCAATCGGTGACGCGCACGGCGATGCTGTATGGGATTTCCTCGCGCAACAGGCTCATCGCCTGCTCGCGCACGATTTCCGCCGCCCAGTGCTGTCGCGGCTGGTCCGAACGGATGTCCACCGGGTAGAAGAACGGCGATTCGGGCATCGCCAGCAGAATCTCCTCACGCAGGCGGTACACCGCTTTTAGGTCCTTGAGCGCGGAGAGGCGAATGTGCCTTTGAGCGTTCGGCAACAGCGCGGCATACGCCTGCATCGCCTGCTCCGGATACTTCGCCGCGTCCAGTTTATTGCCCACAATCCATACCGGCGCGTCTACCCCTTGTAATCGGTTCGCCAGGTCTTCGTCTTCAGGGGTGGGAGGATGGCGCAGGTCTACCACCCATAGCACCAGGTTAATCTCCTCCAATGCGGTGTCTATCTGTTCTATCATGAACTGCCCCAGCCGGTCTTTCGGCTGGTGCCAGCCGGGCGTATCCACAAACACTACCTGCCGGTTGCCCTCGGTGTAGATACCGCGCACGCCGCGCCGGGTGGTCTGCGGGCGCGAGGTGATGGGCGCGACCTTCACCCCAAGCATGACGTTGAGCAAGGTGGACTTGCCCACGTTCGGCTTGCCCACAATCGCGACGAAACCGCAATGGGTGGGTAACTGTTCCGTGTTCACTGGCGATACTCCTTGACCTATCCCTCTTTCCCCCTTCCCTACAAGGGAAGGGGGTGTTGGGAGCGCGGCTCCCCTCTCCTCGTAGGAGAGAGGCTGGGGGAGAGGTTCCCTTCTCCCGACACGCAGGTAGTTGTACCAGCAAGCACAGGATGCTGTCAAGGTATGCAACCGCTTGACCACAGGGTAGCAACCGTTCTACAATAGCCCCGACATCCTATCGGCGGAGAGCCCGCCCATGTTTGGCTCACAAGAGGATGGTATGTACTGGCGCAGGCGGACGGTTGCCGTCTACCATGCGTGCGGTCTGGATGCCGATACCGCAGAGGACCTGGCGGGAGAGGTCGTGCTGCGCTTGCTACAGGCGCGGGAGGGAGGCGCCGTGCTTACCATGCCTTACTGGATGGCGACCGTCCGGTCGGTGCGGGATGACTATCTGCGCCGTCTGAGGGTGGCTTCACGAGCCTCAGATGACCTTGTGCGGCGAGATACAACGGTAGACCCCGAATTTAGTGCAGTCCGTCACCTCTGGTATGAAGAGTGCCTTGCCTGCCTGACACCTGAACAACAGCACATCGTGTTGCGTGCTTTTGGCGCAGGCTAAAGCCTGCGGCTACAAGAGGTGCAAGAGGGTATCTTGCCCTCTTCCTTGAAAAGGGGGAGAGGTGGTATTCAACCGCTTCAGCGCGGGAATAACGATAGCTCTGGTTTTTTCTATGCACAGCGCTTT
>CALJAP010000199.1 GCA_938027655.1 uncultured bacterium | reverse complement strand
TGCCGAAACGAAAGCAGAAACAGCCATACGGAAAGGAGCAGAGGCATGCCGAAGATAACCATCATCGGCGCGGGGAGCGTGGTGTTTACCAAGAACCTGCTGGGCGACATCCTGAGCTTCCCCGAGCTGGCGGAGTCACACATCGCCTTAATGGATATCGATCCCGACCGATTGCACACCGCCAAGCGCGTGGCGGAGAAGGTAGCCAAAGCGGTGAACGCCCATCCTACCATCACCGCCACACTGGACCGACGCAAGGCGTTGGACGGCGCGGACTACGTGATCAACACCATCCAGGTAGGCGGTTACAAGCCCTCCACCGTTATTGACTTCGAAATCCCCAAGAGGTACGGATTACGACAGACCATTGCCGATACGCTGGGCGTTGGTGGCATCATGCGAGCGTTGCGCACCATTCCTGTCCTGTTGAGCATCGCCCGCGACATGGAGGAACTGTGCCCGCACGCCCTGTTCATCAACTACACGAACCCGATGGCGATGAACGTGTGGGCGTGGTATCGCGCCTCGAAGGTGAAAGTGGTGGGGCTATGCCACAGCGTGCAGGGCACGGCATGGTCGCTGGCGGTGGAGGACCTCCAAATCCCGTTTGAGGAAGTCAACTACGTGTGCGCGGGTATCAATCACCATGCCTTCTACCTGCGGTTCGAGCGCAACGGGGAAGACCTGTATCCCGCGCTACGGCAGATATATCTGGAAGGGCGCGTGCCTCACTACAACCGCGTGCGCTACGAGATGATGATGCGACTGGGGTACTTCGTCACCGAGTCCAGCGAGCACTACGCAGAGTACGTGCCCTACTTCATCCGCCGCGATCGTCCGGACCTTATCGAGCGGTTCAACATCCCGCTGGACGAGTATATTCGCCGCTGCGAGGAGGTCATTGCCCGCTGGGAGCGGATGCGCGTGGAGTTCGAAAGCGATGAGCCGATCCAGGTGGAGCGCAGCATGGAATACGGCTCGCTGATTATCCACAGCATGGAGACAGGCGTTCCGCGCGTGGTGTACGGCAACGTGCGCAACGATGGGTTGATTACCAACCTGTTGCCCGGCTGTTGTGTGGAGGTGCCCTGTCTGGTGGACAAGAACGGCGTGCAACCGGTGCGCATCGGCGACCTGCCCCCACAACTGGCGGCGATTATCTCCACCAATGTGAACGTGCAGTCGCTGACAGTGGAAGCGGCACTAACCGGCAAGCGCGAGCACATCTACCACGCGGCGATGCTGGACCCGCACACCGCGGCGGAGCTCACTCTGGACGAAATCTGGTCGCTGGTGGACGACCTGCTGGAAGCGCACGGCGAGATGATACCGATGGGCAAGGGGTAGAGCGAAAAAAGACGGCAGGGTCAATCACCCTGCCGCAAACTGTAGAGAGCTTGAGAGCGGCCCTGTATATGATATGCCCGAGGTTCCGTTATGAGGTGGTCAACTGCCGTCTCGTCGCCGGGTGGCGGCGGGGCGACAGAACAAGTTTCCTGAAGCGTTCACGACGCCGATGCTCCATCATTGCCTGCACCAGCCTGTGGAACGCCTGTACGTATGTACCGGCGCCTTCTACCAGCGCGTCGTGCAGCTCCCCTACGGGGTCGCTGACGAGGATACGTACAATTTGCGCTTTGTACAGCAGGAGTTCCAGCGCGTCCGCCATGTATTCGGGTACCACGCCTTCCGCCACCAGTGAGCCGGGCAGATGACGCCAGCACAGCGATTTGCGCCTCTCCCGCTCGAACTCGTTCACCGCTTTAAGCCACAGTCCATCGCCCAGATAGCGGATGGTGCGCAAAACGCCGGACAGGTCGGGATAGCCGTCAGGGTGTTCGGGCAGCGGCTGCGCCACCGAGAGCACCCGCACGCGCAGGGCAAACTGTGATAGCGCCGCGATATAGCGATCCATGTCGTGCATCACCCTGCGGAACACCTGTGCCTGCAAGGGGCACTGCACGTTGTATCCTACGATGTAGCGCGGTGGATGCGCTGGCAAAAAGGTGTCCACCGGCACCGCAAAGACCTGTTGAACCACCTCGTCTATCTCATCCCCCGCCTGCCAGCGTTTCAGGAACTCGGTTCGCAGGTTCTCCAGCTGCTCCAGCCGTTGCGGGTCGGGCAGGCGCAGGGTCTCGCTATCCTCAAACGGCACTTCATCTAAACCGTCTACTTCCACGTGCATAAAAAAGCGGAAGGTGGAAGCGTTCACCATGAGTTGAACCTCCGTCACTTGACAGAATACCCCAAGGCGCATGTTCTCCTCGTTGCCCTCACGGGCGTCAGAGAGTTCTACGGGAAGTCTACTCAGTGTGAAGTACCTTCGCGGAATTACTCTGCGGATTCTCTTTCACTCTTTTTGATGCAGCAGCGCGGGAGAATGTTTCAGGTTTTTGAGGAGATTTTAAGCTTCGGACCTGCCTGATCTTGGATTCTGCTTTACTGAGGAACTTTGGATGCGTTTTACCAGCGTAGAAAGGCATTGTCAGTGAACCTTACCCAGCAATTTATCTTGTTTTTGCCTTTCAGTATTGATTTTTGTTGAAACATTTCGTATCATCGAACGTGTATAAAACTAAGCATTATGACCAAGCAAGGATACGATGGGGGAACGTCCGTCTCCTCCATACGCGGTGGAGCGAAACCGATGTACGCCCGAAGGTTCATCGGAACAAGCTTGGTTGCAATATGGTTGTGGAGCATATCTCCGCTTTGTGCTCAGTCTCTGCCTGTTCCTAAGGTGATTTCACCTCAGGACCAGCAGGTCTACGCCTGGGGCAGAGCCGAGCCTGCCGTTCGTATAGAAGTGCGGGCGGCTCCTTCTTCGCCTACTGTGCAACACTTCGTTACCGCCAACATATTTACCACAGCAGGCAGGCTGGTTGAACGCGTTTCTCTGCACGATGATGGCTCGCACGCAGACGTGGCAGCTGGCGATGGCGTATTCACCAACATATACACACTCAGAGAGAAGGGTGAGTTTCAAATCAGGGTACGGCTGCAGCAGACGGATGCTGTCTCAGGTGTGAGCCGTGAGAAGTGGAGCGAGCCGGTTGTTTTCTCAGTGGAACAGGTTCCGTATGTGGACATTACTTCACCAGACCCTCATGCAAAGGTGGCATCGGTTGCTAAGGTATCTGCTATGCTGCTTGTCGGCTCGCAACAACTATACCGCCCTGCGGATGACGAAGTAAGGATACGCTGCTGGGTACAACCCGAAGCCAGGGCGATGGTTCCAGAGCAACCTTCGGACAGATTCTCGGCTCGGATTGAATTTCCGCGACCGGGCAAATATCGCGTCTTCATGGTAGCCCAGACGTTGCGCAACGGGCAGTGGATACATTCGGAGGCAGATAGCGTGTGGGTGAACGTGGTGCGCCCACCGTTGCTGCCGTTCGGCATCGCACTCTTCTCATTCTTAGTTGCGTTAGTGCTGCCTGCCAAGCAGATATGGTTATATCGACACATGCTCGAAATTCAGACCGAAGATGGGCGCACCCATCCTGTGGAGGTGTTCCCTAAGAAGTTAAAGGATGTTGTCACAAGTGTTGGGGGAGATGATTGTGATAAACACATCCCTGGCGTAGCAAACAAGCTGTTCACCTTGACCGCAAAAGCAGGAGAAAAGTTGTTGCACGTTCAGGTAGAAGGGGAAGACAAGTCTTTGGAGGCGCACCCCCATCCCAGTGCCGTTGCTTTTTCAGCAGGGGGGCTACCTGTGTACTACAGGGAATGCAAGCCGGTTGGGAAAATAAGTTTGCCCAAGTGGTCGTTTACCACCGCTCCAAAGCGCGTTTTGCTCTTGCTGGCTATCGTGGCACTCCTGTACGGAGTGTGGACATACTGGCAATTTGTTCAGATGATACCATCTTCATAATCAGGAGGTAGGAACAATGCGTCACATCTCTACCGCAGGCGAGAAGAAGGATATCTTAAGCGCTGTGCAATTTACGGAAGGCGGCGAGTTTCGCCCTACCCTCGTCATCGGACTTGGGGGGAGCGGTGTGGAGACTGCGCGACGACTGAAGCGCATCCTGAAGCAACGATATAGGATGAACAGCCTGATCAGCTTCCTCTTCATGGACACCGACGAGGGCGTGTACACAGAAAACGGTGAACTAGCGATAGTGGACGAGTTCGAGCGTGCTTCGGTTGCTGTACGGAACCCGGAGCAGATCGCTGAGGAAGTAAGAAAAAATCCCAACCTTCACCCTTACTTCCATGAGTTTCTAGATGACAGCATCGACGTGGTTATTTTGAAAAACGCCATCGGCGCAGCGGGCATCCGACCGGTCGGTAGGTTCGCCTTCCATGCTTCTTTCGATACCATTTACCCGAAGTATATCAGTCCGGCAATCGAACGTATCATGGGTGTCCATACTCTTGCCAAAGCGATGATGCTCACGGCAGATCAGCAGGTGACAGTTACCCATTCTCACCCTCGCATTTACATCGTCAGCTCTCTATGCGGTGGCACTGGCTCCGGTATCTTCTTTGACACTGCAGTGGTGGTGAGACACCTCTTGGAACAGAACAACCTCGATGGAGAGATAGTGGGTATATTTTATCTGCCCTCCGTGTTCCGCCATGAGAGCGGAATCAGCTCCACAATGATGGAGGTCATCGAAGCCAACGCCTATGCGGGTCTGATGGAGCTAGAATACTTCTCCAATCCTAAGCGCGTTCAGGAGGAGCGGTGGACTTTCACCTACCCGATGATAGGTACGCTCACCCTCAAGGAGCCCCTCTTCGACGAGGTATTCCTTGTAGAGGGCACCAATGCCAGCGGACAGAGCGTCAATGACAAAAGAGATGCTTTTGAGATGGTGGCACGGAGCCTGATGCTGGACATCGGTTCGCCGCTGGGGGCGCGCGCTCGCAGTGCAAAGCGGAACTCGATGGCGGTCATTGAGACCATCCCCTGCGCGGAAACAGGCGAATATAGATTCATGAATAGTCTTGCGGTAACCAACTTGTCCGTCCCGATAGAGGAGCTCACGCGATACTGCGCCGCCCAAGCAGCGGTAGAGGCATGGTTTGTTCGGGATGGTCAGCGTGCCTCCGATACTCTGCCGCCGCAGGTAGAGACTTTCTTGAAGACGCACAGCATGGATGTAAGCGAAAACAGCGACTCGCTCGTCGAACACCTGCTTACGTTGGACAACTCGCGGGTATACTACAAGCCTCCACAGAAGCAAGACCTACTAATAGAGGCTGAGCACGCAGGGCGTAAAAAGTGGGAGGATAAGCTGGGCTATGTAGCGCAGCGGCTGGAAGAGGAGTTCGAGCGCGTCCGCACCAGGTGGTTACCGGAGCAGGTGACAACGTTGGAAAAGAAAGCCGAAGAGCATCTGCAAAAAGCCCTCGATGCCGCTGGAAGAAGAGCAGAAGAGATTTTGAAAAGCCACGGACACGAAGCGGCGTCGGCTTTTCTAGACCAGCTTGCCGCAGCCATAGACGAGGTGCAAAAAGCCCTGACTGACAAGATTAAGAAGAAAGAGGAGGCTATCAGCGAGTCCGAACGACACTTCCGGATGAAGTGCAAGACACTCAAAGAGATAAAAGTGAAGTGGGGTGGGATTGCCGGTCCACCAGCGGAAGTCACCGCCATCGACGAAGCCATAGACCAGCTGAAAACCTTCGCAGACGCAGGTCTCTACCGCGAGGCTGCCCATGCTGTGCTTCAGGCGATGGAACGGCGCGCAACCAGTCAACAAGCCTCCATGACGGCGCGCCTGCGTGAATGGGCAAGCCTTGTTCGGAACTGGCAAACACATGAGCAGAAAACCGCACAAAAGCTCAAAGAGTGGGCGGACGGTATCGTGAACGAAAGGCGTGAGCATGGCTACAGTCTGGAATGGCTGGCAATGCTTCGCCAAGACTTCAAAGGGTTTTACCAGCAACTTTCCATTCCGCATGACCGCATCCGTGAAAGGATAAAAGAGTACCGTGACCAAGAGGAACACGAACCCGCTTTTGGAAACCTCACCAAGACCCACCTCAATGCTGAAGAAGACGCAGAGTTGTGCTTACGGGCCGCTGCCGAGGTGCTTTCCCCTCAGCTGCGCGAAGAAGCGAACGTGCTCAAGGTGGTGCTTCAGAATAAGGACAAGGAAACATCACGCGCTGAATACCTGAAGCGCAAACTCGACCTGCTTTTCGACATTTGCCAACCCTTCTGGACCACGAGCCACCCACCGGGCGAGCCTCGCTTCGAAACGTTGATGGCGGTGAGTATGCCGATTACCAAAAACGGTGCGGATGCAGAGAGCCGCCGCGAAAATGACCTAAAAAAGGTATTTGGCGAGCTATGCGAACAGTATGGCTACCGTCCCGAAATAGTAGCGGATGGTTATCCGTTCGCGCTCACCGTGATGTGCCGCACATACGGCGCACGCGCTTACTACCTGAGAAGCGCTAACCGAATGCGGCACTTCTATCAGCGGCGAGTGGAGGACCCCAAGGTGAAAGCAAGGCTCCACCTGGACAAGCGGTTTTACAGCAAAATCCCCCTTCTGCATCCTGCTGACGTCCAACCGACAATCGATGAGCTGTGGAGCTGGGCGGTAGCGTACGGATATATTGTCTTACAAGGCAACACGTATTATGTGGCGGCGTACACAACCCCCTCTGGCGATATCGTGCCCAAGTACGACACGGAGTGGCAGATCGCCTTGACTGCAAATTTGCCCTCAGAATGGGCCGATTGGCGCCAGAAGCGCGCTCTCAGTGAGGACAGATTGGGCAATAATCGGGAGGATGCCTATCGAGCCTTCCTAGTCGAGCGAAAGCACCTGGATAACTTAGCCGCAGCACGTGCAAAGATGGAAAAGACCCTCGGTCGTGAGAACATCGCAGCACAGCTGGAAGAATACACCAAGAAACTGCCAAAGGTCATCAACGATACAGATAGCGAGGAGCAGAGAAAACTGCTCAACATGGAGATGGATGCCCTAACCCGTTACATCAAGAGGCTCCGGGGTACCACTTAAACCGCGAATGGATAACGCGAGCGGAGGAGCGGGCAATGACCATCTACCCGACGTTGATAATCGGTTCGGGGAAAGTCACTACTCAGGCGTTAGAACAGACGGCGCGGCTGTTACGCTCCTTCCGCTCGCCAGTGGAGCACGCCGTGTCCATTGGGATATATGCAGCGGGCGAGGCGAGAAAGGTGCACGTCCCGCCGGTAGCCGTTCCTGATTGGTTCGTTAACCCCCTAGCTGAGTGGATGTACCGCATCCGTGTGGAACAAAATCTCGAGAAGGTGCGAAAAGCAGGCATCAGTGTTGGTCCCACTGGCGGCTATCTGGTGGTACAAATCCTGCTCCTTGTCGACAGTGACCACACGGATTCGGTGACGGAGATAGTTCATCTGCTGGAGGAGGCCTCGCTATCGCTACAGGAAAAGGTGCCGCCAAGATTACATCTGTTGGTCATCCACCCTCATCCGAGTGCTTTCTCCCCCACCGTAATTGGAGACCCCAATGCCTTCGTGCGTACCGGTTCTCTCACTTTCTCTTCTACCTGGATACTTGCTCCTGTACGGTCGGACGGCTCGGCTCTCACTCTGGATGACCTGCAGACCGCTTTGCCCCATTTTCTCTTCGCCTGCTTACAGCCAATTGACCGCTACGAGAATCACTGGTTGTTTCGCAAACCTCTATCCTCAGACAGAGTCTGGCTTGTGCCGGGGTTCGGGCTGATAGTGCTGCCTCTGCCGGAAATTGAGGATGCTTTAACGCATCAGCTGCTTGCAGACGCCTTTGCCGAGCTGACTTCGGAGCCTGAGACCACGCCAGAGGTTGACCCCGAGATAGAACAAGACGAGGGCACATGGTGGCAACGCTTGCTACAAGCCATACCTAACATCGCTACCCAAGGGGCAGGGCTAACGCTGTCACTTGCGCAAGATAAGCCTAACCTTAGTGATGACCCTCATCAGTGGTTGCAAGAAACGGACGATTGGGACATGCGCTGGCGCAAGGAAACATTGCCACAGTGCGAGCAAGCGATGCTGTCGGCAGCAAACGAAATGCTGGATGTGTTTCGCAGCTATCTCAGACAATACATCCAGAATAATATGCTGCTATCTCGCGCGGCTCTACCCATACTCCGGTTTGCGCTGGATAAAGCAGCGCAAGCGTTGGATCGCTGGACGATCTTGAAAATGGAGCTGTCGGAACCCGGCGGTGAGACCGTTCAATCTGCCAGAACACGCTTCGAGGAGGCCCTCAAGCGGCTGCCAAAACGAGGGCGATTGATAACTATAGCGGCTTTGGTTACCCTCGTCTCGTGGGCGGTATTGCAAGGTGCTTTGTGGCTAATGGCTCCTCGTCTGGGTGCGTATTTGTGGGGGGCAGTGGGGGCTGCTGCGATATTGCCCCCTGCTCTCGCTGGTGGATGGGCGTACGCCTTCTATCGTCGGCGAAAAGCATATCTGCAGGAGTGCTGGGACGACTATCTGGGGCGTCTCCACGCACAACATGCTGAGCTGCTCCGGTGGAGAGCGTTGCACGTCCTGCAAAACACGGCACAGGAAGTAAAAGACGTTATTACCGACGAGCTGCAGCGCGCTCAGCAACTGCAGCAGGACATCAACACTCGCATCTCCCTCTGGAAGCAAGTGGCTCAAACACTGCGGATTATGCTACCTTTCCCCCTGCGGGCGATTGTCGCCAACTGGAAGCATATCCAACCGATGATAGAGGAACTATGGGGTAGACGCGACCTTGCCAAGGTGATCCGCAAAGGACTGGAGCAGCTACAGATTAGCACGCTATTCGATTTGCAAGAGCGCACAGATGACGTGGCTCAGTACCTGCGTCATCAACTGCTTGACCAGTGGATGACTCCAGAACACCGACAACCTGCCTACTACCTGCGTCTCCGTTTCGGAAACGAAGAAGCCCTGCGTCAGTGGCTGTATGAGCAGATGAGCGAGGCGGCACACGAGGCTTCAGCCTTGCTGTGGCGGTGCGAACAACCTGCCCAACAGGGATGGAAGTTATTCGCGGAAGGGCTCCCGATGCTGAATGGGGTTACTCCTGGTGTCCCACACGGTGATGAAACTTTGGTTCTCCCTAATGTGTTTGGCAGAGTGTGCGTGGGGCAAGCCGACACTTCTTAATCCTCCCCCCAAACAGGAACCCTCCCCATCTCCCGCCAACCTTACTCTCAGGAGGAGCGCCACCATGCGTGTAATCATTCTGTTCACCGTGCTGTCTATCGGCATCACGGTGGGAAAGGCGGACAGCGTGCCCAAAAAGAGCGTTGCCCTGTTCACACCTGAACAGATACAGCGTGCGCGTCACCGTCTGGCGCATGAGGAGCCAGCGCGTCAGGCGGTACAGGACATCCTGCAGAT
>CALJAP010000198.1 GCA_938027655.1 uncultured bacterium | reverse complement strand
AAGGGGGATGGGGGGATAGTTTCACTCAACCTCTCCCCCGTCCCCTCTCCTACAAGGAGAGGGGAGCCTCGATTCGAACGCCCCGTTCCTTCGTAGGGAAGGGGAGATAGGTTCACTCAACCTCACCCCCGTCCCCTCTCCTACAAGGAGAGGGACGCCACGCTTCGAACGCCCCCTTCCCTCGTAGGGAAGGGGGGATAGGTTCACTCAACCTCTCGCCCCTCCCCTCTCCTACAAGGAGAGGGGAGCCACGCTACGAACGCCCCCTTCCCTCGTAGGGAAGGGGGATGGGGGGATAGGTTTGAACTCCCCTCGTAGCGCTCGGGGATAGGTCAATACCACCCTACTGACACAGCAAATGCACCGCGGCAATCACATCCTCGCGCGTCGGGATGGAGGCGTCTTCGAGGGTCTCGCTCATCGGCACAGGCACGTCCTTCGCCGCCAGAATCACCGGCTGCCTGTCCAGATAGTCCCATCCGCTGTAGCCGTTCTCGAAGCGATACTCCAGTATCTGGCGCAAGAACTCGTTGGCAACCCCGCCTTTCGTCCAGCCTTCAGACATCAGGATGACACGCCCCGTCTTACGCACCGAGTTGGCGATAGTCGCCACGTCCAGCGGGTGGAGCGTGCGTGGGTCGATGACCTCGCAACGGATACCTTCCTGTTCCTCCAGGTCCCATGCCGCGTCCAGCGCGACGTGCACCATGCGCGAGTATGCCACGATGGTCACGTCCTCCCCCGGCTTCTTGATGTCCGCGACTCCCAGCGGAATGATGTAGTCCTCATCAGGTACGGGACCCATCACGCCGGAGTAGAGCAGCTTGTGTTCGAGGAACATGATGGGGTTGTCATCGCGCACGGCTGCCTTGAGCAAACCTTTGGCGTCGTAGGGAGTGGACGGCATGACCAGGTAGATTCCCGGCACGTGTAGCCACCATGCTTCCATGCTCTCACTGTGGTGCGCGGCGATACAGCGCCCCACGCCACCCTGCGAGCGGTACACCACCGGCACTTTGGTTTTTCCACCGAACATGTAGCGGTTATACGCCGCGTTATGCAGAATCTGGTCGGAGCCGAGTGTGGTAAAGTCCACGTACTGGAACTCCACGATGGGCTTCATGCCGCGCATCGCTGCACCCGCGCCCGCACCGGCGATAGCCAGCTCGGAGATGGGCGTATCTATCACGCGCCGACCGCCGAACTCGTCCCACAGCCCGCGCGTGGCGGCGTACGCCCCGCCATACAGTCCCACATCCTCGCCCATGATGAACACGCGCCAGTCGCGGCGCATCTCCTCCGCGTGTGCCTGCGCCAGCGCCTCATTGTAGTACTTGATGGGGATGCCGTACTTCTCTTCCAGTCGCTGGGCGTCTTCCTTTTTCAGTTTGGGCATGATGGCTCCGCCCGGCGTGCCTGCCTGCTCGCGCGCGATTCGGCGGATTTCGTCCTCAATGGGGCGGATGCGCGCGCGTAATGCCTCCTCCTGCTCGCGCTCACGGGCGAACTCCATGGGGTCTTTCGGCACATAAAGGTCGTCGAACAGCTCCACCGCAGGAGGCAGTGGGCTGGCTTTGGCAAATCGTTCCGCTTCGTCGATGGTCTGGCGTGCCTTCTCCATCACTGCGTCCATCTCCGCCTCGGTGGCGATGCCCGCCTCCAGCATCCGATAGCGCAGCAACAGGATGGGGTCGCGCTGGCGATACTCTTCCAACTCCTCTTTGGTGCGGTAGCGCTGCTGGTCAGAGAGGGAGTGTCCGAAGTAACGGTAGGTGCGTGCCTCCACTAGAACCGGACCTTTGCCTTCGCGACAGGTCTGCACCGCCTGAGACACCTTCTCCTTCACATCCAGCACGTCCATGCCGTTGCACTGCAGACCGGGGATGCCGTATGCTTCCGCCCGCTTTACCACGTCGCGCACGCGCGAGGCGTAAGGGGCTTCGGGCACGCTGCGGTCGTGCCAGGGCATGGACATCGCATAAAGGTTGTTCTCGCAGATGAAGACCACAGGCAGACCGTCGTGCGTGACCGCTGCGAGGTTCAGCGACTCGTGGAAGGAGCCGGTGTTGACCGCGCCGTCGCCGAAGAAGCAGAGCACGACCGCGCCCGACTGCTTGAAGCTCTCCGCCAGCGCCGCGCCTACTGCGATGGGGATGTTGCCGCCCACGATTCCCGTCGCGCCCAGATTGCCTTTCTCCACGTCGGCGATGTGCATCGAGCCACCGCGGCCGCGACAGTAACCGGTCTCGCGTCCCATCAGCTCCGCCAGCATCTTGTTCCAGTGCGTTTGGCGGTCTTGTTCGCTGTCGCACCACAGGTTGCCGATGGCGCCGCAGTGCCCGTGTCCGCGATGCGTGCTGGTAATCATATCGTTGCGGGTGATGGAAGCCACTGCACCCACAGCAACCGCCTCTTGACCGGCATACAGGTGTGATGCTCCCTTTATCTGCCGACTGCGCACCAGCTCGTACACCTTTTCCTCGAAGAAGCGAATCTCGTACATGGTGCGCAAATAGTCCAGAAGCCTCTCTTTTGGCTCCTGATAAATTGGGTCCGTACTCTCTTTTGCTTTCGTGGTTACCGCCATTTCCATCTGCCTCCTGCGATATTGCGTTTTCAGGTCGTCTGCTGATATAATACAACAACAAAGGAAAATATTCAATGTTCTAAGCGCAAACAAACGAAAATACTTGCTAAGGAGCGAAAACCTTTTGTCATGCTGAGCGTTAGCGAAGCCTCTCAATCTGTCGCGATATCGAGATTCTTCGCTTGCGCTCAGAATGGCAGCAAGATGGTGCTATATCGGTAACGGCACGTACGTCTGTACCGGAGCGGAACCAGCATGTTTGCGGAGGAAAGAAGACAACAGATACTGCACCAGCTGCGACAGCAGGGCAAAGTCACGGTGGACGATCTCAGCGTGCGTTTCGGTGTCTCTGCCCCCACCATCCGCGCGGATTTAAGCTTTTTGGAGAGACAGGGCTTGCTGAGGCGCACGCATGGTGGGGCATTGCCTGTGGAAAGCACGCTGTATGAACCGCCATATGCTATCCGCGAAATGAAGAACCTGCCCGAGAAGCGAGCCATCGCGCGGGTGGCAGCGACGTTGGTGCAGGACGAGGAGACGGTGTTGCTGGATGCAGGAACCACTACCTTCGAAATCGCCCTTCAGCTGAAGCAGTGTCGCGGTTTGAAGGTAGTTACCAACTCGCTGGCTATCGCGCTGGAGCTGATGGAGCGCAAGGACATGGAAGTGGTATTGCTAGGAGGAAGCGTTCACCCCGCGCGTCGCGCTACACTGGGTGAGCTGGTACTGCACGCGCTGGATGTGATTTACGTGGACCATGCCTTCCTCTCTTTTAATGGAGTGGACGCGCACGCCGGCTATACCAGCGTGGATTTCGAAGCCGCGGCGGTGAAACGCAAGATGATACAACACGCGCGGCAGGTCGTTGTGGTGGCAGACCATGCGAAACTAGGGCAGGTTGCCTTCGCGCAGGTCGCCCCCGTCCACGCCGCGCATGTGCTGATCGTTGACGATGGTGCCTCACCCGATGCGGTGAAAGCCTTCCAGGAAGCAGGCGTGCGTGTACTGCTTGCGCCCGTTATTTAGCCTGCAGCTGCTCCCATGGCGGGTTCTTCGCCACAATCTGCTCCAGTGTCACTCTCGCCAGCTGGCGTTCTGCCATCTCCCGCAAGTAGTTCCATGCCTCATGCGCAGCACAGGGGTGAACGTTGTCGCACATCACGCGGTGGTCTAGAAGGCACTGCTTCTTCTCGATTTGCCCTTCGCAGGCGTTCAGGATGTCCAGATAGCTGATCTGGTTTGGGGGACGGGTTAAGGAAAAGCCTCGCTCGCGTCCACGATGGGCATGAACCAGCCCGTGCTGCTCGAGGTCCTTGAAGATGGTGTACAGAAAGTTCACGGAGACATCTGCTTCTTGCGCCAGCTCTTTGACGGTGACAACAGCACCCTCACCTCGCTTGGCTAAGCAAGCAAGCGCACGCACGGCGTACTCGGTCTGTACTCCACTGTCCAAAAGACGAATCATTTCACACCCTCACTTGGTGTAGTATAGCCAATCGCTACAATAGTATACCTGAAATAGTTTGTTTGTCAAGTGGTATGCCCTGCTAGAGGCTATATAGGTGGTGAAAAATTTATCTAGCGCACAGCAGCTTTGCGCAGGCTGAAGCCTGCGGCTACATGGGGAGGGAACCTCACGTCGCCAGAGATGTAGCCGCAACCTTCAGGTTGCGTTCGTTTTGCGCAGGCTACAGGGGGAACCTCACGTCGCCAGAGATGTAGCCGCAACCTTCAGGTTGCGTTCGTTTTGCGCAGGCTACAGGGGGGAACCTCACGTCGCCAGAGATGTAGCCGCAACCTTTAGGTTGCGTTCGTTTTG
>CALJAP010000197.1 GCA_938027655.1 uncultured bacterium | reverse complement strand
ACCGACTGACCGTGGTTGCAAGATTGTTGGTACACGAGCAAGACATACGGTAGTAGCGAGCGTCACTAGCTCCATAGAGGCTTCCGCCGGGTGCATATCGGCTTGGCGGGGGCCTCCCCCTTTCCCTACGAAGGAAGGGGGTGTTCGATGCGAGACACCCCTCTCCTTGCAGGAGAGGGGACGGGGATGAGGTTGGGTTGACCTATCCCCCAACCCCTTTCCCTACGAAGGAAGGGGGCGTTCGATGCGAGACACCCCTCTCCTCGCAGGAGAGGGGACGGGGGAGAGGTGAGACCCTGTGGCTTTCAAAAACCCCTCATTTCCCGTCTGCCCGGAGCAGGACAAATAGCCCGTCAAGTGGTATTCTCCTGCGGGGCGAGGCTCCTTACGACCCGTTTGGTTGCGGTCACAGCAGAGTGCGCCTCCGTAGCACACGTACACTGCCGGAGGGATTATCGTCGAATGGCAATTCCATCACGCTGGCGCAAGGTTCAGTTGCTTCTGAAGCAGGGCGCGCAATCGCAAATCTACTCCTGCTGCGTTGTGGCAGTAGGCGACTCGAGGTCGGTGTGGTATACGGCAAGTACTGGACTGGCTGACCCCGAACGGGGAACGAGCGCCGACATCGAGACGCTCTTTGACCTCGCCTCGCTCACCAAACCGGTAGCCTGCGCCGCCAGCGTGATGGCTCTGGTGGAAGAGGGCACACTGCAGCTGGATGCGCCGGTATCCTCGGTAATAGAAGAGGCTCCGACGTGGTTCAAACGCATCCGCCTGCGCCACCTGCTCACCCATACGTCGGGACTGCCCGCCTGGAAACCGTTTTATGAGCAGGCGCAGGGTGACGCGCTGGTTCAGGCGGTACTGCAGACCCCTCCATCGCGCCTGCCCGAAGTGGAGTACGAATACAGCGACCTGAACTACATCCTGCTGGGGGAAATCGTTCGTCGCACCACAGGCAAAAGTCTTGCCGACTACGCGCGGGAGCGCATCTTCCTGCCTGCCGGGATGACCAGCACCCAGTACAATCCGGGCGAAGCGCTGCTGCACCGTGTGGCGGTTACCGCCAACTGCCCGTGGCGAAAGGGGCAAATCCTGCGCGGGCAGGTACACGACGCCAACGCCTGGGCACTGGGTGGCGTGAGCGGACACGCGGGGCTGTTCTCCACCGCCAGCGACCTCGCCCGTTTCTGCCAGACCCTGCTGCGCGGAGGCGACGACATTCTGGGCAGGATGACCGTCGAGCAGACCTTTCGTAATCAGATTGCGGGCATCGGCGGACAGAGCTTCGGCTGGTTCACCTATCCTAACGACATGCTCCCCCGGGCGAACCTGCTTCCACAAAGCTGTATCGGGCACTCCGGTTTTACGGGCACTGCGCTGTTGTTGAATCGCCAGCCGGAGTTTTTCATCGTGCTGTTAAGCAACCGCGTGTACTGCGCGTTTGAAGGCGACCAGTGGTTGCCATACCGCCGGCGCATTCTGAACGCGGTGAGTGTGGTGCTGGAACGCTGAGAGGTTGGGGTTCCTGCCGAGCCGTGGACGGGAGGGAAAGGCTCCCTCCCCGCTTGCGGGGAGGGCCGGGGTAGGGGCTGAAGCAGATCACTAGGAGATTCGCCCTCCAATGGGGTGAAGGACATATCGCTACATGGATGCGTGTCCCGCCGCTCCCCTATCCCTCCAACAACAACCGTTCAGGGTCTTCCACCAGCTGCTTCACCCGCACGAGGAACAGCACCGCCTCGCGCCCATCCACTACGCGGTGGTCGTAGCTCAGCGCAACGTACATCATCGGACGGATGACGATTTGCCCATCTACCACCACCGGTCGGTCCTGAATGCGGTGCATGCCCAGAATACCCACCTGCGGCGGGTTCAGGATAGGAGTGGACAACAACGAGCCGAACACCCCGCCGTTGGTGATGGTAAACGTACCGCCTTGCAACTCCTCTAAGGTGAGCGTGCGGTTGCGGGCTTTCTCCACAAATTGCGCGATCGCCTTCTCTATCTGCGCGAAGCTCATTTTGTCGGCGTCCCGCAGGACAGGAACCACCAGTCCTTCGGGGTCACCGATAGCGATGCCGATGTCGTAATAATGCTTGAGCACCAGTTCCTCGCCCTGCAGTTCGGCGTTCAGCTGCGGGAACTCGCGTAACGCCCCGATGACCGCTTTCACGAAGAAGGGCATGAAACCGAGGCTCACACCGTACTGCTGCTGGAATCTTTCCTTCCACTTCGCCCGCAGTGCCATCACCGCGCTCATGTCTATCTCGTTAAAGGTGGTGAGCATGGCGGCGGTATGTTGCGCTTCTACCAGGCGGCGGGCGATGGTGAGTCGGCGGCGTGAGAGCCTCTGGCGCGTTTCCGCACGGGCAGCAGGAGCGACCGCCGGTGCAGCAGGAGGCAATACGCGCTCCTCGGCGGGCGGAGGTGGCATGGGAGTCTCTTGCGCTACCGGTTCGTGGATGCTCTCCTCTATCTGCTGCTTCAGGCGGGCGACTGCCTGCACGTCCTCTTTGGTCACCTTGCCTCCCGGTCCGGTACCGCGAATCTCGCGCAGGTCGATGCCCAGCTCCTCCGCCATTTTGCGGGCGATTGGCGTCGCGCGTCCCTCCCCCTCTACCTCCATTGGGGGTGCAGGAGCGGATACGCCTGCATCCGCCACTGCCTCTGCTTCCAGCAACACACCCAGCACATCTCCCGGGCGCACCACCTCGCCTTCCCGGCGCAGGATTTGATGAAGCACCCCCCCTTCATCCGCCGGCACTTCTGCGTTCACTTTGTCGGTCTCCAGCTCCACCAACGGTTCCCCAACCGACACCTGCTCCCCCTCCCGTTTGAGCCACCTGCCTACGGTTGCCTCCACGACCGACTCTGCCAGCATCGGAACGCGAATCTCTATCGGCATGTCTGTCCTCCTTACGTTTTTTGCGCCGCTTCCGCCGGCTCGGCTTCACCTGCGGGTTCAAAGGCGGCGGCGACAATCTGCGCTTGCGCCTGCTGGTGCCACTCCTGCGTGCCCTCTGAAGGGCTTGCCATGCGCGTGCGCCCAACGTAGTGCAGGGGTAGTCCGCTGCCGAGAATGTCTCGCAGACGCGGTGCGACGAACGTCCATGCCCCCATGTTGCGCGGCTCTTCCTGCAACCAGATGACCTCCCGCAGGTTTGGGTAACCTGCCAGCATCGCCTCCACCTCGCCTGCGGGGAAGGGATAGAACTGCTCTAAGCGTGCTACCACGACGCTTTCGTCGTACTGTGGTGAATCGGGGCTGAGCCTGCCCGTCGCCAGCAGGTCGTAGTACACCTTACCGCTGCACAGGATGAGGCGTCTGACGCGCTTCGCCTCGCGTGTGGAACGCTTATCATATAATAGATGGTGAAACCGCCCCAGCGCCAGCTCCTGAGGCGAGGAGACCGCCATCGGATGGCGCAACAGGCTCTTGGGCGTCAACAGCACCAGCGGGCGCGGGTCTACCCGAAGCAGTTTCGCCTGCCGGCGTAGGATATGGAAGTACTGCGCGGGCGTCGAGCAGTTCGCCACGATGATATTATTCTCCGCCGCCAGCTGCAGAAACCGTTCCAGGCGTGCGCTGGAGTGCTCCGGTCCCTGTCCCTCGTAGCCATGAGGCAGAAGCAACACCAGTCCACTGCGCTGCCCCCACTTGGAACGCCCCGACGTGATAAACTGGTCAATGATGACCTGCGCGGAGTTGGCGAAATCGCCGTACTGCGCCTCCCACAGCACCAGCGTATCGGGCGACTGGACGCTGTAGCCGTACTCGAAGCCCAGCACCGCCGCCTCCGAGAGGGGGCTATCCCATACCTCGAACGATGCCTTCGCCGAGGGCAGGTTCTGCAGCAGGTTGTACTGCGCTCCTGTTTCCACGTCGTGCAGCACCAGATGTCGTTGACTGAAGGTTCCGCGCGTCGCATCCTGCCCCGTCAGGCGAATGGGTGTCCCCTCGGCGAGGATGGACGCAAAGGCAAGCGCCTCGGCGTGCGCCCAGTCGATATTGCCGTCCGACGCAAACACCTCGCGCCGCCGGGCGAACGGTCGCTGCAGCTTCGGGTGCAAGTGGAAACCGTCGGGGATCTGCGTGATTTCGGCGTTCAACCGTTGCAGCACCGCAGGTTCCACGGCGGTATCGATGCCTTCCTCCGCCTCAAGACTGCCCAGTCCGCCACGTTCGCCGCCCGCTTCCAGCCCCGCCAGCGGCCTGCGGATGTGCAATTCTATCTCATCCGCCACCTTGCGCCGCAAAGCGTGCAGACGTTCTATGGCATCCTGCAGCTTTCTGTCCGCTTCTTGCTGGGTTATCAGCCCTTTTTGCACCACTCGGCGCACCCACAGCTCACGCACGGTAGGATGCCGGGCGATACGTGCGTACATCTGGGGCTGGGTGAAGGTCGGCTCGTCGTTTTCGTTGTGCCCCCACCGCCGATAGCCCACAAGGTCAATGATAACGTCCTTCAAAAACCGCTCGCGGTAGGCGTGCGCCAGTCGCACGGCGGTCAAACAGGCTTCGGGGTCGTCGGCGTTCACATGGATTACCGGCAGGTCAAAGCCTTTGGCGAGGTCGCTGGCGTAGTCGGTGGAGCGGCCGTGCTGAGGCAGTGTGGTGAAGCCAATCTGATTGTTCGCAATCAGGTGGATGGTACCTCCGGTGCGGTAACCGGGCAGGCGATACAGGTTGAGCGTCTCCGCCACAATGCCCTGAGCGGGGAACGCCGCGTCGCCGTGTATCAACACCGCCAGCGAGATACGCTCGTGCTGCCGGGGTGCGCCCGGGTGGTCACGCTTCTCGCCACAAGCACGGGTCATTCCCTCCACCACCGGGTTCACCCATTCCAGATGGCTGGGGTTCGGAGCCAGATAAACCTCTACGCTGACTTCCTCACCGCCTTTGTAGGCACGACGCGCGCCCAGATGGTATTTCACATCGCCCGTCCAGCCTTCGTCGCTGCTGCCACTGTAAGAGACGCCCGGCGACTGGTACACGCCCAGAAACTCGGCGATAATCTGCTCGTAGGGTTTGCCCAGAATATGCGCCAGCACGTTGAGCCGGCCGCGGTGCGCCATGCCCAGCAGGATATAGCGTGTGCCCGCTTCCGCCGCCGCGCCGATAAGCTCGTCCAGCATCGGTATCATCACGCCCAACCCTTCCAGTGAGAAGCGGATGTGTCCGGGAAAAGCCCGATGCAGGAACCGCTCCAGCGCACCTACCTCGGTAAGGCGATCGAGCAGTGCCATTTCGTCTATCGGGTCATTGGGGGGAGCGTATCGGCGCGATTCCACCGCCTCCTCCCACCAGGCGCGCTCTTCCGCCTGCTGCAGATGCTCGAACTCGTAGCCCAGCGTTCCCTGATAGACCTCACGCATCCTCTGGATAACCGTCAGCGCGTCGGGAGCGTCCACGCTGAGCACGCCACCGATCACCTCGGCGGGCAGGGAACGCAAATCGCTCTGCGTGATGCCGTGTGTTTCGAGTAAGAGCGATGGGTCGCCCGGCGGCGGAGTGCCCAGCGGGTCCAGCTGCGCTGCGCGGTGACCATGCGCCCGGATAGCCCTCGCCAGCGACACCGCCCCTGCAATCTGTCGACAGGTGTAACCGGCTTGCTCAATCCTGGTCACCTCTGCCCCGGCTAGCGGCGGCGCGCCGAAACGCTGAAACAGCTCGCGGATTGCGCTGGGTACACGCTGAGGGTCGCGCTCGGCGAGCTCGTACACCTCCGCAAGGTAGGCGAGGTTGAACGGAGAGAACTGTTGCCAGGGATTATCGCTCACAGACTGGTTCATGGCTTTGCTGCTTTCGCTATGCATCATCCGCATTAACCCCCACCCCAGCTATAATCTTACCCTTTCGAGGCAGGCTCGTCAACCGGTAGGCAAGTTATGTCGAACGACAACAATTTCCATTTTGACAAGAGTTCCTTTCTTTCCCTTTTGAATCGCCCCCTCTTAAACCGCCCTGATTGGCTTCTGGGCAAACAATTTTCGAAAATTTTTGCCCGTACACCCCCAAAAACCCCGTTTGTGGTACGATTCTTGCATATATATATAGTGGAGAGCTTGAGCAGGCGCACCCTGCTACCCCGAGGAGGGAAGGAATACCGCATTCTGGCGGTGGTTCGTTTGCGAGAGAGGAGAGCCGGTCCGTTGGGGCACTTGTAGAAACTGCAGGGATGTGCATCAGATGTGAAAAATTTTTGGGGAAGACGGGGCTTCCCTGTTGACAAATCTGTACCGGTGCGCTACAATAAGCTCAGGTTATCCATCAGAGTACCACTCTAAGAAAGGAGATGGAAGGC
>CALJAP010000196.1 GCA_938027655.1 uncultured bacterium | reverse complement strand
GCTTCTTCCCACGCTGAGTGCAGGCTATACTTCCGCGCCGCGTGACCGGCGTTTCCATTGAAACCGTGAAACACGAGCACTACAGGGGATGGCTTGCGCAGTGATGCCGAACCGGGATAAACCAGCGTACTACGCTTGACGCCCTCTACCTGCAGGGTTATCTCTTCAGGTTCTTGCGACATGTGTCATCACCTCCCCCTGTAGACGGTAGAGGGCGTGCAAATGTTCAGAATCATTTACTGAGAGTATCTGAGAATCCTATTACGTGCCGTACAGCCTGTCCCCAAAATCGCCGATGCCGGGCAGGATATATTTGGCAGGGTTCAGCTCCCTGTCCAGCGCGGCGGTGTAGATGGGCACGTCGGGATGGTGACGCTCGATGCGCTCCACGCCCTCCGGCGCAGCGACGATGCACACCAGATTCATCCTCTCTGCTCCGCGACTGCGTATCGCCGCCAGCGCCTGGTCTACCGAGCCGCCGGTCGCCAGCATGGGGTCCATCAACAACACCGTACGCCCCTCTACCGGTGGCAGTTTCAGATAGTACGAGTTGGCGATGGCGGTGGCGTGGTCGCGCTCCATGCCGATATAGCCTACCGATACATCGGGGAACAGGTCTACCACCGCCTCCAGCATCCCCAGCCCGGCCCGCAGGATAGGCACCGCCACCAGCTTCGCCGAGATCGCCGTGCCTTGCGTCTCCTCCAGTGGCGTCTCCACCGATACCGTTTCAGTGGGCAGGTCGCGGGTGGCTTCGATGACCAGGATGGTGGTCAGTTTACGGGTCAGGGAGCGGAAGACCTCAGGGGGAGTATGCTTATTGCGCAGCTGGGTCAACAGATGCTGTGCCAGTGGATGCTGGACAACGTGCAGATTACTCACGGGCTTCCTCCTTCTTTGCTCTCAGCCAGTCGATAACGGCTTGCATGTCTTCGGGCGGCTCACAGGTAAAGGTCATCTCCTGCCGGGTGATGGGATGGGAAAAGGTCAGGCGATAGGCGTGCAGTGCCTGCCCTCCCATGCGTTCAATCAGCTCGTCCAGCGCACGGGCATCTGCCTTCTTCCAGCCGTACTGTGCGGCGGAACGTCCTGCGCCATACACGGGGTCGCCCACTACCGGATGCCCTGCATACGCGGCGTGCACGCGCACCTGATGAGTTCTGCCCGTATGCAGTCGCGCCTCCAGCAGGGAACACACCGTCAGTCCCTCGCGCAGTTCAAACTCGGTAACCGCTGGGCGGGCGCCGGGGTCGTGCAGAGGGGCTTTCACGCTCATACGAGTGCGGTCGCTCTCACTGCGCCCAATGGGTGCGTCTACTAGCGCACGCTGAAAACGCGGCACCCCCCACACCAGCGCGAGGTAGCGACGCTCCACCAGCCTCTGCTGAATTTGTTCCGCGAGGGCGTGATGGGCGAGGTCGGTACGGGCAATCAGGATGAGACCGGTAGTGTCCTTGTCCAGCCGATGCACGATGCCGGGTCGCTCGGGCGAGCCGACGGTAGACAACCTGCCAAACCGAGCCAGTGCCGCGTTCACCAGCGTGCCGCTTTCGGCACCTGGGGCGGGGTGTGTGACCATCCCGCGCGGTTTGTTCACCACCGCCAGATGCTCGTCCTCGTAGAGCACCTGCAGGGGAATCGGCTCGGGCTGAGGTTCTGCGGGAGGTGGTGCAGGCGGTTCCAGGTAGACCTCATCGCCCGCCTTCAGGCGCACGTTGGGCTTTGCCGTCCTGCCGTTGAGCTCCACCACGCCCGCCTCGATCCATCGCTGTATCTGCGCACGTGACACGTCGGGCAGGCGTTGTGCCAGAAACACGTCCAACCGAACACCCTCCTCGGCAGGGGTGGCGTGATACAATAGCGCGTTTGCCGATTGCTCCATCTCACCTGCATTATATCACCACTCGCCCCTGCCGAGAAGCCTCAGCGGGTGTTCGCAGGGACGGGAGCCATCATAACCTTCACGCCCTCCTCTCCCGGCGCCAGCCAGTGTACGTTCCCCTCCTTGTCTACAGAGACATTCCATGCGCTGAACGCCTCGCAGATAGCACGGAGTCCGACGAATCGCCCTTCGCGGTCATATTCTACCACACCAATGTAGCGCTGGTACTCCTGCTTGAATAGTGGAACATCGTACACCACGCGAGGGTACCGGGTTAAGTAAAAATGTCCTCTGCCGTCCACCAACAACGTGCCGTCGAAAGGCAGCAGATTTTCTACCTCGGTCGGTTCTCCGCTCGGCAGCAACAGTTGGCGCTGTAGCCTACCTTTGTCGTCATACACCGTAACCCTGTGGCGCTTACCCTCGTTCCAGTCTACTTCGGTGTAATACACCTCGCCCGTCTTATAGACATACCACTTCTTGCCATGCACGCCGGGGTCGGCTATGCCTACTTCATACAGATATCCCCGGTGCAGGTTAATCAGCGGTTCTTGGCTCCGTTCCGGAACCTTGTCTGCGGCGCCAGTGTTCAGGTCTACGCGGTACCCGTCTCCCACGATGACACGACCGTCGGGCAGGCATTTCAGCCCCAAGCCCAGTCTAACAGGTTTAGCGCGGTCTGTTCTTAACGTCAGAGCTTGCTGTATTGCCTGCTGAAGTAGCGCGTCCGCTGCCTTGATCCGTTTGCCGTCTCGCCCGTATATTCGCAGGGCCTCCTTGTCTGGTCTGTAGCTGTACACCACTATCCTGCCTTGGGGGTCAACCACTGAAAAACCCCCGTACCCAGTGTCTTTTGCATCCGCGGGGTCTTGTTGCAGGATCACCTCCCTGATTAACTTGCCCTGCCGGTCAAACTGCTCGAAACCGATATAGATGCTACCGTCGGGAGCTATGTGCGGGCGAAGCGTCCCATACCAGTCTCCCGGCTCAATCGGTTTCGGGAGTTCACCTGTGCCTGTTCCCCACGGAAGGGTAAATAGCGCACGCGGTTTGGTGAGCAGGTAGGGACGCAAGTCTGGTTGTTCTGGAACGGGCTCTTTCTGTGCACCGGCGTGTAGAGACATCAGGCACAACAGCCAGATGCAACCGGCTGATATTAGAAGTCTTGTTCGTCTCATTGCCAGTACCTCCCTTTATTCCGGGTAATGTTTCAGCCCGCATGGTTGGAACCCTCTCCCTTTCCAGTAGCCAGCGTCCCTGGGGCAGAGGTGCACCTTGTGGTAGTCACTTTGAGGCTCATCTTTTCGCCAAGAACCACAAACAGGGATTTGCCCATCTCGCCCATCATGTTCACCGGCACGTGCACGAGAACACCATGCTGGGTTCCAGCAGCAGTAGCAGCCAAACCATCCGGCTGATTGTTGTGCTCTACGCAGGGCAGCTCCGCGAGGTTCCACGTGCCGACTTTCTGCAGCTCGGGGTCAAAGAGCCATATCTCCCCCCCCCCCGCTGGCATACCGAGTGTCCTTCAGCAGATACCAGCGCACAAAGTAAAGATGTTCATCATCGTTCTCGTTTTCGGGCGTCCCCTTATCGTCGTAGCCCCAATACTCCGCCTCCAGTATCGGCTCGTTGTTCTCATCGTCTGC
>CALJAP010000195.1 GCA_938027655.1 uncultured bacterium | reverse complement strand
GGGAGCCTACTTTGTGCTGTTTCCCACCGCGCGAATACGGGTACTGGTCATCTTCTTTTTCATTATCGATGTGGTGGCGGTGCCGGCGTTTATTCTGCTGGGGCTGTGGTTCCTGATGCAGTTCCAGTTCCAGCCGGGCGTAGCGACGATGGCGCACGCAGGTGGGTTCATCGCCGGGGCAGCCACCGTTCTGGTGATGGGAAGGGATAGGGTATTGAGGAGAATACGCCGCCCACGCACCATTACCTACCGCTATCTGCCACCGGACTACTGACAGCCTTTCGCAGGCTAAAGCCTGCGGCTACAGTGAGGCGACAGGGAAGAGAGCCTTTCGCAGGCTGAAGCCTGCGGCTACAGTGAGGCGACAGGGAAGAGAGCCTTTCGCAGGCTGAAGCCTGCGGCTACAGGGGCGGCTACAGGGGCGGCTACGAGATCTCGGCAGGGTCTACGCCCAGCTCGCGCAGACGCTGTGCCAGTCGCTCGTTGCGCAGGCGTTCCTGCTGCAGCTCTTGCAGGGCTTGTTCTGCTCTCTGTCTCTCCAGCTCCGCTTCGCGCTCCGCCTGTTCCATGCGACGACGCAACTCCACGTATGGCGTGAACCGCTCACCATCCGGGCGGTACAGCACCAGCGATTTGCCCTCCAGGCTAAAGCGAACACCCAACAACGGACTGACCCACCCCTGCATGTTCTCAATCAGCCGGGGCTCGCCGCCCTGACGTACCCAGCCGTCCAGCATTCCTCGGTCGGGGTCGTAGATGTAGTACTCCTGCACCCCATATTGCTCGTAGAAGCGCGATTTCTCTACCAGCTCCAGAGGGCGATTGCCCGGAGAGAGCACCTCAAACACCACCTGCGGGGGAACCCCGTCCTCCTCCCACTGCTTGTAAGAAGGGCGATGCCCCTTAGGACGCCCTAAAACCACCATCACGTCCGGTGCGGTGCGGATGTCGGGACGCCCCTCCACCGGATACCAGAACAGGTCCGCCGCGACGAATACATCCTCGCGGTCGGCAAAAAGCGCACACAGGTTGTCGTAGAGATAGACGATATACTCCAGCTGCAAAGTATTATCCGCCATCGGCTTACCATCCGACTCGGGGTAGACGATTTTTTCAGACGCCACCTGTACTGCCATCTTGCATCACCGCTGGTATTATAGCATATACTGGGGCAAAGGCGCATACAGGTTTATCGTCATGCCGTGCCGAAATGAGCAACGCGCTTTCTTGTCATAAGGTAAGGAGTTGCACAGGATGGTTCATCGTGCCGGCTGGTTGATTATCGTATTCGGTACTGTGGCGTGCTTGCTGGCTTTCGGGGCGCGCTGGCGGGCGGAGTCGCTGAACAAGCGCGTGGGCATTGTGCTAGACGGCGAGCAGCTGCTTCAGATCAGCGCGGATACCGGTATCACTTTTTCGCAAATACTGCAACAGATGAAGCAGGCGGGAGCGACCGCAGTGGCTCTCAATGAGCAGAGTGTGGAAGACCTCTTCCGCGCCGGAGAGCTCAGCTGGGAGCTGTACCCCAAGTTCCCCTCGCCCATCGTGCGTGCGGCGTCCGTGCAGGTGGTAGAGCGATTACAGCAGGCGTCGCAGAGTATTCAGGCAACTTCATCCCTGTGGAGGACGGTGTACACCCCATCGCGCAAGAAGCTGCTGGACACCCTGCGGGCAAACAGGGGGGTGCTGGTATACGCCTACACCGATACCGGTGGGGCGGTGGGCTTTTCTGTTCCGGCTTCACCCATCGTCTTTCAACAAATAAGCGCAGGTATCGACCCTACGCTGGCGAAGCAGGTCTCCGCTGCCGGGCTATCGGTGGTGGCGCGAGTGGGCAACAGCCCTGCTTGTACGCCCCTCCGAGTACGGCACGTGCTCGCCGGTGCGAAGCGGGTGGGGGCGAAGGCGATAGTTTTCAGCGGGGATGCAGTGCTGGGCTTTCGCGCGTTGTTGCCTCTCACTGCCGAGTCGATGCGCCAGCTGGGGATGTTATACGGCTCCGTAGAGTTCGGCAAGCAGAAAGGTGACGAGCGCCTTACCCGTTTGCTGCTGGACCGCGTGGTGAGGGTGCATAGTGTCACTGACGCCGAGATGTCGTCCCTGAGCCCGAACGAGTTGCTGGAGCGTTATACCCGTGCTGTGCGCGAGCGCAACATCCGCCTGTGCTATGTACGCTTGCCCAGCGGTATCGAACAGCAGCCCTTACAAGGGGCGGCACGTTTCATCGCGCAGTTACGTCTCTCTCTGCAGGAAGTGGGTTACCACATCGGCGAGCCGCATCCGTTTACCGAACCGGCAGTGCCCGCGTGGATATGGTGGGTAGCCGGCGGTTCCGCCCTCGTAGCGGGGGTGCTAGTGCTGGAGAGGTTGTTCGCTCTGCCCCCTTCGTTGTGGCGGGCAATGGGTGCTTTCGTTATTGGGCTGGCGCTTGCTACTGCTGGAGGCGAGACGGGGCGCAAAGCGTGCGCGCTGGCGGCGGCGGTGGCATTTCCCTCGCTGGGGTTTCTGCTGGTCAACCTCTTGAAACCGCGCCGTTCGCCCATGCTATACGCCCTTGGCGCTTTCGCGGGGGTGACGCTGTTCAGTCTCGCCGGAGGATTGCACGTGGTGGCTTTGTTGGCGTCTTTGCCGTTTATGGTGAAGGCGGACCAGTTTGCGGGCATCAAGCTGGCGCACCTGCTGCCGGTGTTGGTGGTTGGGTGGGCGTACATGCTGGATACGGTGAACGCCACCTCCCTTGCTGGGGCGCGGCAACGGCTTCGGCAGAGGTGGGCGCAGATTGTCGGTTATCCGGTCACGGTGGGGCTGGCGGCAGCGGTGCTAGTTGCGCTGGTACTGCTGGCTCTGGTGCTGGTACGCACCGGCAACGAGCCGGGTGTGGGCGTTTCGGACCTCGAGATGAAGATGCGTGTGCTGCTGGAGCGATACCTGCTGGCGCGACCGCGCACGAAAGAGTTTCTGGTGGGGCATCCCGCGCTGGTGCTGGCTCTGGCGATGTCGGCGGCAGGCATCGGTCGGGCGGTGTGGATTCCTCTGCTATTAGTGGGAGTGATTGGGCAGGCGTCGGTGGTAAACACCCTGTGCCACATCCACACACCCCTCGCGCTCTCCTTGCCGAGAATCTTGCTGGGATGGCTGCTCGGTGCTATAATAGGAACGCTGGCGTTCGTCGCGATACGCTGGTGGACGAGACAGGTGAGAGAATGAGCCGGCAGGGTATCCTTGCCTGCGGATACTACGGTTTCGCCAACCTGGGGGACGAAGCGGTTCTGGCAGGGCTGGTACACGGTTTGCAGCAGGCGGGGTATGCCGAGCCGGTCACCGCATTGAGCGCAGATACCGGCTACACCGAACGCGAGCATCGTATATCGGCGGTATCGCGCACCGCGTTGCGGGCAGTGTGGCGAGCCATGCGACGGTCACGGGTGTTCGTGCTGGGTGGAGGGAGCTTAATTCAAGATGTCACCAGCGCGCGTTCCGTCGTCTATTATTTAGGCGTGCACGCGCTGGCGCGACGCGCAGGTTGCCGACTCGCGTGGCTCGGTCAGGGGGTCGGTCCCCTGCGGCGAGGCTGGGTGCGATGGTGGACGGCGCGGGCGGCGCAACAGGCAGAAGTGGTGGTGGTGCGCGACCCTGCTTCGGCGGAATTGTTGAAGGCGATGGGAGTGGAAGGGGTGCAGGTAGGAGCAGACCTCTCCTTTCTATTGCCGGAAGCCGATACAGAAAACGGGTGGAGAGTTTTGCAACGATTTGGCGTCGAAAAAGGTGAGAATCTCCTTGCAATAGCGCCGCGTCGGTGGGCAGGCGGACAGGCGTCGCCGGTGGCGCCCTTTCAATCGCTTGCCTGGTATGCCGCGCGGCGGTGGAAGGCGAGAATATTGTTGCTACCCATGCAGGCGTCGCGCGACGGTGAACTGGTAGAGGAGATAGCGGCAGGCGTGCCCGAGGCGGTAACGCTCCGTAGCCCCCTGTCGGTACAGGAGGTGAAGGACGTACTTGCCTGCTGTCGGGCGGTAGTGGGCGTTCGCCTACACGCGCTGATGCTGGCGGCGGCATCGGGCGTGCCTGCTCTGGCGGTTAGCTACGACCCGAAGGTGCGCGCCTTCTGGCAGCCAATAGAGCCGAAACACGTTGCGGACGTGGCCAATGTGGACGAGCATGTACTGGAGCAAGCCCTCACCGAAATATGGGAACAACCGCACACGTTGCGCGAGCGGGTGCAGACATACGCCGCGCAGCAGCGCACGCTGGCATGGCGCAATCTCGATGCGTTACTCGGGCTGGCTTCGTGAGGTGGGCAGGGCGATGCGGCGACTGACCCTGTTCGGCGTTGTGTGGCTATGGGCGTCGGCGGTATGCCTGGCGTTCCCGCTAGAAGAACCGCCTGCGCAGATTTCGGCGGATGAGGTGCGCGAGGCGTTACAGCCCTCCTTATTCAACAAACGGCTCAAGCCCAGCCGAATCGAGGAGTTACTGCGTGTGCCTGTTGAGAGCAATATGCCCTCTCCCCAACAAAACACGCCACAACCTGCCAACCGCCCTGCGCCGACGTCGCCGAAGGAGGAACCGAAACCGTCGGGTATCACCGTGCAACGCAAGCCGGTACAGAGCGCCCGCCGTTCCAAAGACCCCTTCCGCGCCATCTCGGAAGAGTTCAACCGCAAGATACAGCTGAGCGGAAGCAAGAAAATCGGCTTCCATATCGCGAAGGTAAGCGGTGACCGCAACGCCTACAGCGATTCCTACTACTTCGGGCAGGGGGGACGACCGGTTACCGACTTCACCGAGCTCTCCATCATCGGCACGAAGGTGTTTGACCTGTTCAATTTCAACTGGCGCTTGACCAACACGCCCTTCGGCACGCCCCAAGACAGGCGGTTCTCCATCAACTATGAACGGGGTGGCACGCGCATCGACCTGGGCGACATCACCGCCGCGCTGGGCGGCAACGAGCTGGTGTCGTTCAACAAGACGCTACGAGGCATTCACGTCAGCACGCGCCTGAGCCGCTCGTTCCCGCTGAAGGTGGGCGGAATCTACAGCGAGACGCGCGCCACCGCCCGCACCAGCGTCATCTACGGCAACGACAGCGGAGGACCCTACTACCTGAACGCCAGCCAGATACTGGACGGCTCCGAGCGGGTACGCGTGGACGGGCGCGAGATGGTGCGTGGCAGAGATTACGAGATAGATTATTTCACCGGACTGCTGACCTTCAAGGAGGGCATCATCATCCCGCGCACCTCCACGATTCTGGTCAGTTTTGAGGCGGAGGGTTATAACGAACCGTCGGGCAAACTGAGCGGCTGGCGGGTGGAAGCACCCCTTGGGTCGCTGAATCTGGGCGTGATTGCCCTGCGTCAGGACACCCGTTCCTCTACCGGCTTGCGCACCAAGACCGAACGATTCTACGGCTACGGCAACCCGCTCTCACCCTACGAGCTGCAGTATCCGGTGGAGCCGGGCAGTGCGGTCATCGCTACAGTAGACGGCGTGCCCCAGCAACAGGGCACCAAGCGCGGCGAGGGCGACTTCTTCGTGGACGCCGACATCCCGTATCGGGTGTACTTCAACCGCGCGATACCCGCTACCAGCATCATCAGCATCATCTACGTACCGCGTCTGACGGGCAACGCCACACTGGGTTCGCGGCGCGTGATGGGCTACGACCTGAACTGGCAGCTGGGCAAGCTGGGCAGTATCGGCTTCTACGCCGCCCGTAGCAGTGCGGAACGGGGTTCCGGCACGCAAGAGGGGCAGGGCAAGATGCTCAACGCCACGCTGAATCTGGGCAGTTTTCGCTGGACGACGCTGTGGCGCGACATCGACCCCGATTTCGTGACCGTAGAGAGCGTGGGCTTCCGAAGGCAGGAGAAAGGCTTCAGCCATTCCATCGAGTACGTGGGCAGCCGGCAGTTTAACGCTCGCCTCACCATCGACCGGATGCAGGTTCCCGACTATATCGGCAGTTATCTCGGCGGCTCGCAACGCACAGGCAGCGCCTCGGTCAGCAACACCTCTTTTGATGCCACGCTAAACCTGCCCAAGGCGCCACAGGTGAGGATATCGTGGCTCAGACAGCGCAACCATTCGGGCAGCTACGGCTCTAGCGAAAACGGGAGCCGCAATATCAGCCTGACGCACACGTTGGGCAAGGTATCGCTCAGTCTGGACCTGCTCAGCACCCGCGCCAGCAGTGTCAGCACCTTCACCACAGGTGGCAACACCACCACCAACACCTACGACAGCTCCAGCGATACCCTGCGCCTGACCTGGGGCTGGAACCAGAGCGACCGTCTGGCGTTTAACGGCGTGCTGGCGCGCGGGCGCACCCGTGCCTCCGGCAGCAGCAACAACGCGCAGGACATCAGCATCGGCGTGAGGTGGTTACCGCTCAAGGCGTTGAACATCAGCTACCAGTACGCGGTGCGCGATTCGGGAACCATCTCCAGCACGGGCGGTTATCTGGGGGGCAATCTGGGCGGCTCGTTCATCGGTCCGGGCGGCTATCAGTCGGGATGGGGGATGGGCTACGGCGCAGGCGGTAACTACAGCGGAGGCTACTATAACCCCATCTCCAGCGGGTTGACCTACTCGAGCATCGGCGTGAAGAACCGCTCGCACAACCTGACGGTGAGCTACATCCCCAACGACAACCTGTCGCTGGACCTGGGCTTTCTGCAGCAGCTGAGCGCAGGCGATAACCTCACCAATACCGACATGCAGGGGCTGAATGTGGGTGTGAACTATCGCCTGTCGGACAAGACCAGCCTCGCGCTGAACTTCACCCGCCAGAACGTGAACTACGTCGGAGCCAGCGACGGCGCGAAGACCGACATCCTGTATTTCACCCTGCGCACCGAGCTGACCCGCAAGCTGGTGCTGAACCTGCAGGCGCAGCGCATGAACTCCTCCAGCCTGTTCAGCATGGGCGGCAGTGGTCAGCGGCAAGACCAGAAGATGTTGGCGCACTCGCTGAGGCTGGAGTATCCGTTTGCCCCACGCCAGAGCGCGTTTCTGGAGCACCGCTTCTCGGATGTGCAGGGCTTCTTCGGTAGTATAGACCGCGACAGCGCGCTGGGCTACGAGTACGAAATCAACCGCTATCTGGCGTTCACCCTCAGCGTTCGCCTGCAGGAGCGGTCCAACCGCGACTCCCAGTATGCGAACTACAACTACAGGGCATTCACCCTCGATGCGGACATCAGCGCGCGCTTTTGAGGCATGATGGGGCGGGTCGGGGCGCACGCTTTACTGTCACAGGGGAGTCGTCTACCTCCGGTTTGGTATCTGCACGCAGGGGGTTGACGACTCTTTTTTCGCAGCTAAACGAAAATTTTTCCATTTTGGGCGCAAAAGGCTTGCATTTTTGCGGGGGATATGGTAGAATAGGGGCAACATGTGGTGGTGAAAAGCGGGTGCTCCTTGACAACCGAGTTTAATTTTCTCATAAAACGACAAAAACTGTTTGGTTACGAGCCTACCTATAAGGGATTGAAACTGTTTTTCCGCTTCGCTAATGGCAAAACGGATTTCCTGTTACGAGCCTACCTATAAGGGATTGAAACGATTAAGGGATCCTTCAATGCGTAGCGGTTCAGCGATACGTTACGAGCCTACCTATAAGGGATTGAAACGCGACGTGAACGTGACGGGACGGTTTTCCGACCTGAGTTACGAGCCTACCTATAAGGGATTGAAACAAGATGCGGATAGCCCTTCCTCCAGCGAACCATGCGGTTACGAGCCTACCTATAAGGGATTGAAACAGCAAACGGACGCAGG
>CALJAP010000194.1 GCA_938027655.1 uncultured bacterium | reverse complement strand
GCAAAAATCGCCCTGCGTTCGGTACGCGAACGCAAACGCGCGGAGCAGCTGGCACAGCAGATGAAACATGTGGTGATGACCGGCAATCCGCAGTACCAGGAAGCATACCTGGACCATCTCGGTTTCGTGGAGACGCTGGATTGAGGAGAACACCATGACGCCACGCGAGCGCATACTGACCGCTTTGACCTTTCAAGAGCCTGACCGCGTGCCGATGTATGTATGGATATTCGGTCAGCCCGGCGTGATCGACGACATCTTGGCGAGGTACGGCACATTTGAAGCCTTCTGCGACGCGCTGGATGTGGACATGACGCAGGCGTTCCCCGCCAGAGGCTTTCTGAAGCAGGGAGCGTCGCCCAATAGCCCCGATTCGGAGTACGAACCTGCCTACGGCTGGGTGTACACGCTGGACGCTGCGCTGGAAGCGGAGTTCACCGACCCCGACGACCCCGAAATCTACACGACCATCCGCGCCGAGATCGAACACCACAAAGGGCGACGTGGGCGAGCAGTGTTCGTGCAGACGCCGGGCGTGTTCGAGGCGGCAAACGGCGTTATCGGTCAGGAGCAGAACCTGATGGAGCTGGCGTTGCGCCCCGAGCTGTGCAGGCAGCTGTATGAGCGCATCGCGCAGTGGTCTGCCCGCTACGCCGAGAACTGCCTGGAACTGGGTGTGGACGTCATCCACATCTCCGACGACTGGGGCATGAACGGAGCAATGATGTTTCGTCCGCAAACGTGGTGGGAGGTTATCTATCCCGCTGAGAAGATAATCTGCGATGCGGTGAAGCGCAGGGGCGGTCTGCTCTCCCTGCATAGCGACGGCTATATCACGCCGGTGCTGGACGGCGTGGCTGAGCTTGGTTTCCGCGTGGTGCACCCCGTGCAGGAATCGGCGGGGATGGACCCGCTACAGGTGAAACGCGACTATTTCGGCAGGCTGGGCATCTACGGTGGTCTGGACGTGCGCACCATGCTGGGGCGGGGCTTGCCGCGCGAGCAGCTGGCGGAGCAAATCCGGCGGGTAATGAACGCCCTGAAACCCGGTGGCGGTTACATCTTCTGCACCTCACACATGGTGCAACCCGGCACTCCGCTGGATGAGGTGGAGTTCGCTTATCAGGTAGCGCACGAAGCGGCGAGGTATAATGCTCCTGTGTAAGGAGGTGACGTTGCTTTATGCCCATCTACGAGTACCGATGCAACGCCTGTAAGAGGCGTTTCAGTGTGCTGGTGGGGGTGATTGCCGAGGAGGACCCCTTGCAGTGCCCGCGCTGTGGGGGCACGGAGGTGACGCGCCTGATTTCGCGCTTCGCCCGGTTACGCAATGAGGATGACCTGATAGATGATATGCTGGACCCGGACAAAATCGGCGACCCCGAAGACCCCAAAACCATGCGCCGCTGGGTGAAGGAGATGGGCAAAGAGCTGGGCGAGGACTTCACCGACGAGTTCGATGAGATTCTCGCCGAAGAGGAGAAGAAAGCGGCGGGCGGAGGCGGTGAGGAGGGCGAAGAGGAAGGCGGCTCCGATGACCTGCTGTGAAACTATTCTGCCAACACGCGCACATCCCCCACCCGGCGCGTCAGGCGAATGCTGTCGAAGTACTCCAGCAGGGGTACTGCGAACTTGCGGCTGGAGCCGGTGAGGTCGCGAAACTCGCCGACGCTTAGCGAGCCTCTCTCCCTGATGGTGCGCCTTACCAGCTCGGCAAGCTGTTCTATCGTCTCGCGGTGGAAAAACAGGTCTGCTTCCAGCCTCACCAGCACCCCCTGCTCCAACAGCACCTGTATCATTGCCCGTACCGCGTCGGGTGGCGCACCCGCTTGCTGAGAGATAATCTCTACCGGCGGCGGGGTGACCCCTGCCTCGCGCAGTATCTGCTCCACGCGCTGAGCCAAACGTTGTTGACGTTCGTTCAGGCGTATGGTGAAGCCTGCCAGACGCACCAGCGCGCCCTGCAGAGCGATGACCCCCTCCTCCTGCCACCGCAATAGCATCGCCTCGAACACGCGAGCGGGCAACTGTCTGGCTACCGTAGAGCGCAGCTCCTCGCGGGGCATGCCGACACGCAGAGGGTTCTGCTGGTGATAGCGTTGCAGTGCACCCTCCGCTTGCCAGCGCAGGTCATCCCAAACGCTTCGGGCGAACCAGACCTCCCCCACATGCACCACCCGCTGTTGCGCTTCCAGCCTGCTCAGGCTAGCGAGTACGCCCGGCAATTCCATCTCGGCGCGGCGAGCCACTTCGGCTGCGTCCATCCCCGCCGGTGATTGCGCTAAAATCGCCAGCACCCTTTCCTCCGGGTCGCCTCCTAACAGCGACTGCAGGCGTTCGATAACGGCGGAGTCAAATCGCTTGTGCCGGGGCGCATGCGGCTCCAGCACGGTTCCGCCGCCGACGGTGAACATGGGCGAGTAGGTGCGGATAACAAAGCGGTCGCCCCGTGCGGCGACAAGAGGCTTTTCCAGACGCAGCTGCACGAAGCCCTGTTGCCCCGGTTCCAGTCGCTCGCGGTCCAGCAGAGAAACTCGCCCGATGACCTCCGCCGTGCCCAGGTACAACCGTATCCGCGCTCGGTGTGCTAACCCTTTGGCCGCATTCGGGAGCAGGCTCAGCTGGGCATCGAACGCCTGCGTGGGCTGGAACACGCCCGGCGGCGCACACACCATCCCGCGCTCCAGCTGTTCCTTCTCCACGCCGGGCAGGTTGATGGCAACACGACTGCCGGCCACCGCTTCCTCTACCCTGCGCCCATGCACCTGTATCTGCCTCGCCCGTGAGTGCAAGCCGGGAGGCAGTATCTCTATCGCATCACCCACGCGCACCCGTCCGCTGACCAGCGTGCCCGTCACCACCGTACCTGCCCCCGCCAGGGTGAACACGCGGTCAATGGGCAGGCGGAAGGGAGCGTTCACCTCGCGGACGGGCACGCGCGCCACTGCATCCTGCAAAGCGTTCAGCAGTTCCTGTAGCCCCTGCCCCGTCACCGCTGACACCGCAATCACCGGCGCGTGCCGCAGCGGCGTATCCTGCAGAAACGCGCGCACCTCGTCGGTTACCAGCTGCAGCCACTCCGCATCCACCAGGTCGCACTTAGTAAGCGCGACCACACCCGCCTTCACGTCCAGCAGGCGCAGGATGTCCAGGTGTTCGCGCGTCTGGGGCATGATGCCCTCGTCGGCGGCGATAACCAGAAGCACCACATCCACCCCGCCCGCGCCTGCCAGCATGTTCTTCAGGAACCGCTCGTGCCCGGGCACATCCACAATGCCCACCGTTTGACCGCCGGGCAGAGCCAGCGCGGCGAAGCCGAGGTCAATGGTCATCCCGCGCTCCTGCTCTTCCTTCAGGCGGTCGGGGTTGGTTCCGGTAAGGGCGGTAATCAGCGTGGACTTGCCGTGGTCCACGTGTCCCGCCGTGCCGATGATAACGTGCTTATCGGATATGCTCATCGCGCGTCTGGTAAAGTCGGTTGGTGTAGTACACAGTGCACATTCGACGTGGATGTGGTAAAACCTCTTCGTGCTCAGCCATGTGTGCCCGCCATGTCGATGTC
This sequence comes from uncultured bacterium, assembly GCA_938027655.1. GTDB lineage: Bacteria > Armatimonadota > HRBIN16 > HRBIN16 > HRBIN16 > HRBIN16. The sequence continues at coordinate 321 of CALJAP010000194.1, read as the reverse complement.
CTGATATGCATCCGGTCGGTACCCGCTTTTGCGTCGACACAGGTTCGAGTGGCAAGAGAGGGGCTTGATAGCAACAGCAGGAGATTTGACAAAGGCACGGCGAAGACGTATAATGCTGACGAGGCAGCAGGCAACAGGGAACACTGCTGCCCTCGTCGTGAATTCGACAAAAGAAGGAGCGTGAGTGAAAGGCTTGACTCGTTTCGCAGCGCTGTTTGCTCTGGCGCTGACCTTTGGCGTTTTCGCAGCGCAGCAGGCTCAGGCGCAGTTCGACAACCCTGCGACCGATGTGAGCGTGCGCGTGGGCGCTAACGTGGTGAA
>CALJAP010000193.1 GCA_938027655.1 uncultured bacterium | reverse complement strand
CAGGCTGTGGGTGGAGTAGTCGTGCAAAAAGTGCGGTGGATTTGGTACCATTATGCTGAATAACTGGTGTGAGGTATCCGTAATGACCGAACGAGTGTTCAACTTTTCACCGGGTCCTGCCACCTTGCCGCTGCCGGTGCTGCAGGAGGTACAGCAGAACCTTCTCGCGCTGCCCGGGGTGGGCGCGTCCGTCCTGGAAATCAGCCACCGCTCGAAGACCTTTGAGCAAATTATCGCGCAGGCGGAGGAGAATATCCGTCGGCTCCTGAACCTGCCGGAGGAGTATCATGTTCTGTTCCTGCAGGGAGGAGCCAGCCTGCAGTTCTCGCAGGTTCCCATGAGCTTCTTGCGTGGCCCGGGGCGTTCCGCCGATTACATCGTGACCGGTTCGTGGGCGAAGCGTGCGCTAGCGGAGGCACAGCGTGAGGGCGATGTGCGCGTGGTCTGGGATGGAAAAGGTGATGGATACAGCCGTGTGCCCCAACCGGGCGAAGTGCAAATAGACCCTCGCGCCGTTTACGTGCACTTCACCTCCAACGAGACGATACAGGGCGTCCAGTTCGCCACAGAACCCGAAACCGGTGACGTGCCGCTGGTGTGCGACGCCTCTTCGGACTTCCTGTCGCGCCCGATCGAGGTCAAACGCTACGGGCTGATTTACGCCGGCGCACAGAAGAACGTCGGACCGGCAGGGGTGACCATCGTCATCATCCGACAGGACCTGCTGGAGCAAGTGCCGGACAACCTTCCTACCATGCTCAACTACAAGGTACATGCGGAGCATCGGTCACTATACAACACACCGCCGGTGTTTGCGGTATATATCGTGATGCTGGTGACGCGCTGGCTGCTGGAGAACATCGGCGGTCTGGAGCAGATGCACGCCATCAACCGACAAAAAGCGCAGATGCTATACGACGCCATCGACCGCAGCGAAGGGTTCTATCGCGGGCACGCGCAAGCCGATAGCCGCTCGCTGATGAACGTCACTTGGCGTCTGCCCAGCGAGGAGCTGGAAGCGGAGTTCGTCAAGCAGGCGAAAGAGGCGGGGCTACACGAGCTGAAGGGACACCGCTCGGTGGGCGGCATCCGCGCCAGTATCTACAACGCCATGCCCATCGAAGGCGTGCGCACGCTGGTCCAGTTCATGGAGCACTTCCGGCAGAAACACGCCTGAACGGGAAGGAGGGATAGCGATGGAGGCACGGGTGAATCTGCCCTCGAAACAGGCTTTGCTGGATGTTGCGGACGAGTGGGGTATCTTGCTTGGGGAGACGTTGTAGTTATGGCAGCGCCTCATGCATACAGGGGGAATCTTACCCCCGAAGAGTACCTGCAAGAAGAGCGCACCTCGTCGGTCAAGCGAGAATATCTGCACGGAGAGGTCTTTGCGTTCGCAGGGGCGAGCCCCGCACATAATCAGATTGTCTTCAATCTGGCAGGGATACTGCATACGCAACTGCGTAGTACGCCCTGCCGGGGATACGCCAGCGACCTGAAGGTGCAAACACCAGGGCAGGAGATGTTCGCCTACCCCGACCTGACGGTAGTGTGTGGAGAGCCTCAGTTTCGCGATGAACAACAGGATGTGCTGCTGAACCCGACGCTGATTATCGAGGTGCTTTCCGAGTCGACTGAAACGCGCGACCGCGGTGAGAAGTTCCTGCAGTATATCCAGATACCCTCCCTGCGCGACTACCTGCTGGTGTCTCAGAGGGAACCGCGCATCGAGCATTACGCCCGTCAGCCGGACAACCGGTGGCTACTCACCCTGACGCATGGGCTGGACGGGGAGGTGTATCTGTCGTCCATCGGGTGTACGCTCCGTCTGGCTGAGGTGTATGGGGGAGTGTTGTCATGAGCCGAGTGGAAATGCTTGCCGAGTTGCTGGAACGCGCGTATCGCGGCAGTCGTTACCACTCTCTGCGTCGTGCACTGGACGGAGTGGACGAGGAGATGGCGCGGTGGCGCCCTTCGCACTATAAGGGCTTCGCGTGGATGCACGGTTCCATCCTTGAAATCGCTTTCCACGCCGCCGGTGACAAGCACGCCCTGCACAATGTGGCGTTCGGGGATGGTACGCTCACCTGGCAACAGATTCAGGAGCGATTTGAGCAAGATGGTGGAAACCTCGCAGCCGCCCTCCGCCTCGCGGATGCGGGACATGAACAACTGCTGGCAACTCTTCGCACCCTCACCGATGACCGGCTGACGCAGAAAGTGCCGTATTATCACGGCAAGAGGTTGAGCGCAGAGGAGATTTTCCTGCTCGCTATCGAACATGACATCTATCATGCCGGGCAAATCTGGTATGTGCGATGCCTGGTGGACGGCATCAGAGGCTAGCAAGCAGGAGGTGTCCTATGCACTATTCGGCACAGGTAAACTGCCCCGTAGAGTGGGGCTTCGTCTCCTCACGTTCTTACCCCGACCCGTTCAACGAGGTGGAACTGGACGTCCTCTTCACTGCCCCGGACGGCAGCGAGCAACGGATACCCGCCTTCTGGGCAGGAGAACAGGAGTGGCGGGTGCGCTTTGCGCCCTCGCAGGCAGGGCAGTACCGCTGGTACACGGCATGCACCGACAGGGGTAACCCTTCGCTGCATGGGGTGGAGGGAACGCTCTCGGTCATGCCATACGAGGGAAGTCATCCCTTGATTCGGTGTGGCGGCTTGCAGGTCTCGGCGAACGGGCGTTACCTGCAGCATCGCGACGGCACGCCCTTCTTGTGGTTGGGCGACACGTGGTGGATGGGGCTGAGCAAACGGCTCTCCTTCCCCGGCG
>CALJAP010000192.1 GCA_938027655.1 uncultured bacterium | reverse complement strand
GAGAACATCCTCGCCGTACTGTGAAAGCATGTTGACGACGGCAACCACAATCTGCCTGCCCGCTACCGTCACGTTGGGATTGATGTCTTCCACAGCAATCTGGTCCGGCATGTTACAGGCTTGTTCGACAGCACGCACCGTGGCGTTAGCAATCAAACGCACCTGATTAGACAGGCTTCCTTGCCCAGACGCCTTTCCGATGAATGTTTCGGAGCCTCGTTGTAAGTGTACAGAGGCTTCCGCCTTTGTACCGTTGACGGTCAGTTCTACATCGGCAATCCGGAGACGATTTCGCAGAGAGCGCAGCAGGACACCCTGCATCTGGGCGATGCTAATCTTGCGGTGATCTACAACAATCCCGTGGGATGCCACCAGTGCCGATTCAATATCGCGTACCACCTGTTTGGGTGAACGGCTCGAAGAGACCAGCACGTGTATCTCCTGTATCGCTCCGTTCCGATCTGCCACGACACGGGCTGACAGGACATCGCGCAGTTGGCAAATGACCCTCTCAACCTGCTCGGCAGGTACCTGCCCAATAGTGCCTTTGGCGGCTGTCGGTTCGCCCGCTGGCCGGTGGGACAACCCAACCCCTCCTTCACGTAGGTCTCACCGCAACTTGTTATCCTCTTACAGGGAACCACTACCGCAATATGGCTGGAAACGTAATTTTATTCTAACACGACACTTTTCCAAATTGCAAGCCCCTTTCGCCGTTTCCTGCTTATTTTTTTCTGTTAAATACCAAGATTCCTTTAAGGAAGCGTGAAGATACTCCCGAACCTCGCAGGAAGCCTGTGGGCGATGGGCAAAATGTACAATAGCTCTTTGACTAATGTGAAGGGAGGCGTGTTAGATGCGCTGGTACGTGCTTGCACTCATTGTAGCTGTGGCATTGGCGGGGTGCTCCCGTAAAGGTACGGCTCCACCAACGCCCTCGCAAAGCGGCACGCCACAGCGAACCTTCCGGTTTGCGGTCATCCCCAAGCAACTGGATAATCCCGTGTTCAACTACGCCAAGATGGGCGCGCTGGGTGCCGCCGCCAAACTGGGCAACGTGGAGGTCTACTGGAACGCGCCGGAGACGAACGACGAAGCCAAGCAGGCACAAATCTTTGAGACCTACGTACGCCAGAAGGTGGACGGTATCGCCGTTTCCTGCGTGAACGCCGAAATCATGCGCCGCGTGATCGATAAGGCGGTAGAGCAGGGCATTCCGGTAGTGACCTGGGATAGTGACTCGCCGAAGAGCAAACGCCAGGCGTTTTTCGGAATGGATGACTACGAAGCGGGCAAGACCATCGGCGAAGAACTGGCAAAGCTGATCGGCGGCAAGGGAAAGGTGGCTATCCTGTCGGGCGTGCAGGGCGCACAGAACCTGACCACGCGCATTCAGGGCGTGCAGGAGTCTCTCAAAGCCTACCCGGATATTCGCATTGTGACCACCGTCTACTGCAACGACGACGCCACACGCGCCGAATCGCTCATCAACAGCGTAATGCAGCAACACCCCGACCTCGCCGGCTGGGCGATGGTGGGTGGATGGCCCCTGTTTACCAAAACCGGGCTGAGCGGCATTAAGCCGGGCGTTACGAAAGTGGTTGCGGTAGACCCGCTGGAAGGCAACCCGTGGACATGGATTGAGAAGGGCTACGTGCAGGTATGCATCGGGCAGAAGGTGTTCGACTGGGGAGCCAAGAGTGTGGAGATGCTGTATAACCTCGCACAGGGCAAGGGCATTCCGCAAGCGGATGAGAAGGGCTTTGTGAACTCGGGGCTGGACATTGTAGTAGCAGACAGAACGAAGTTCCAGGACCCCTCGCGCTACATCTCGCTGGAAGATTACAAGAAGATGTTCGAACAGCGCAAACAGGAGGCGCAGGGAGTGGAAGCGAAACAGTAAACCCATTATCAGGAGGAGAAAAAGTGGCAAAAATCGGCGTGATCCACTATAACTGGCCCGGCTTTTCGTTCGAGGAGTTCCTGCGGTTCGCGGCGGAGACGGGCTACCAGTATGTGGAGTTGCAAATCGGCGACGTGTGGACGCCGGATACCGATAACCCTGAAGCCAACGCCGAGCGGGTGCGCAAGCTGGTGGAATCGTACGGGCTGACGGTTTCCGCGCTGGCGGCGGGCAACGATTTCCTGCAGACCGATGAGGAAGCCATCCGCTATCAGGTAGAGCGCATGAAACGAATCTGTGGGCTCACCCGCATCCTGCATGAGGAGGCGGTGGTGCGCAGTGAGGGCGGTGCACCCAAAGAGAGCGTCCCGCGTCAGAAGTGGCTGGACGCACTGACAGAGTGCTTCCGGCGATGCCTTGACTTCGTGGACGAGATGGGCGTCGCACTGGCTATCGATAACCACGGCTACATCACCAACGATTACACCATTCTGCTGGCTCTGCTGCAGAGGCTGAACCACCCGCTCATCGGTACCAATCTGGACACCATGAACTACCGCTGGTACGGGCACGACCTGCAGGTCTGTAAACGGGTCTACGAGCTGATGGCTCCATACGCCAAGCACACGCACTTTAAAGATGGCTTCGGCAGTCTCGCGGAGTACCGCGGCGCTGCGCTGGGCGACGGCGAGATAGACCTTCTGCACGCGCTGGAGTGCCTGCAACGCGCTGGTTACAGCGGCGTCTACTGTGCGGAATATGAGGGGAGCGAAGCCGCTGGCGGTGTCGGCTACGCGAAGTGCTATCGCTGGCTGAAAGAGCACGTAGGCTAATGGTTTGCCACACGTGATTGTTGGGTGGAAGGCAAACAGTCCAGTACCGGGAACCTTCGCGTCAATGTAGCCGCAACCTTCAGGTTGCGCACGCTGGGGGAGAGGTTTAATCTCTGTCATTCCCAATGTAGCCGCGACCTTCAGGCTCGCACGCAGGCTAAAGCCTGCGGCTACAGTTGCGCACGTTGGGGGAGAGGTTAATCTCTGTTATTCCCAAAGCGCACGCAGGCTAAAGCCTGCGGCTACAGTGATGGCAACAAACTGCATGGATTGTTTTGAATGGACAAATACGAACAGAA
>CALJAP010000191.1 GCA_938027655.1 uncultured bacterium | reverse complement strand
GCGGTTTTCACCTGTATCTGCGGGGCGGGCACCAGCAGTATCGAACCATCGGGCTGAAATTGATATTGCGTCTGGGTCGCTTGCGCAATGACATTGAGCGCATAGCCCAGTGTCACATTGTTCAATACCAGCCGTGTCACTTCCAGATCGGGAACTTCGCTTGCCGCCACAATGGGCACCCCGGTTTGCCGGGAGAGCATGGTCAGCACATTGCGCAGTTTGGTACTTGCCACCATGTTCACCGGTCGCGACAGAATATCGACCGGTGTCTGCATCGCCAACGGGATTGCCATCGGACGCGCCCTGACAACGTAGGTCTCTACCAGGCGCCCCTGCGGAGCCTGAGACCGCTCAACCTGGCAAATAAGCCCTGCACTTTGTAACACGCGGTTTAACGCTTCTTGAAACGAGTCGGTAGCAATGCGCAAGGAGACATTCCCTTGCACACCCGGCTCGATGACGTACTGCTTGCCCGCTTTCTGGAACAGGTCGTCCAGTACCTCGCGCACGTCGCGATTGACCGCTTCAATCTGATAAGCCCGGACGGGTACCGGCTGTCGGGGTTGGGCTGTCAGCGGAACCGCGAGTATCGCTGTGAGTATCAGAACGATCCATCGGTTGATCATTGCTCTCTACCTCCACGACTGCTGGGGTGTCGTACTCTATGTGTACCGCTCTGGGTTGTCCGTTCTGGTCGTAGGTTGTCTGCAGAAGCACTCTGCTGACCAGCTCGCCCTGCTCGTTGCGCACCTCCGCATACGCCAGGCTGGCGAATGCCTGGGGTGCTGGTCGCACGTCCATCCGCACAGGCGAGGGCGGCCGTTCAGGTCGCCTGACCGACGGTGCTTTTGCCGCACTCACCGGCTTGACGACGGGCGAGCGCGTTGGCAAGGAAGACGGAGATACCGGGGAGCCTGCTCTACCGGCTGCGGGCACCCCTTGCTGCTGCTTGCCGGAGGCGAACTGCTGTCCACCCGGCAGTTCTACCGGCTTTACTATCTCCGGAGGGGGGGTACGCTCACTCCACCACACCACACCAATCGCCAGCGCGCACACCACGGCCGCCGTCGCTGTGCCCAATTGCCACCAGCCAACACGTGGCGTGCGGGCAGGCTGAGCACGCTCGGCGAGCCTGCGCTGGAAATCCTGCCACATCTCCTGCGGTGGTGCAGGCAGCAGTTCCGGTTTCATCGCCTCATGCAGTGAGCGACGCCACTGCAGCTCCTGCGCGCACGCGCGGCACCCCTGCAGGTGTTCTCTTACCCACTGCAGACGCTTGCCTGTCAGCGTGCCGTCGATATACTCTTCCATCCACCAGCGAATCAGTGCACACCTCATGCTGTCTCGCCGTCCTCTTGGGAATGTCGCTTTTCGAACAGGCGGCGAAAGCTGTTGCGGGCGCGGTGCAGGCGTACCTTCACCGCTGCCACCGAACAGTTCATCACCTCTGCTATTTCCTCCAGCGATAGCTCTTGAAAATAGCGCAGCACCAGTACTGCCCGCTGTTGTTCGGGGAGTTGGGCGAGCATTTCTTGCACTGCCCGTTGAGTCTCCGCACGGGTCGCTTGTTGCTCCGGCTCGGCGTCGATGTCAGCGCGAAACTCGCGTAGCGCATCTAGCGGTATCTGCGGATGGCGTCTCTCCTTGCGTACATGGGTAATCGCAGCGTTCACCGCTACCCGATACAGCCAGGTAGAGAACGTGGAGCCTCCCCGAAAACGCGACAGCGAATCATACACGTGCAGAAAAACATCCTGCGTGACATCCCGCGCGTCATCGGCGTTTTGCACGATGCCGTTCACCACATTGTACACATAGGGCTGATACCGATGGTATAGTTCCTCGAACGCACTGGCGTCGCCCGCCAGAAACCGCTCTATCGCCTGGCGGTCGGCATCGGCTGTGTTCACCGTACCGGATGAGTGCGGCAACGCTATCGCTCCTGAGTTTGCCAACGACGCTCTCCCGCTTCACGCACTATGCGGATATCATGCACAGATAAGACGCACTATCCGCGCCAGAGGTTACGGGAGGCGGCGAGATTCCTATCTCACTTACGACATCTTTCTTCCCGTAACCTTTTCTGCACAGGATTGCAGGCAAATGCAGACCGGGCATCTAATAGCTACAGTAGCCGCAGGCTTTAGTATCTAATAGCTAGATGTAGCCGCAGGCTTTAGCCTGCGCCAAGCGAAGCAGCTTAGCCTGCGCCAAGCGGAGCAGCCCTTAGCCTGCGCCAAGCGAAGAGATGCGTTCCGTAGGGTTGACGGTCAAACCGCTAATAGAGGGAGAGAACCACCGTGTCCAGACATGTCGATTTCGAAGCGCATAACGCGGAGGTCAAGCAGGTTTGGGAAGCGTATCGGGCAGGCAAACCCCTCCGTGTGCCGATTATCTGGGGCATTAACCCCCGCCTGACCATGTGGATGCCAGAAGCCAATCCGAGGGGGTATACCTTCAAGGATTACTTCGAGGACCCGCAGGTCATGCTGGAACGTCAGATTGAACATGCCTTTTGGGTGCGTCATCATGTACCTCAAGATACCGAAATGGGGATGCCGGAGAGGGGCTGGGATGTGGTCGTCGACTTCCAGAACGTATACGAAGCCGGGTGGCTGGGATGTCATGTGCGCTATTACCCCGACCAAGTGCCGGATGTAGAACCGCTCCTTGTAGGTGACCGAAAAAACTTGCTATTTGACCGGGGTATTCCCGACCCGTTCACCGGCGGGCTGATGGCGCGCAACTGGGAGTTCTACGAACACATGAAGCGCAGGCAGGAAGAAGGCTGGACGATGTACGGTAAGCCTATCGCTTCGGTCAGTCCAACTGGCTTGGGCACGGATGGCCCGATGACGATATGCTGTAACCTGCGCGGAGCGTCACAGTTCGCCACAGACCTGATCGAAGACCCCGATTACGCCTTGCAGCTACTGGACTTCGTCACCACCGCCATTATCACGCGCATCAAGGCATATCGCCGCCATCTGGGGCAACCCGAGAAAACGCCCGGCGGCTGGGGCTTCGCCGATGACAGTATCGAACTGTTGAGTACCCGCATGTATGAGCAGATGGTTTTTCCTTTTCACCAGCGGTTGAAAGAGGAACTGATGCAGGACCCCTCGCAGCCGGTAGGCATCCACCTGTGCGGCGATGTGCAGAGGCATCTGGTGTTTCTGCGCGACAGGCTGAACGTGCGCAGTATCGATACCGGCTTCCCGATAGACCTCGGCAAAGCGCGGCGTGACCTCGGTCCTGACGTCGAACTGCTGGGTGGTCCGGCGGTTCCTCTGCTCCATCACGGCACGCCGGAGCAGGTGCGTGAAGAGACCATTCGTATCTTGCGAAGTGGGGTGATGGAGGGAGGCAAGTTCATTCTGCGCGAGGGCAACAACCTCGCTCCCGGCACACCGTTGGAAAACCTGTGGGCAATGTACGAAACGGGCAGAGAGTATGGACGCTACACTTAGAGGAGGGCAGAGCGATGGAGTTCTTTGAGGTATTGAAGCAGCGGCGCTCTGTACGCGCCTACGAACGCAGACCGGTCGAGGAAGAGAAACTGCAACAGATTCTGGAGGCAATCAACAGCGCGCCCTCGGCGGGCAACCTGCAGGCGTATGAGGTGGTGCTGGTGCGTGACCGCGAGCGCATTCGCCAGCTCGCCCGTGCCTCGCACGACCAGACCTTTATCGAGGATGCGCCGGTGGTGCTGGTGTTTATTGCCAACCCTCTGCGCAACAGCAGCACTTACGGCAGGCGAGGAGAGCATCTCTACTGTATGCAGGACGCGACCATCGCCTGCACAGTTGCACACCTCGCTGCGGCTGCGCTGGGACTGAGCAGCTGCTGGATCGGCGCGTTCGACGATGAGGCGGTGGCGAAGATTGTTGGCGCACAGCCGCCGCTACAACCAGCGGCGATATTGCCTATCGCCTATCCGGCTGAACACCCTGCGCCGCGTCCCCGTCGTCCACCCGAAGACTTGATACACCATGAACAGCTGAGGAGAGAACGATGACCGGATACGAGCGGTTTATGACCGCCCTGCTGCGCCGTGGGGAACCCGACAGGGTTCCCCTGTGGGAACTGATTGTCAACGAGCCGACCCTTTCCGCGATGGGCGCCAAATCGCTGGAAGACCTCGCCGAGATGGACCATCTGGACGGCATCACCATCTTCGAGGATATGCAGATGCAGCTACTTGGCTCCGCTCAGCAATCGGAGGTTGTCTGGCGAGGACGCACTCTGGTGGAAGGCACACAGCAGGTCGTGCGCGATGAGTGGGGCATTATCTGGGGTATCACTGAGTTCGGCATCCCTTATCCCATCGAGGGACCCATCCACTCACGTGAGCACCTCAAGCACTACACCCCGCCTAACCCCGACGCCCCGCACCGACTGCGCTCCCTGCGCGAGGCGGTCAAGCGATTCAAAGGGCGTAAAGCCATTGTCTTCCTGACACACGACGGCTTCGAGTTTCCGCACTACCTGCGTGGAGGCATGCAAAACCTGCTGGTAGACTATCTGGATGACCCCGAGCTGGCTCATATGCTGGCGGAGCTGGTGACCGATTACAAGATACGACTGATGCGCCATGCTATTCGCGAAGGGGCTGACGCTGTGGTATCCGGTGATGATTACGCTACCGCACACGGTCTAATCATGAGCCCCGCGCACTTTCGCGAGTTTATCCTGCCCTACCTGAAACGCAGCATCGACGCCGCGCACGAGATGGGTGTACCCTATATCAAACATACCGACGGCAACATCTGGTCTATCATGGAGTGGATGGTGGAGGCGGGCATCGACGCGATAGACCCCATTGAGCCGCTGGCGGGCATGGACATCGGCGAGGTGAAGGCGCGCTACGGCGATCGCATCGCGGTGATAGGCAATGTGGACTGTTCGATGGTGCTGACGCAAGGCACACGTGAGGAGGTGGAGGAAGCGGTGAAGGAGACCATCGCCAAAGCCTCACCGGGCGGAGGGCATATTCTGGCGTCAAGCAACTCCATCCATCCCGCCGTCAAGCCCGAAAACTATCTGGCGATGGTGGAAGCAGCGCGTAAATACGGCAACTACCCGATAGACCCCCAGCTGGTAGCAGACTACCGACAACGAAACTACATCCGGCGGTATCTCAAGGTCTAACCCTGCATCCGCGCCAATCCGTTTCAACCGTGCCTATCCGTGTCCTTCGGGAATAGCACTGAGCCACCATCCTTATCCCACCACGACGTTCACCAGCTTGCCCGGCACCACAATCACTTTCTTCACTGTCTTGCCGTTGGTGAACTGTTGCACTTTCGGGCTGGCGAGCGCAAGCCGTTCCAGTTCCTCCTGTGGCGTATCCACCGGAACCACCAGCAGGTCGCGCAGCTTCCCGTTCACCTGTACCACGATGTTCAGCTCTTCCACTGCGGCAACCGCCTCGTCGTAGTCGGGGTAGGGCTGGTTGTAAGTGAAACCTTCATAGCCCAGTCGCTGCCACAGCTCGTCGGCGATATGCGGGGTGAACGGCGCCAACACTAATATCAGCGAATGGATTGCCTCGCTGAAGGCAGGTGATGCTATCAGCGTGTCCTTCAGCTCGTACATCAGGTTCACCCACTCCATAATCGCCGCGACAGCGGTATTGAAGCGGAAGTCCTCGATGTCCTCGCCCACCTTCTTGATGGTCTGGTGCGTTTTACGGCGCAGTTTGCGTTCGTCCGCGCTCAGGTTCGCTGCCTGTAGTCTCCCCTTCCAATCGTGGTGATAGTGGGGAATGGCGTCCAGCACCAGTCGCCACACGCGGTGCAGGAAGCGGTTGGCTCCGCTCACGCCTTCCTCGCGCCACTCAATCGCCTGATCGAAGGGGGCGACGAACAGCTCGTACAGGCGCAGGGTGTCCGCGCCGTGTTTCTCTACCACCGCGTCGGGCGTGACCACGTTGCCCTTCGATTTGGACATCTTCACCATCACGTCGGGGTTATCGGGGTCGGGAGCCAGCACCATGCCCTGGTTGCGCAGGGTGAGGAACGGCTCCACAAAGTGCACCAGCCCCGCATCGTACATCACCTTCACCCAGAAGCGAGCGTACAGCAGATGCATCACCGCATGCTCCGCTCCGCCGACGTACACATCCACCGGCAGCCAGTAGCGCACCGCATCGGGGTGGAAGGGGCGGTCGGTCTCGTGGGGGCTGGCGAATCGCAGGAAGTACCATGAGGAGCACGCAAAGCCGCCCATCGTATCTGTCTCCCGCTCGGCAGGTCCGCCGCACTGCGGGCAGGTGGTGTTCACGAACTCCGGAATGTTCGCCAACGGCGATTTGCCCGTGCCCGTCGGCTCGTAGTGCTCTACCTGGGGCAACAGCACGGGCAGCTGCTCTTCGGGGACGGGAACCTCACCGCAGTTCGGGCAGTGCACAATGGGTATCGGTGCGCCCCAGTATCGCTGTCGGCTGATGAGCCAGTCACGCAGGCGGTAGTTCACCCGCCGCTTGCCGATGCCTCGCGCCTCCATCCAGTCGGCGATGCGCCGCTTGCCCCCTTCGCTGGGCAATCCGCTGAACTCACCGCTGTTGACCATCGTGCCTTCGCCGGTATACGCCTGCTCCAGCGGTTCGCCGTTCCAGCCGGGAGGGGCAATTACCACAGGGATGGGCAATCCGTAGCGTTTGGCGAAGTCGAAGTCGCGCTCGTCATGCGCGGGAACCGCCATAATCGCGCCCGTGCCGTAGCCCATCAATACGTAGTCGGCGATGAAGATGGGCACCAGCTGTCCGTTGACGGGGTTGATGGCGTATGCACCGGTGAACACGCCGTCACGCACGCGCTCGGTAGAGAGGCGTTCGATTTCGGTCTCGCGCTGGCTGCGGGCGACGTATGCCTCCACCTCTTCACGGCGGTCGGGCGTGGTGATTTCGCGCACCAGCGGATGCTCGGGCGCCAGCACCGCGAAGGACATGCCAAAGGTGGTGTCCACGCGCGTGGTGAACACGCTGAAGGATTTGCCTGACGGCTTGCCCTCTGGGGTGGCAACCTGCATCTCGAACTCCACTCCCTCACTGCGCCCGATCCAGTTGCGCTGCATCATCTTGATGCCTTCGGGCCAGTTGATGAGCTCCAGGTCGTTTAGCAGCCGCTCCGCGTAGTCGGTAATCTTGAAGAACCACTGGGGCAGGTCACGCTTCTCCACAATGCTCCCACATCGCCAGCACGCGCCGCCCTCCACCTCCTCGTTCGCCAGCACCGTCTTGCAGGATGGGCACCAGTTGGCGGGGGCGGTGGAGCGATACGCCAGTCCGCGTTTGTACAGCAACAGGAAGAACCACTGCGTCCACTTATAGTAATCCGGCGAGCTGGAGTTAATCTCGCGGCTCCAGTCGTAGGAGATACCAATCATGTTCATCTGCCGCTTGTAGTTGGCGATGTAACGGGGCACCGTCTTGCTGGGGTGTGAGCGTTTGCGGATGGCTTCGTTTTCGGCAGGCAGACCGAACGCATCCCACCCCATCGGGTGCAACACGTTGAAGCCCTTCATGTGCTTATAGCGGCAGAAGGCGTCGGTGGGGATATAGTTACGACAGTGCCCGACCGATAGCCCATCGCCCGAAGGATAGGGGAAGAAGTCCAGGGCGTATAGCTTCGGCTTCGGGCTGAAATCCTCCGCGCGAAACAGCTGCGCTTCCTGCCAGCGTTTCTGCCATTTTGGCTCTATCTGTTGTGGTTGATACTTTTCCTCCATGCGTGCCAACCCCTCCCAGACGGTTACAGTAGTATCAGTATAACGTGACCCGACGGGGCTTTGCAAGGGTAGCAGGGATGATGTCGGCTCGCCCTATGACAGATACACGGAACCCGGGTAAGCCCCCTGCAGAAGGGGTGCACGGGCAACCGCCGAAATCCCTTCACACACTCCGCGCCTTCACCAAACGGCTCTTCACCAGCTCCACCACCGCGCGATAGACCGCCAACTGTTCCTGTTCATTCAGCCCCAACACCTCGAACACCACGGCGTCCAGCGCGCGGCGGTCGGGCAATACCCTGTCCAGCGAGACGGCGTCGGGGTCGATGTTGCTGAAGTCGCGATTGGGCTTGGGCAAGCCCAGCTCCTCGAAGATGCTGCGCACCTCGCGGCTCGCCATCCGCTCAAAGGCGGTGAGCAGGCGTTCCCGCTGCTC
>CALJAP010000190.1 GCA_938027655.1 uncultured bacterium | reverse complement strand
TGCCCAGGTGTTTGGGAGCGTGAAGGGTGCCTATGGGAGTTATGTGGGTTCTCGTTCGTCGCGGGGGGCTCGTAGTCGGGTGTGGGGGATGTGGGTGTTGTGGAACTTGGTGGGTTTGGTGCAGGTAGGTGGTGCAGGGGTCTTTGTTTGGGTTGTGGCTCCCATGATTTTTCGAACAGCCTCACGGTGCCTTGACAAATTTGTACGTTTGTGGTATACTTGGTAAACAACATTGAATGAGCGTTGGGGATGGAGGTCTAACATGCGCAAAGAGGTATCACCAGCACTAGTAGTGATCGTGATTGTTGTCATTTTGGCTGTGGTAGCGGTGTTTTACTGGAGAAGCTCGCAGCCAAAAGAGGTTGTTCAACCGCGCGTTACCGCACCACCTATGCCGGTGCAGTAACATACAACCAAACACCATATCAAAAACTAAAAGGCAAAGGAGGTACTCACATGAAACAGCGTGCATTCACGTTGATTGAGCTGCTAGTAGTTATCGCGATTATCGCGATACTAGCGGCAATCCTGTTCCCTGTTTTCGCACAGGCACGGGAGAAAGCACGTCAGGCGTCTTGTCTGTCCAACCTGAAACAGCTTGGCATCGCAGTGGCGATGTATGTGCAAGACTACGACGAGCTGTTTGGAGGCGGCAGTACCCATCTGCAGGGTGACCCCGGCAACTGCATTGGTCATCGCTGGTGGCTGGACATGATTGAGCCGTATATAAAGAACCGCCAGCTGAAGAACTGTCCGTCCGAACGGGTAAGAGCCGCCTTTTTCGACCCTACCATCGCTGATGTGCCCGGCACTCAATGTGGTGAGGGTATTTATTACTCTAGCTACAGCTGGAATGTGGTTCTGTGCTACATCGACGGTACCAACGGTTTGAGCAGCCTTCCGGGCTTTCAGTGCTTTACCAGCAACTGGCAATACTGGGGCATTCGGCGTGGCACATCGTTAGCGGCTGTAGCGCGACCTGCTGAAGTAATTGCTATCATGGACACCCGCGACGGCTGGATCGAGACGTGGGCGGATGTGTTGACCGACCTCGCTCGCACGCCGGGTCAAGGTGTTGCATACCGGCACAACGATGGCTTCAATGCGGTGTATGTGGACGGACATGCACGATACAACCGGAAGTTCTCTACCAAGCTGAGAAACTGGGTAATCCAGGAGCTGCCAGAGAACCTGGCGAATCTGCCTTAAACCGGTGGTAGTAGGTTGCCCCACTGCGCAAGCAGTGGGGCTTTGTGCTTTATTCAGGGGATAGGCGATATCCACTCCGGCACTTCGTTCTCAACGGGGAGCGGCTGCAAGGGGTAAAAATAGCCTTCAGGTCTCCATCGCTCATCTGGGCGTAATGGTGCCAGGGCACCATCGGCGCGATGGGGCGTCCCTGTCCCCAGCGCTTATCAGAGCGGATGGTGTTAATGAACATTCTACCGGCGCGTGCGATACGGGTCCAGACCATCGTTCGGGTCTTCATAAGGAAGAAGTTGCTTCAACAAGGTCACGCGCTCTCGCAACGTCTCGCGCCACTTCTTCAGGTCGGCAGAAGAAGGTGCGAAGGGCGCGTCCACATGGCAGTTGAGGAGCATGTCCGGCTGCAGCTGCTCCAGCAGTTGCAGGCAGAAATCGTAGCCCACGCCTTCGCCCAGCAGGTTGCGGTTAAAAGCGCAATAGTCGTCCAGGCCGGTTGGGGTCAGCGAATCGCCGCAAAAGAAGAGGCGCAGCCCACGCCCTTCCACAAGCAAACCGCTATGGTATAGACTCTGCCCGGGGAAATGGTAGGCGGTGAGAGTGAACTCCTGCCACTGCCACCTCTCGCCATGCTTTACCACGCGATCCACGGGGATAGCCCAGGGGGAAAGGCATGGCAGTCGCCAGGAGTCGGGGTTGGATACTACCTGTGCTACCGCCCCTTCGGCGATAACCGGACAGCCGAAACGCTGACGAAACTGCGGGATAGCATCTACGTGGTCGTCGTGATAGTGAGTTATCCAGAGGGCGTCCACTGCCTCTATCTCACCCGAATCCAGCCACCCCTCAATCTGGTGAATCACCTCCTCGCTACCACAGTCCATCACCAACAGGCGACCACTCGCGCTCTGTACCATCCAGCTGGTTCCCACATGGCGCAAAAAGGGCGGAGTAGGCAGAGAAGAGGCTACGGCGACGGGGTGTGCGGTCGCCGACTGCCCGCGCAGCAGGTCTGGGAAGTAGTGCCACAATGCGGAGGTGGAGAGGTAGTTTTCGTAAACCGCTTGCAAGCGGGCTTCCAGCAGGTCTATTGCGCCTCTGGGGTCGCGGATGATGCTGCCGTGCGAGGGAACAAGTACCGTCGCACCTGCCGATTCGATACGCCGCAGGCTGGCAACCACCTCGCGCCACGCGCTCATGAAGCCATGATAATCAGTTAGCCCGCCGAAGCCCTTTTGCAGGCTGTACAGGTCTAGGATCTTCCCTTCGTCGAATATCAGGTCGCCGCAGAAAGCGATGCGCTGTCCGTCCACATCCACCAGATAGGTCAAACTGCCGTCGGTATGTCCGGGAGTATGCAGGGCGGTGATACGGGCAGGCGCCCACCGGAGGGTGTCGCCGTCCATGAAGGTACGGTGTATCGGCACCGGCTCGGTTAGCACGCTATGGGGGCGAAAGTGATAGACGTGCCAGCGGTTTTGGGGGGTGCTCCAGTACGAGTGCACGTCTTCAAACAGTGTCCGCTCCGCCTCCGGCGCACCCGTCCAGCCGCCGCCCGCCAGCACGCGAGACGCCCCGGAAGCCTGGTCGCTGTGGTGGTGAGTGAACAGTACGCCATCTGCCCAGCGAATGCCACATTCATTCAGAGTGTCCACAACCGAGCCATCCCCCACATCGATAAGCAAAGCCTCTTCACCGCGATGGATAACCCCAACGTTCACCGCGCCGCGGTAGATGAACAGGTGCTGACTGATAGCGGTTAAAGTTGCAGGCATGATAATCCCTTTCCCGTCCGTACTAACCCCGTACCATCATAACGGGAAAGGGGAAATGGAGTCAAGGCAAGGGGGAACAGAACAAACAGGGGGCTGTTCTTGAATCCTGTGTCGCGCTCTGTGCGCTGCCACTCACAACACAGCCCCCTGTGGTTGTGTGGTTACGATGCGCGCCGACGGCGTTTGTACGCGAGCGACGCCAGCCCTGCTCCCAGCACCAGTAAGCCGCTCGGCTCCGGCACAGGGCGAAGAAGCTGCCAGTCGTTAATGCTGATAACGGCGTCGCCTATGTACACCGCATCGTTCAGGTAAAGCTTGGCGGTGATGTACGAAGTGGGGGAGGGATTACCGGTCACTTCGTACGCGCGCGCACCGTATGCACCGACTACCAACGGGTTGATACCGGTTGCATCGCCTTCCAGATGGACAGTGAGGTTACGCACCCAGATATTGCTGCCCGCGTCATAATGGGTGGGGTCTACCACGTGAGCAACAAGGTGTGTGCCCGATACCGTGCCCGGCACATTGACCGGGATACCTGAAATCGTCAATGGGAGAACAATGTCGGTAACACTGCTCTGGGTGATGGTAAGTGGCTCGTTGTTCACGTTCACTGGATCACTGCCAAGAGGCGTTGTGAGCGTGCCATGCAGACTAAACAGCCAATCGCTGCCTTCAAAGGTGTAGGCATGTGCCGACTGAGCGAGACAAATACTGACAGCAACCACCGCCGCAAGGAACAATTGTTTCATACTCCGGAAAAGCCTCTTTCGGTAATGTGAGATGTACTTTCAGCACCATGATAGATACGGCAGGCGGGTGGGACTATATGGTAAATGAAGCCAATCTTACAAAGCAGTGATAAAACCAGCCTTTTTGCTGGGGAGGAAATCACCCCTTATGCCTTCTGGGATCCCACAGGTCACGCAAGCTGTCGCCTAGGAAGTTCAGAGCCATCACCGTCAGCGACAGCATCGCTGCCGGGTAGAACAGCAACATGGGGTGACTGCGCATCAGCTGGCGAGCGTCGTCGATCATCCGCCCCCATGAAGGCAGGGGAGGCTGTGCACCCAAGCCCAAAAAGCTCAACGCGCTTTCCGCCAGTACGATCCCTGCCGAGTCTACCGTCACCGCAACAAGCACCGTCGGGAGCAGGTTCGGCAGGATATGACGCCAGAGGATGCGGAAGTGGCTTAATCCGATGGCGCGGGCGGCTTCCACAAACTCCCGTTCACGCAATGCCAGCACCTGCGAGCGCACCACCCGCGCCATGCCGGGCCAGCCGGTGAGTGCAAGTGCGATAAACACGTTGTGCAAGCCCGGTCCCAGTACCGCCACAATCAGTATCGCCAGCAAGATGTCGGGAAAGGCGAACATCATATCGGTAAAGCGCATGATGAGCGCGTCCCATCTGCCCCGAAAATAGCCTGCCAGCAAGCCCAGCGAGACGCCGATGAGCACCTCCAGCAGCTCCACCTGCAGTACCACCGTGAGCGACACCCGTGCCCCGTACACCAGCCGGCTAAAAACATCCCGCCCCAGCTCGTCGGTGCCCAGCAGGTGCCGAGCGGAAGGCGGCTGCAGCACGGCGGTCTCGTCCTGTGCATCGTAGCGATAGGGGGCGATAACGGGGGCGAACAGGGCTAATGCCGCCATCAGACAAAGGTAACCGAGCGGCACTAGCACAATCGGACGCGCTTTCCATCTGCGCCACATCAGGCGGTTTCCTCCTACGAACGGAATCTCACCCTTGGATCGAGTCTTGTATACAAAATATCCACTACCAGGTTCACCACGATAAACAGAAACGCGAACAGCAACGTCGTCGCTTGAATGACGGGATAGTCGCGACGCAGGATGGCTTCGACCGATTTATATCCCACGCCCGGCACGGCAAACACGGTCTCCACAATGAACGAACCCGTTAACAGATAGCCGAAGGCATTACCGATCACCGTGACCACCGGTAACAGCGCGTTGGGCAGGGCATGCCTCAGGATAACGGCGCGTTCGGGCACGCCCTTTGCGCGGGCGGTGCGGATGTAATCCTGC
This sequence comes from uncultured bacterium, assembly GCA_938027655.1. Lineage (GTDB taxonomy): Bacteria > Armatimonadota > HRBIN16 > HRBIN16 > HRBIN16 > HRBIN16. The sequence goes on along the minus strand of CALJAP010000190.1, from coordinate 2,493 downwards.
TGAAGCACTTCCAGCATCGATGTACGGGTAAAACGCGCAACGCTCGCCGAGGGACGCGCCGCCAGCACCAGCACGGGCAACACCAGATACTCCGGTGCTCCCCAGCCCGCTACAGGCAACCACCCCCATTGCACAGAAACCAGTAGTATCAGCAGCGTCGCCAGCACGAAGTTGGGCACGGAGATGCCCAGTACCACGCCCGTCATGCTCAGCCGGTCCGGTAACCGGTTATGCCATACCGCCGCCACGATGCCCGCTGGAATACCCACCGCCACCGCCAGCAGAATCGCTAGTACCGCCAGCGTGGCGGTTGCCGGAAAAGATTCCCGAAGGATGTCGCCCACTGGACGCCGATTGTAGAGCGAGATTCCAAAGTCGCCCTTCAGCGCGTTCCACACAAAACGTCCATATTGCACGTACCAGGGCTGGTCTAGCCCCAGCTCGCGGCGCACCTGTGCTACCGCCTGTGGGTCGGAGTGTTCGCCCAGAATCATGCGGATGGGGTCGCCCGGTGCCAGAAAGCCCATGATGAAGGTCAAGAAAGAGATAAGCAACAGGGTAGGAATCGCTTGCAACAGCCGCGACAGGATATGCTGAGTCATCCTATATCCACCCCTTACGCTTAAAAACATACCACTCCACCAAGCCCACCAGCACCATTAAGGCTCCTGCAAACGGGTAGCCTGCCTTCCATTGCAACTCGGGCATGTGTGTGAAGTTCATGCCATAGATGCCCGCAATCAGCGCGGCAGACATCAGCACGGTGGAGATTACCGTGAGGATGCGCATCACCTCGTTCAACCGGTTGGAGACAACCGACAGGTGCGCGTCCAGCACACCTGCTAGAATGTCGCGGTTGAGGTCGGCGAGTTCTGCGATACGCAGGGTGTGGTCATACACATCCTGCAGATAGGGAACCACCTCGTCGGGGATGAGCTCCACGTCACGGCGCAGCAGGGCGTTCAGAATATCGCGCAAAGGGGTGATGTGCTGGCGCAGCTCCAGCAACCTGCGCTTCACCTGCAAGATGTCTGCTACCTGCACGCTGCTGCTACCGGTGAAAATAGCATCCTCCAGGTCGTCCGCCTTCTCTTCCAGCGTATCGCCAATAGGGAAATACTCATCTACTATCGCGTCCAGCAGAAGATGTAGCAGGTGCGCGGACGTCTTGCCTACCCGCTCCGGTTGGGCGGTCCAGCATTCGAACCAGTGGTCAACCAGCGGTGCTGGCTGAGTATGCACGGTCACGAGGAAATGCTTGCCCAGAAAGAAGCCCACCTCGCTGTAAGTTTCCTCACCATCCTGTTGTTGCACCGCGTGTGCGGTCAGAAAGAGCACGCCGTCGTATCGCTGCAGAGCAGGGCGTTCGTAAGGGCTGAGAGCGTCCTCCACCGCCAGCGGATGGAAACCGAAGCGCTGGGTAAGCAAGTGTGACGTCGCAGAGGCGTCGTAGGCAGTAATATCTACCCACATCACGCCCCGATTGCGCTCGAACGCCTCGCTCATAGAGGCTTCGTCCAGCAGGGCAGGCTGATCCGGCGGGAGCCATTGCACCGCCTTGAGATGGTAGGGAACTATCTGCTCTGGTTTTGCGGTTTCAATCACAGCAGTCTCCGTTGCTCTCTAATACGACGACCGCTGTCTCCGTTCCCTGCTCGCAGAAGACCGGCTCTGTTCCTACCGCCTCTTTGACCAGGCGCATCGCTCGTCGCACACCGTTACCAGTGTCGGTCACCAAGCCTGCGCGTCGGAAGAAGGTGTAGATATGCGGGTTGTGCAACACGTGTGCTAAACCTGCCTTGACCATCTCCACTGTCCCCGAGTTAGGTAGATTAACCTCCGAAGGCGGGAAAATCCATGTCTTTTGTGGTTGCCTCGAGCAACAGTGTATCCTCAAAAAACAGGCTTCCCATCGGACTAGCCCTTCTCCATGCAAGTGTGCATCCGTTTCAACACCTTCAGCGCGTTCCTGTACGTTATTTTATCATACACCTCTTGCGAGATGTCGCCGCCCGCAAGGCGTTCTTTCAGGTAGTTTAGATGGGGCATGCGTCCCTCCTCGTCGGCGAAACAGACATCCGTGCCGAACAACAGCTTGTCCTGAAACTCGTTCAGGAAGCGCACGCCATACTCGGGGTCGCGGGTGAGGGCGTTGTAACCGCTGTGTGCGGAGATGTCGGCATACAGGTTGGGGAAGTCGCGCAGCAGCTTCTGGACCATGCCCTCTTCGCGGACCGGACCCTTGGGATAGCTCAGCAGGTCGGCGGGAGCGGCATCCGCGCTGATTTGCGCCCAAAAGCCCGGTCCATGCCCGATGATGACCGTATCGGGAGCCTGTTCCAGTAGGTTCAACAGGTGCGGGGAACCCGGTTCATCTATCAAGCCGTACTGCCCCTCACCGACACCGGTGGCATGGATGGTCACCGGAAACTGCCACTCCCCGCATTGCCGGAACAGGTTCACCACGCGCGGGTCGTCGTAAAACAGGTTTGC
>CALJAP010000189.1 GCA_938027655.1 uncultured bacterium | reverse complement strand
GTCCGTCGGCGATTTTCTCTTTGCCGTAGTACTTGAAGCCTCCATGGTCGTGCAGAGCAATTACACCGGGCAGAGGTTCCTTTGCGCCCTCCGGTTTCAACAGCCAAGCGTGTGTGCGGGGACCGTACCCTACCGACCACGATACCTCTTCCCCTTCCAGCCCATCACGCTTCCAGCGGCGATCAACTTTGACCTCGTGCGGGCGCTCGTCTTCAAAGTGAAAGCCCAATATCTCCCGGACGCGCTGTTGCGTCTCCTTGCCCGGTGGGGCTGTCGGATACAGTGTATGTGCCTTATTCGCGGCATCTACCCAGTCGCTGTATACTCCCAGATGTTGATAGGTGCGTGACATCGCTGCTCTCCTCGTTGCCTGTAAAACCTCAATTTTTCTATGTCCTTTGGAAAATCGCACACGGATTGACACAGATGCAACGGATGTACACGGATGCATTATCCGTGTCGATTCGTCTCATCCGTGTTCATCCGTGTTCTTCGGGAATCGCCCACAGATGTACACGGATGCATTATCCGTGCCGATTCGTCTCATCCGTGAATATTCGTGTCCCTTTACAACCGTTTTCTACTTCGGCTCGCCATGAGGTACTTCCTGCCACAAAGGATGAAATCTGGGGAAAAAAACGGAGCCACCGAAAAAAGCAGAAAAAGCGCAGGGATCGCGGTCAATAGTCGCTAACATACAAGTAACACACTTGTAGCGAGGGAGGAGAATGGTGGGTTTTCTGAGCAGAGCCTTTACCTTGATTGAGCTTCTCGTAGTCATCGCCATTATTGCCATTCTTGCGGCGATTCTGTTCCCTGTCTTCTCGCAGGCAAGGGAGAAGGCGAGGCAAACCTCCTGCCTGTCCAACATGCGCCAGCTGGGCATCGCCCTCAGTATGTACATGGAGGACTCCGACGGCTTGAGCTTTTTCTTCGGGCACAACAGCCGTCTGAGTCGATGCCACCCCGCCGCCCCACTGGGCGCTACTCGCGAAAACCGCTGGTGGAACCAGATACTGCCCTACACGCGCACAGGCGGCGCGCTGCTGGTATGTCCTTCGGATGGGGGCAGAGTGCCTCACGCACTGGAGGACGGGCGAGATGGACGACCGTTTGTGCCGCGCTCGTATGTGGCGAACCGCGCGGGGGAATGTTTGCCCCTCGCAGCGATAGAGTCCCCTGCCGATATCGTCATCGTCACCGAGAAGGGCGACCCGTTTGACGACTCCTGGTTTGAGCCGCCCAAGAACCTGTATAACAAAGCGGGCTACAATCAGCCGGTGCTGGCGATGACGCGCCATTCGGGGGGCTGTAACTGCATGTTCTTTGACGGTCACGCCAGATGGCTGAGCCGCGGCGCATGGCTATCGAACCCCTGTGGGGAGCCGTATTCTGGCGTGGAACTGATTCGCCGTTACCCCATCCCCGGCGGCGACTTTTGGCATCCCAACTGTCCGCAATGAAGAGACCGCACAAACGCTTTTCGGTCCATTTTGTCATGCTGAGCGTCAGCGAAGCATCTGTGTCTGTCGTTAAAACGAGATTCTTCGCTTCAGAATGATAGCCGCCGCCAAAGGCACGCGACCTGAAGGTCGCGGCTACGTTCAGAGTAACAGGTACGCGGAACTGCTCTGCTCACCATGCAAATAATCACGTGTGGCGAAGTAATAGTTGGCGGCATACGCAGATACTCGTGCGGAGGGTTCAGAGACGAAATTGGCTGCCCGGGATGGATTCGAACCACCACCGACGGCTCCAAAGGCCGCTGTCCTGCCATTAGACGACCGGGCAGCATCCATATCTATTATGCCTCTTGAAACGGCGTTTGTCAAGGGTGATATAATGAGGGTGGGAGGTGGCCACCCATGCGCACCGCACTGCAAAGCAAACTGAACATGACCTACGAACAGTTTCTGCGATGGAAGGACGAGGACACACATGCCGAGTGGGTGAACGGGGAGGTTATTCTTTTTATGCCACCAAAAACCTTTCATCAGTTTGTGGTCACTTTCTTGAACCACCTGTTTGACGCCTTCGTACACCTTGTTGGCAACGGTGTCGTGCTCTCTGCCCCTTGTGAGCTTTTCCTGTCCCAATCCAACGCTTCGCGAGAACCAGACCTTTTCGTGGTGCTGGGCGACAACCTGAAGCAGCTGAGCGAAGACCGCTTCATGGGCGCGCCCGACCTAGTGGTGGAGGTGATTTCCGACGATAGCGTGCACCGAGACCGTGTGGAGAAGTTCCCGGAGTATGAGCGCGAAGGGGTACGCGAATACTGGATTGTAGACCCGCGTCCCGGACGAAAGGCGATAGACGTGTTTGTGCTGGAGCGAGGGAGCTTTGTGCCGCAGGGTGTGAACGAAACGGGCTGGATAGAAAGCAGAGCGCTGCCCGGCTTCCGTGTGAAGGAGGCATGGTTTACCGCCGAATCGCTACCGAACCCGCTGATTGCGCTGGCAGAACTGCTCCCGGTGGAGTTGAGAACGCAGGTTGCCGATATGTTGAATGCTTGGTAGGAACGCTTCAACGCTAGGAGGTGCGTTCTTTTCCCTGTAGAAACAAGTTGTACACGTGAACCTGCCCTGCGCAAGCAGGGCTTCGTTTGTGGGGGAACGGCTTTAGCTGTGGAGGCTCCTCAATCCTGCGAAGTCGACTCGGACGGAACCTCGCC
>CALJAP010000188.1 GCA_938027655.1 uncultured bacterium | reverse complement strand
GTATACTCTATATGGTGATGAAGAAAACGTTCTTACGTTACGAGCCTACCTATAAGGGATTGAAACTCGGGGGTAATGCCGTCGGCGAGAATGCCTCTCTCTCCAGTTACGAGCCTACCTATAAGGGATTGAAACGATGCTTCATCTCCTCTACCGCCCACCGACGAAAGAGTTACGAGCCTACCTATAAGGGATTGAAACCCTCGCGCACCATCAGGGGTGGCACTACATCGCGAAGTTACGAGCCTACCTATAAGGGATTGAAACCGCTCACGCAACAGGAAGAACAGCTCCTCACTGCGCGCTACGAGCCTACCTATAAGGGATTGAAACGCTGCGCGGCTTGCACTCTTTTTCAGGGAGAAGGCAGGGATGTCCACACGCAACACACTGATATGCACCGTTGGTACGAGCCTGCTTGAGACCAACATTGCCCGACTGCCCAACGTACCCTTCGAACTACCAGAAATCTGGGAATCGCTGAAGCAAGCGTTCGAGCGAAGTCAATGGCAGCAGTTGGCGCAACTGCTTCTCGAAATTTCTCCCACCCATCGTGTCTGCGGTGCGGAAATCAACACCATTGAAGGAGCAGTCAAACGCGAATGGATCCGTCTGCAAAACCTTATCCTGCTGGTCTCCGACACGGAACGCGGCCGCCAAACGGGCGAGGTGCTAAAGCACTACTTCCGCGCACGTCGTGACCTGAATCTGCAAAACGTGGAATATGACGTGATCGAATCGCTGCAAGACGCCAACCCAAAAGGGTTTCGCATACACGGGCTACGCAATCTCGTTCGGCGTATCGGTCATTTTGTGCAGCGCTTTGGCAGAGAGCACGTTGCCATCGACGCCACTGGCGGCTACAAAGCGCAAATCGCGGTGGCGGTCATCATCGGGCAGGCGATGGACATCCCTGTGTTCTACAAACACGAACGCTTTAGCGAAATCATCGACTTCCCGCCGCTGCCCGTCTCTTTCGACTGGGATGTGCTGGCAGAAAACGCCGACCTGCTGGCACTTTTTGAGCGTGGCAAAGCCTTCAGCAGCGAGGAAATACGCGAAGTGGACGAGCGCTTGCGCGTGCTGCTGACAGAGGAAGAGGTAGATGGGCAAACCCTGTACGAGTTGAGCCCCATTGGACAGATTTATATGGAGAGCTTCCGCATCCGCCACCCCCGCCCTCCTCAACTCGTACCTGCCGGAAACAGGCAGCCACCTCGATTGGGAGAGCACCATTATCCCGTAGGTCTGGAGCAGTTCATGCGTCAAGTGCAGGATGAGAATAACTGGGTCAGCCGCACATACACCCTGCCCTATGACCGTCAGGCAAGTATCAAAGCAGTGGGCTTTCGCGTGCAGCAGATAGGCGAAGAGCGTTTGCTCGTGGGAACCTATCGCGACCATACCGGCTTTGGTGCGCGCTTTGCAGTGCGCCTTACCGATGAATCTGCTGTTGCACTTACCTGGGCGGCGGACTACCTAAACCGGCGATATGCCAGTTAGGCAAGACAGCGGGATGTGGAACAGCCAACACGGGTACCGCCAACAATCACTAGCAAGGCAGATACTGGCGTTGAGCAAGGGGATAAAACAGCATGCAAGCATGGCTCGAATGGCTTTCTATCATCAGTGACTCATGGGCAGTGATTACCGGTCCGTTAGGAGCCGGCATCGCCCTGATAGCAGTCAAAGTGCAGGGATGGTGGCAAATGCGGGCGCGCCTGCACGATCTCACCCGGATTGCTTCGGGGGAGGCTGTGGCTCTGTGCATACGCTTGGGAGGACAGTCCGACCCTCTGCCAGATGTGGAGCACTATCTACGACAAAAACAGCCCAACATCCACAAAATATTGGTTTATCAGGCGCAGGCGGACGACCTAGACCAGTCGGAAACCGCTCAGCGAATTATTGAAGACCTGCGCGAAGTAATTAGGCAAATTGGCAAAGAACGGCTGACGGAAGTGCATCTGTTCGTGTCGGGAATGATTGCCTATCCCATTGTGCTGGGTGCACTGCTGGGCAACTGGTGCCCAATAGTGGTTTATCACATGAAAGCCAGCGAAGGCTACGTGCCACTTTACCGCCTCACCAGGGAATGGTTACAACAGAAAACGCGCACTACTAAGGTCCTAGCGAGGATGCGGCTATGCCATATCGAGGATGCAGGGGAGAAAAAGCCCCTTTCCTCCTCCAGCGCAAGCTGACACTCGCGTTACAATCCCAATAAACCCGTTGACATCTATCGCAGAGCCTTTGTGCCTATGGAAAATTTTTCTGTGAACGCTCCCCAAAAAGCAGGAAATCGCCTGAGAGTGACGAAATAGAATGGCACTACAGTCTATTGCCTGAGATAGCAACCATGACCGACGAGCGCACGATATGGCTTGCCGCCTTGCTGCACGATATCGGCAAGTTCTGGGAGAACGCCCCGCCCCTCAACGTGCCGACCGACCTGCGCGCCGCCGAAAAGTACGGACACGAGGCATATAGCGCGTGGTTCGTGCGTCAATACGCTTCCCGATGGACGGAAGACCTGCAGGCAGCCGAGCAGATGGTTGTGAAACACCACCAACCCTCCCTGCCCGACGAACTGCTGATACAGATTGCCGACTGGCTCGCCTCGTACGAGCGCGTGCAGGCACAAGAGGGAGAGACAGGTGGCAAGGGCAAGCGCGAAACCGTGCTGCGCAGTATCTTGACCCGCGTGCGAGGGGCGCAAACCGCTCGTTACCACCCGCTGGCGTCGCTGAAGATAGATAGAGAGACGCTGTTTCCCCGCGATGAAGCGAACGTTCCCACTCCGGACTACGCACAGGTCTGGGAAGACTTCATCAGTGACCTGCAGAAAATAAACTACCCGCATCCACGCACTCTACAGGCTCTGCTCTTTAAGCACTTCTGGGCGGCGCCCTCCGACCGCCAGTACGAAGACATCCCCGATGTCTCTCTCTACCACCACATGACCAGCACCGCCGCCATCGCCCTCTGCCTCGCGCGAGCAAAACTGAATGAGGACGCCTTGCAAACGCTCGCCAGCGCACTCAAAGAACTGTTCCTCGCCGCCAATGCCAAACCGCCGCGTCAGCCCGTCTTAACCGACCGGCAGATGCAGATGCTGCAAACCCCTATTGCCCTGCTGGTGAAAGGCGACATCTCCGGCACGCAGAATTTTCTGTATCTGCTCACCAGCCGGGGCGCGGCGCGCGGACTGCGAGGACGCTCCTTCTACCTGCAACTGCTCACCGAAACGGTTGCTGATTGGATGCTGCGCCAGCTCAACCTGCCACTGACCAACCGCCTATATGTGGGAGGAGGGCATTTCTACCTGCTCGTGCCCTACGCCAACTGCTCTGACCTGGACGAACTGCGAACCCAAATCGCTCAGAAGCTCTGGCAGGCGCACGAGGGCGACCTCAGCCTCAACATCGGCTACGTGCCCGTCGCCCCCATCGATTTCGTCAGCGAAAACATGTATGGCAGAGGGTTTGCAAAGAAATGGGAAGAGGTTGCCGACGCGGTAAACGCGCGTAAACTGCAGCGCTGGGTGGATTTGGGCAGTGAACAGATGGCTCAGCACCTCTTTACCCCGCGCGATGAGGGAGCCACCGCCGAAGAGATATGCCAAGTGTGCCACGGGGAATGGAAGGCAGGCGAGGACCGAACCGACGAAGGCGTGCGTAAATGCCGACGGTGCGCCTCCTTCGAGGATTTGGGCAAGGAGCTGCGCGACCCCGAGTACCTCGTGCATTTTCTCGTGAACGAAAAGCCGCTACCCGAACGCCCACGCTGGTCTGAGGTGCTCCAAGCGTTCGGGACGGAGGTGCACATTGTGAATCGCCGGGAAGACGGCGGTCTGCAGCTGCCCACCCCACCTGAAGGTGCTACCGGAGCTGTGCTGGAGCAGGTAGATGACACCGATTTCCTGTGCGAGGAAGCGCTGCAACTCGCTGACCAGCTGCGCGTCCCAACCGCCTTCGACTTCCGCCTGCTGGCAGACGCTACCCCTTATGACGAGCGGAGGGGACAAGTCGCGGATTACGACCACCTGGCGGAACAGTCGCAGGGGGTGAAGTGGTTGGGCGTGCTGCGCATGGATGTGGACAGCCTGGGCGACCTGTTCCGCCGCGGTTTCAAGCGAACCATCAAGGAAGACGGCAAGCCGGAAGAACGGGATGACGCCACCCTCTCGCGCATGGCAACGCTTAGCGGTTCGTTGCGACTGTTCTTTGAGGCGTATGTGCCCATGCTCTGCCGTGCCATCAACACGGACGGGCGCGACGGAAAGGTCTACCTGCTATACGCCGGGGGCGACGACCTGTTTGTGGTCGGCTCGTGGAGCGTGCTGCCCGAACTGGCGCAGCGGATTCGAGACGAGTTTCGTGCCTTCGTCGGCGGCGACCACGTGACCATCTCCGCCGGCATCGCCATCGAACACGATAAATATCCCCTGTATCGCCTCGCCGACGACGCCAAACATGCCCTAGACGACCGCGCGAAGGAGCTGCGGCGACAGGTGAACGGCAATGGGCGCGAGAAGGACGCGGTATGCCTGCTGGGCGAGGCGATGGGCTGGGAACAGTTTCAGCAGGTGACAAGATGGAAGGACGAATTGCTGGCGATGCTCCACGCCAGCAACGGCAGGGAGAAAGTCTCTCGCGCCCTGCTCACCCGCCTGATGGAGATTTCGCAACTGTACCGGGCGAACGCCAACCTGCAAAGAGCACGCCTGCGCAAAGGGGAGGTCACCGAGCAGCAATATCGCTCGCTCGTCGACCACGACCGCTGGCGATGGCGCATGGTCTACCACCTCAGCCGCTTCGCCCAGCGCTACCGCTCGCAGGAGCAGGCGTTGCAAAACCTGAAGGACGCGCTCAGCCAGAAAGGGCTGATACAGAATATTCATATCGCCGCCCGCTGGGCGGAACTACTCACAAGGGAAGGAGGTTAACAGATGCCCCAATCTCAACCACAAAGGAACCCGGCTGCACAACAGGGGCAGCTTCCCGTGAACAAGGAGGATATTTCCCGTGCTATCCGGGAAGGTGGAGCCTCTCTGGTAAGGGCAGCAGAGAGTTTGGGAGTGCACCTTAGGAATGGTCAGCTAACCACAAGCCAGATTCGCAACATCTATGGGATGGTCAAGCGGATGGAAATGCAGCAGTTTGACCCCCATGAATTTATGTTGCTCAAGCCCAAGCTCGCCTATGCAGCGAAACGAGCGCGAGCACGCGGTGCCGAGGACTTGAAGACAGTACTATCGTGGGCTATAGACGAAGTAGGAACCGACGGGCAGAGGTTCTCCCGATTTGTGGACCTTTTCGAAGCCATACTTGCCTACCACGTAGCTGCAGGCGGTAAGTAAGGAGGACGAGCCATGCCAAATCTGACACTCACAGGTAAAGTAATCATCACGGGTTCCATCGAAGCCATCACTGGACTGCACATCGGCGGTGCGGCGGCAGGACTGGATATCGGCGGTATCGATAACCCGGTTATTCGCCATCCCGTGACGCGCGAACCGTATATCCCCGGCTCTTCGCTCAGGGGCAAGATGCGTTCGCTGCTGGACAAACACCTGGGGCTGGAAGCAAACAAATCGATTCAGCGCCAACCCCCGGTGCGAGTGCATGAGTGCGAAAAGGAGCAAGACTATCTGGAGTGCGCTGCCTGCCAGATATTCGGGGTGACGCCAGGCGACCAGCGACGCGATTGGACAAAACTCAAGCCATCTCGCCTGATTGTCCGCGATGTTCTGCTTTCCCAAACCCATGAAGCCACCCGTCGCTTGCGCGAAGCAAAAACAGACCTGCCCTTCACAGAAGTGAAGTGGGAAGCGGCGATTGACCGTATTACCGCTGCAGCCGTGCCGCGTCAAAACGAGCGCGTACCTGCCGGAGCGGTCTTCAGCCCCTTCGAGATGGTGTACAACCTGTTTGACCTCAACGGCACAGGGGTTGAAAAAGATATTCAGTGGCTCGAGTATCTCTTTAAGGCGATGGAGCTGCTAGAGGATGACTATCTGGGGGGATACGGCTCACGCGGGGCAGGTAAAATCGCGTTCCGCGAAGTGAGGGTGCTCTTGAAGTCGCGCGCCTACTACGAAGGCAAAGTGTTGGAGCCGGTGGTGCTGGGCGAGGGCGATACCTTGCGCGACATCAAGTCTGACGAATTCGCTGACAAAATACGCCAGAACCTTGGGGACTGAGTGCTATGGCGGATGTCGCTCTCTATCGCTTGCACTTCCGCTCCCCCCTGCATATCGGCGAGCGCGGTGTGGGGTTGGAGGAGACGCGCACGCACGTACCGGCGGATACCCTCTTCAGCGCACTGTGCACCGCGTGGCGCTGGCTCTACGGCGCGGAGTCTCTGCGCAAC
>CALJAP010000187.1 GCA_938027655.1 uncultured bacterium | reverse complement strand
CGGTGAGCGGGCAGATGTGGTTATCGACTTCAGCGGGATGGCGGTTGGGACGCGGATACTGCTGAAGAACAGTGCGAAAGCGCCTTACCCGCACGGTACGCCGCCTGATCCCCGAACCACAGCCCAGGTAATGCAGTTTCGTGTGGTTCCCTTGACCACGCCCGATACCAGCGTGATCCCGTCGGTGCTGAACACTATTCGCACTCTGACGCCTGACTCGCCGAAACACACCCTTACTCTGACCGAGCTGATGGGTCCCGGCGGACCGATTGCCATGTTCCTGGACGGCAAGCGGTGGGATGCGGCGGCATCGGAGATGCCTCGCGTGGGGTCTACCGAGGTGTGGGAAATTATCAACCTTACAGCGGACACCCACCCGATTCATCTGCACTTGGTGCAGTTCCAGGTCCTGAACAGGCAGAGGTTTCAGCTGAACAAATACCTGAAGGAGTATATGATGCTGAATCCTGTGCTTCCGACAGACGCGCCTGTGAATCCGCCTATCGAACCCTATTTGCAGGGCAAGCCTATGCCGCCCGCACCGAACGAGAGAGGCTGGAAAGATACCATTCAAGCGCACCCAGGCGAGGTCACGCGAATTGTTGTGCGATTTGCGCCGCTACACGTTCTTTATAGCGAGCCGGGTTGGAACCTCTATTCGTTTGACCCAACCGCCGAACCGGGCTACGTGTGGCATTGCCACATTCTGGAGCATGAAGATAACGAGATGATGCGTCCGCTGAAGATTCAGCCATAGCACAGTGGGGCGAGCCGACAGCGGCTCGCCCCGCCCCCTGTTGACTTCCTCCGCGCAATCCCGCAAAATGTAAGCAACATCCTGTAGCAGAATGGAGGAGCAGTTACCCATGCGACGATGGTTTTTTGCAATAACAGGGGTCGTGCTGTGGTCTGTCATCGGAACTGCCTGGGCATCGGTCTCGAAGGTCAGCATTCTGGTGCAACTGGAAGACCCCTCCCAAAACGTGTTGAGGATGGAGTACACCCTGCAGGGCATCGACTCGGACACGCTAACCATCGCGATACCCACATGGACGCCCGGTTGGTACCAGATAATGCCCTACAGCGAGGGCATTCGTGATTTGCAAGCGGAAAACGAGCGGGGGGAACCCCTAATGGTGCAGTCTATCAACCATTACAGCTGGCGGGTGGACACTGGCGGTGCGCAGACGGTGCGCTTGCGGTATCACGTGCTGGCACGTGACGAGGGAATGGGCTTCTTTGGCGTGGCGATGGGACCCCATTACGCCTATATCAACGGTGCTGCCGCCTTCGTGTACGAGATGGATTCGAAAAGAGCACCCCACGAGGTGCGCTTCCGGCTGCCTGTAGGGTGGCAGGTGGCGACCGCGATGGATTTTGCCGCGCAGAGCGAGCAGAGACCGTTCGGGGACGCTCGGGATACTTTTGTGGCTCCCAACTACGACGAGCTAATAGACAACCCCATCCAGATGGGGCGGTTTGAGGTGCGAGAGTTTCGCGCACGGAACGTGCCGATGCGAGTGGTGTTCGCCTCGGAGACAGGAAACATCCTGTGTAACATGGAGCGAGTAGCGACGGACTTTCAGCGTATCGCCAACGTAGGCATCGACCTGTTTGGTAATGCCCCGTTCAAGCGTTACCTGTTTATCATCCACCTGAGCGGCAGAGGGTTTGGCGGCGGGCTGGAGCATTTGAACTCAACAGTGTTAAACGTGCCCGACAGACGCGATTTGAACATCAATGGGCTGGCGGCACATGAATATTTCCACGCATGGAACGTCAAGCGTATCCGCCCCAGGGTGCTGGGACCGTTTGATTATACCCAGCCGGTGCGCACCCGTGCGCTGTGGTGGTGTGAGGGAGTGACAGACTACTATGCCACCGTATTGCTGGTGCGTTCGGGGCTTATCGGCGACCGTGCCTTCTGGCAGGAGATAGAGCGAGAAATCCTCACACTGGAGAACAACCCCGCGCGGGAGAGGATAGCGCTGGAAGAGGCGAGCTGGAACGTGTGGGAAGGCAACGGCATGGGCTATGGTGGCTTGAGCTACTACAATAAAGGGAAGGTGGTTGGATTCTTGCTGGACGTCACCATTCGAGGCCTCACCGGTAACCGCAAGAGTCTGGACGATGTGATGCGCTTCCTGATGGAACGTTACGCTTACCCCAAGCCCGGCTTTGAAGAAGACGGTATTCTGCAGGCGATTAACCGGGTGGTGGCGCAGGATTTGAGCGCGTTGTACCGACGGATGGTCGCCAGCACCGAACCCCTGCCGTACGACGACGTTCTAAAGTATATCGGTTTCCGCTTGGAACGTCAGAGCACCGCCACCACGTATTTTGGCGTGACGAGCACGATAGATGACGCGGGGCGCGTGATAGTGCAAGCGGTGGATTCGCAAAGCCCGGCGTTCCTGATGGGGCTGCGAGCAGGCGACATCGTAGAAGAGATCGACGAACAACCTGCCGATGTGCGCATAGAGGACGTGGTCTCTCGTAAGAAACTCGGCGACCCGATAAAGATAACGGTGTGGCGCAGCGGGCGTGCTGTGGTGATGGAGGGCAAAATCGGTGGTGAGCGGCGTTACTCTATCCGGCTGGTGCCTACAGACACTGCCGATGAGTCGGTGATACGGGTACGAGAAGGGCTGCTGCGAGGCACCACGCGCGTTTCCGCTCAGGCACGATAAAGGGAGTAGAAACAGTTGGTGAGCAAAACATTGCGCTTCCTGTGGTATGTGGGACCGATGATAGCGTGGATGGCGGTCATCTTCGCCATGTCCACCGAGTTGGGTTCAGCAGCCTCCACGGCGGGGTTGCTCTACAAATTGCTGCAGCGATTGCTGCCTGACTGGTTGGCGCAGGCGACGTCGGAGGAGCTGTTCGCTCTGCATTACTGGGTACGCAAGGGGGCACATTTCACCGAGTACCTTATCCTGACGTTGCTGGCGTACCGTGCCTTCCGTTATGGTGAGGCGTGGCGACACTGGCGCGCGCTGGGTTTTTCGGGCAGCTTCAGCATCTTGTATGCCTTCACCGATGAGTTCCATCAGGTGTTTGTTGCCTCTCGAGGACCCTCCTTGCGTGATGTGGGCATCGATGCGCTGGGGGCGATGACGGGTTTCGTGTTGCTGGCGATGCTCTACGCCTGGCAGAGTGTGCGTGAGGCGATGCACCCCGGCTCGGCGCGAGCAGTTACTCGCGCGACCGACTGACTTCGTCTCGCACACGGCGTACAAAGGCGGAGTCGTACGCCCCCAGCCTGCCCGCTTTGCGGTAATGCGCCGCGGCATGTTTCACCATACCCATCCGCCGGTAGGTATCTGCCAGCAGATAGTGGTAGCTGGGGTTATCGGGGTTCAGGCGAATCGCCTGACGGAAGGCGGATGCGGCTTTGGGCAGCGAGCGGGTGTGCAGGTACATAATGCCCAGACAGGCGCTATAGTAATCGTCATACGGGGCGAACACGGTGGCTAATCGCATTTCGTAAGCTGCCTCCTCGTAGCGTCTGAGGCGGGCGAACATATCTCCCAGTGCGTAGTGGTAAAACGCATCGGAGCTGGCTATCTGCACGCAGTGCACCATCTGCTCGATGGCTTCGCGTATCTCGCCATGCTCAAACAGCGTCTTGGCAAGCCGATAGCGATAAAACGGGTTTTGCGGACTGAGTTCCACCGCCTTTCGGTATTCCGCGATTGCGACCTTCAGTAGCCCGTATCGTCGATATACCTCGCCCAATCGGAAATGCGGTTCTGCTCTTCTGGGGTGGCTGCGCGCAGCTTTACGATAATGGCGCACCGCTTTGAAGGACATATCTGCCAGTAGGTAGGCGTCGGCGATGCGCAGGTGGGCGTCCAGCGATTCGGGGTCTGCCTGTATCATCCGTCGGTATGCGCTGATAGCCTCTTCCACCAGCCCTTGCGCCAGGTGCTCGTCGCCTTCTCTGGCAGCTTCTTCCGCCGCTTCGGGGGCGATGTCGCTTTCCATATCCATGCTCTGGATATCGTTTTCGACCATCGCCTCCAGGCGCGCTGCCTCCTCCGGTGTGAGCGACTCGATCTCCAGCAGGTCTATTTCATCCAGCCACAGGTTCGGGTCTTTATCCAGATCGAATGGGTATTCCATCTCCATTTTCTACACCACCGTCGCGACCGTTCCGATAGTAATCATGGCATTTCTGTGCTTCGGCACAAGTGCTTACACCATTGCATTAAACCAGAAGAGCCTTCCTTGTGTCAAGCGTATGTTGTGGAGGAGAGGGGGAGAGGAAACAGATGTCCCGAATCCCCGTGATTTTACCTGTTTTATCCGAAAAAGTTGCAAAATTTTTGGTTCAAGAGGGGGTTTACCCTCAAGAATGGTACGATTCTTGCATTATGTATAAGTGGGGGGAGAAACGGGGCGGTAGACCCCGTGCTGAATAAAAAGGTAAACTGATTGGGGTTCGCTCGTCCATGATGCAATGAAGGAGTGAAGTGCATGGAAGTAGATATGGCGGGTCAACAACGAGCGGCGTCTTCACCGGACCGTCGAGAGGTGGCGTTGCTTTTTGTGTCGGTCGTTCTTTTCGCCGTTTTTTTCGCGCCGAGTATCGCTTTCCTGATTGACCGGTGGTCGCACAGCGATGAGTTCTCACATGGGTTTTTGGTGCCGCTGGTCAGCCTGTTCTTACTCTGGCGGAAGCGGGAGGTGATTCGCCAGACGCCTTTGCAGGTATGTTCGTGGGGACTGCCGGTTCTGGCGATGGGCTTGCTGATGCAGGTCGCCAGCGAGTGGGCGTCGGTGACATTTCTCAAAGCGCTGGCAGTTCCGGTGGCGCTGGGAGGGATGGTGTGGTATCTGGTGGGCACACGCATGATGCGTGTGGTGCTCTTTCCGTATCTCTTCCTCTACTTTGCGGTACCCTGGCCCGACTTCGCCATCGAACTGCTGAGTGTGCCGTTACAGCATTTCAGCGCGGCGGCGTCCACGATGTTGCTCGGCTTGGCAGGCGTGCCCATCGAGCGGGATGGGGTGCACATGTGGACACCTCGCTTCGATGTGGAGGTCGCCGTGCCATGCAGCGGTATCCGCTCCATGGTGGCGATACTGGGTATTGCCGCCTTGGTCGGCTACTTGACGCAAGGCAAGCTGTGGGCGAAAGGGGTGGTGTTCCTCTCCGGCATACCGATTACGATGCTGGCGAACGTGTTTCGCATCGCTGCCATCGTGGTGATGGGGCATTACGTGAGCCATGATTTTGCCATGACCTTTTTCCATGACTATTCCTCGCCGTTTCTCTTTTTTATCTCGGCGTTAAGTCTTCTGGGCGTCAAAAAGCTGGTGGAGAAGGTATAATGAGAAAAGACTATCGTCCGAACTACTGGCTCATCATCGCGATGTTCCTGCTGGCATGGGGCATGGTGGTGTATGCCCGACAGGCGGAGAATCGCGTTGTGACGTTTCCGATCGATACGAATCAGGTACCGGCGACCATTGCAGGCTTTCATCTGGTGGAACAACAGGATTTGGACGACCTGTCTAAACAGATGCTAACGCCTGACGCTTATATCGTGCGCAATTACGCGGATGCAAGAGGGTATCCTGTCAGTGTGCTGGTGATATATGGGCATCAGAAGAATACTTTCCACTCGCCGGGCTACTGCTTGCCTGGTGGGGGATGGGCGATTCAAAAGAAAGAAGTGGAAAGCGTGCCGGTGGTTGCGCCGGACGGCAGGCAGTATGAGGCGGAGATGAACCGCTTCCTGCTGCAGAAGAACGAGCTGAAACAGGTGGTGCTGTACTGTTTCATCGAAGGGGGGCGTGTGACGCCAAGCATCTTCCGGCATAACTGGTATCTTCTGCAGGACAGGCTGTTACACCGTCCTGCGATGGGGGCGTTGCTACGAATTATCGTGCCTGTTGCCGATAATGAGGAACAGGCAGCGCAAATTGCGCGGTCATTCGCGCGGGAGCTCGTGCCCATCGTGCAGCACCAGCTGGTCGGGAAGCAAGCGAACCAAACGAAGGAGTGAGTGAGGCGCATGAATTCGGTCATCATGAGCGAAGCGAACCAGAATCAGTGGGACTTCTGGCGGATATATCGCATCCTGCGCAAGCGGGTATGGCTGATACTGGCTGCGGTGATTATCACCGTCGGCACGGC
>CALJAP010000186.1 GCA_938027655.1 uncultured bacterium | reverse complement strand
GTGTGATAACAAAACCCAACTTGCCACTTTGCCTTAGCAACCTATCAGCCACGACGTACAGCATTAGGGTCGAAATATCAATCTTGGTGCTTCCATGGCGAGCTCTCTGGCCTTTGTGGGGAAAGAGTTTGTAAGTACCCTGATAAAGGGGGATTAAAGCCACTCGATACTCATCGGGCAGGTGTTCCCAATTCACCCACGGCGGATTGCCGACGATGTAGTCGAAGTGCCCCACGGTGAGGGGGGCGAAGTTGTTCTTGAGGAGCCGCGCCCACAAGCCGTTCATGCCGCGCCGGTGCAGGTCCAGCATCGTCTCGTAGAGGTCGTGGGTCAGCGAGACGGCGCGGTCGTTCCACTCGCCAGGGTCCGGCAAGATTTGGCGCCGACAGCGCTGCACGAATGTATCCGCTTCCAGTCCGCTGCGCAGGCTCTCTTCCATCAGGTCGCAGAAGCGGTCGAAGCGTCCTGCCGTGCAGAATGCGGAAGGCACCCGGAATGTGCCGACGGCGGTGGGGAACTCGTAGGAGTCGTGGCTGAAGATGTCCTCACCTATCGCCGGCGTGCGCACCGAGTCGGCGAGATAGACGGGGATGGTCACTTCGGCGCGGCGGTGCTCCAGCAGGTCGGCAATCGCCAGCAAGTAGTTTACCCGCGCGGTCAGCACCGCCAGCGGGTTCAGGTCGAAGCCCACCACATTGTTCAGGATGCTCTCCAGAATCTCGCTCTCCGGCACAAGGAGCGTCTGCCCCAGTTCCAGCATCCGCGCGATGATGAGCACGAGGAAGGTACCGGAACCGCAGGCGGGGTCCAGGAAGCGTGTGTGCATCAGCTTTGGGCGCAGTCTAGCCTCTGGGACGCGGCGCCCGGTGTCAAAAAGGTCACCATCCAGTTGCACCAGAAGTCTCTGGGCAAGCCAGTCGGGGGTGTAGTATTCGCCCAGGTTGTGACGGATTTCGCGAGGCAGAAGGTAATGATAGAGTTTCTTGAACAGGTCGCGCGTCTCTTCAGGCACAATGGTCAGCGTGGTGGGGTCGTAGTGTTCCAGGCGTTGAACGACCTCACGGAGCGCTGTTTCGATTTTTTCGTTCCAGGCGTGCAGATACCACTCAAAAAAGTCCCCCTCAAGGAGGTTCTGGATGCCGTAGGCGCGAAAGATACCGCCCGACTCCATCTCCTGCAGGCGACGGCGCAGGGTCTCGCTGTCGGCGGTAACGAGCTCAGCAAACGACGGCGCGCCCAGTTTGACGCCTAGGTGGCGCGATACAGCCAGCCAGGCGAGCAGTTTGACCAGCAGGGCGAAGTAGGTGTGCAGCACGAAGAAGAAGCGTTCCGCCTCTTCAGCGCTGTGGATTTCAATGCCCGCCTTGCGCACCCATTTCTTCAGCGGTTCCAGTTTGCGTCCGCCGAAGGCTTCCGAGTAATCGATCGCCTCGCTGAAAAAGAGCCTCCACTGTTCAAAGAGTTTGGGAACGATGCTGTGCGGCTGGTCAAGGGATAGATGGAGCGCGTGGGACAGCCCGCGCAGGATGTTCTGCGTGCGCAGCTGCTCGATGGCGAAATCGCGGTTGAGGTTTTCGGAGGTGAGGGCAATGCCCGAAGCAAGCCCCGCCAGCCACGTCAGGAAGCGTTCCAGCGAGTGCTCATTGACCTCAGTGGGGGGTTCTTCAACCCACTTCCCATTGATGTAACGGACAAAAATAATGAAGTAACCGTCAAAGGCAACACCGGCCAGGCGTTCCATCGAGCGTCGCTCCCTCTTCGCCAGTCCGGTGATGTAATCCTTAACTTGCTGGACGGCGTGCCGTGTCGGTGCATCCAGCGTTTTCTTGAGCACCCCCGGGCGTTCGTACTCGATCACCAGGCGGTTGAAGACTGCATCGGCGCGCCCGGTGGCAAGGGTGTATTCCGCATGGGTCAAAGGGTTCGCTTCAACCTCAGCACAAAAACTCTCCAGCAGGGGGTCTATCACCCGACGAAAATCCGCCTCGTTCGGTGCGGAGGGAAGTACTTCGGCTAACCGCGCGTGGATGGTTTTGCTCCATCGGCCAATCTGTTCCTCTTGCATTTTCATACTCCGCAAACAAAGGTAATTGGAGTTTGCCCCCTTGTATGAACATCATAGCAGATTCGTCCAAAACGGTCAAGCATTTGTGCTGGGGCGGGGCTATTGGTTGTCAGGTCTTTTAGGTATGTTCTGGACAAGAGCATGTTCTTGTCATGCTTCGCCCGGGCTCGGCATGACCAAATAGACTCAAAGGCGTTTGTGCAGTCTACCCACCGTTGAAATGGTGATCTATGGTGAGGAGAAACCTGTCTCCCCAGGTTTTCTAATCCGCGCAGGCGGATTTTGCCCTCCTCATAGCCCATGATTTCTATCGTGGGGTTCAGCAGGGTCATGAGGCATTTACGGCTGAAGCCGGTCCCGGACAGACGAGGCCAGCCTTCGCTGGCTCAAGAAGCCCTGCACAGGCAGGGCTTCGTTTGCGAGGGAACGGCTCTAGCCGTGAAAGAGGTTACTGGATGACTGCACTTGCGACCAACAGAGCGAAGCGAGAAATCTCGTGTTATCGCCACAAAGAGATGCTTCGCTTGCGCTCGGCATGACAGGAACACATCTTTGTCCAGAACACACATATTCGAAACGATATTGACAAACTACCGTTACACTTTGCCTCGAAAGCTTTCATGCGAAGGAGCTGATTTCACTTCCTGCCAGCCATCCACTGCTGTTGCAGGCGGTTCAACACGGCGGTTATCAGCAGAATCGTGCCCACCACCGTGCCCTCCCAGTTGGACGCCCCTTGCTGGATGACAAAGCTGATGCCGCTGAGGATGACGTTGAGCAACCCCGCGCCAATGACCGCGCCGATAACCGTGCCCTGCCCCCCGCTCAGGCTACAGCCGCTGACCACCGCCGCGGCGATGGCTTTGAGCTCATACGATAGCCCGCTTCCGGGGATGCCTTGCCGCTGGTAGGAGGCGTACAGGATGCCCGCCAGCCCCGCCAGTAAACTGCACAGCCCGTAAGCAATCATCTGCGTGCGCAACACGCTGATACCCGATAGGCGCGTGGCTTCCTCGTTGTTGCCTAGCGCGTAGATGTGCCTGCCGATAACGGTGAAATGCATCAGCACCGAAACCAGCACCAGCACAGCCAGCAGAAAGTAAACGGGTACCGGCACGTTCCCTATCTTGCCGTTGCCCAGAAACTGGAACGCCTCCGAGTAGGGCGAATCCTGTGGCGAGACGGGGATAGGCACGTTGTTGGTCATCAGCTGCCCCACGCTCAGGAAGATAAACAGCGACCCCAGCGTGACGATGAACGGCAACAGGCGGAAGCGGTTAATCAGCAGGGCGTGCACCACTCCTATTCCCGCCGAGAACGCCAGCACCGCCACGATACTCGCTCCCAGCGACCAACCCGCCCGTGCCAGCAGCCACGTGCACAGTACACCCGAAAAGCCGATCAACGTGCCTACGGAGAGGTCAATTCCCCCAGCGATGATTACCACCGCCTCGCCAATAGCGAACACGCCCAGCAAAGCAATCTGGCGAGAGAGGTTCTGCAGACTGATAGGTCCCAGAAACGCCTCGCCTTTTTCGGTGGAGCTGATAAACAGCACCAGCAATACCAGCACCACCACCACGCCGAACTCGCGCGTACGCGCAATGCGTGCTGCCCAGTGACTGAACATCGGCTATCCCTATGAGGATTTAATCCCCAGCGCTTCCAGCCGCTTCAGGTACTCCTCGATGTTCTGCGGGGTGATAATCTCCACGCCGGTGTCGATGACGTTGCCGGGCGCGACCTTGTAACCCGACTCGGCTTCAAACTCTTTCAGTGCCTTCTGCACATCGCCCAGCTTGATTATCTTGTAGAGCAGCTGCACCGAGCGGTAGCCGAACTCGTAGGGCTTTTGCACCACAGTGGCATCGATCTCGCCGCGCTTCAGGTGGTTAATGGTTTCCGGTTCGGCGTCAAAGCAGAGGATTTTCACCTTGCCGAGCATCCCCGCCTCTTTCACCGCCGCCGCAATCTGCGGACCGTCATACGAGAACAACCCCAGCAGCATCTTCACGTCCTTGTGCGCCTGCAGCACGTTTTCCACATTAGCGCGCGCTTTGGCTGGGTCCTTGTTGTCGTCGAACACATCTACCAGCACGATGTTTGTGCCCTTAGTTGCCTCTCTGAAGCCAGCGATGCGCTCCCGGGCGTTGGGTGCGTTCTGGTTGCCCACAAAACCGAACACCTTGCCACCTTCCGGTAGCAGCTTCTTCGCTGCCTCGCCCGCCGCCTTGCCCGCCTCGAAGTTGTTGGTACCGATGTAGGCAATGCGCTTCGAGTTCGCCGCGTCCGAGTCGAAGGTGATGACTTTAATACCGCTGTTCATCAGGTCGTCGATAATCGGACCGATGGTGTCGGACTCGATGACCGAGATGCCGATGCCGTCCACTTTCTGCGCCTGATACTCCTCGATAATCTGGCGCTGCAAGGCGGGCGAGTCGGTTGTCGGGCGGCGCGAGGTGGCTTCGCAACCCAGCTCCTCCGCTGCTCTCCCCATGCCCACTTCCATCGGGTCCCAGAAGGGCGAGCTGCCGTTGGTGATAAGTACAATACGCACCTTCTTCTCGCCCGAAGGAGGCTGGGTTGTGGTGGTAGTAGTGGTCTGCCGCTTTGCGCAGCCTACCAGCCACAACGCTGCGCCTGCTATCAACAACACTGTCCAGCGATGGATGTTCATGTTCTCCTGCCTCCCTGCGTTGTTCCCTGCATTGGTTCGCCGTTGCGAAGGCATCATCCTGCGCAGATTTGCGCGGTCACAGTTGGCGTTTGGGCGATGCTTAAGGCGCGGAGCGTTAATCGTTCCGCCACGTGCTTCCCAGTGTGTGACGACGAACGATGCAACAGGGTGCCGCGCGCTATCGTTCGAATAGCGTTGCGCGGCGGATTGCTTGCAGGCGTCTGGTTAGGGAGGCGAATCGATGCACGAGCGCTATCACAACCACGTTGTCTTTGCTGAGCGGAGGGGAGACAGGTAAGTCCTGAGCTATCTGCTGTAATAGGTCTGCTTCCTGCTGGGTGAAAGTGTTGCTGCGGAAACGCAGTGCCAGCACGTACAGCGGCTTATCGGTGTAATGCTTCACCACCTTGCGTACAAGATATGCCGCGCGTATCTGCCCGTACTGCCATAAGTACCGGCGCAGGGTAACCGCTTGTGCGGGTGTAACATCTGCTGGCTCAAAGGGGTCGCTCGGGCTGATTTCAGTGCGCTCATAAATCGCTTCGGAGACTTTCTCATAGTATCGTTGAGCCTGTCGACGATATCGCTCTGCCTTTTCCATTTCACCTTGCCCTGCCCAATGTGCTGCAAGGAGTTCACAGGCGAGCAATGTGTAGGATTCGTCCAGTTGCAGCGCACGTTCGAGAAGAGGGATAGCCTGTTCCGGCTGCTCGTCGATGAGCAATCCCCCGAGCACATAACACGCTCCCGCATGTTGAGGGTGGTTCTGCAGGATCGACTGAGCGTAAGCAATCACCTGCTCTCGCGGACGGTAGTGGGCAGCCAGCATGAGCCGCTCCTCTATCTCTTCATCGCTCAGATGCGCCTTGCCTTCGAGCACGGCGAGACGACCTTTTGCCTCCTTTATCTGCTCAACGGTTTCGTGCCACTGAGGGAGTACATTCTCGCGCCAGAAAGCAAAAAGCGCCTGCGAAATCGAAGCACGACTATCGCCCAACAAAAACTCAGCGGCAGATTCCGAGGAGCGAGGAGGCAGTTCCGGCTTGACAGGAGTCAATAGGTCGGTTTGCACGGGCAGGTAGCCCAACGCACGCAAGCGGCTACGCCAAGAAGGATGGGGGTCATCAGGGGTGTCTGTCTCCAGCAGTTGCAAACCGAGCCATCGCTGAAAGCGCGCAGAAGGATAGTGTTGCTCCCAAGACTGACGCAGGTTATCGAAAGGATTGATTACCCTGTGCAGCTCGTCCTCCATGATACGATTCCAGAATACCTGATGTAACCATCTTTCCGAAAGCCCGATAAGCACAAGAGCCTCTGCGAGCGCTTTGGGAGTGCCTACTGCGGCAGCAATCCTGTCTGCATATTGTTCGTGCTGTCGTTCGGCAACCTGCGCCAGAGGGTGAAAGCGCGGCAAGAACCAGTTGTAGAAACGCAGCATCGCCGGAGCAACGAACGCTCCCTTCTCTTCCTGTTCCACCAGTTTGACCATTTGCTGCCAGAAGATATACAGACGCGTCGCTTTCGCAGATAGACCCCTTTCATCTGAGGAACGGATTAGATGTGCCAGCTCATGTGCGATAACCGCTCGCATCTGGTCAGGACTGAGAATATCCAGCATCGGCAATCCTAATATCAGACTGTAGCGGACACGCCGGAAAGTGGTGTGCGCTGTCCATGGGTGTATTGCTGCGTCCATATCCGGTACAATCACCACGTCTTCAATCGGATACGCGTCCATACGCTCGCACATCTGGTCTAAAATGCGAAAAAGGCGTGGGGCATCGGCGCGGGTGAGGCACACACCATCAGGTGGAGGAAGCTGCGGAGCGAAGAGCGATTGTACAATCTGCTTTGTGCCGTAAAGCAGAGCCAGTATAAAACTCGCTGATATGATGATAGCATATACCGCAAGGCGCGAAAGCAATGGATAGCTGACGAATATTTTCCACACCACGTAAGCAATGCCTGCCGAAATGAGCAAAGCCAGCACAACAAGCGCAATTGCGAATAGTAAAGGGAACAACGCCCCCAGCGCCATCCACATCCGCAGGTGTAATCGGTAAGTTGCAGGACGACGTGACGCCAGTTGTTCCCAATACAGGTACTTTTCTGCCCAAGAATGCCTGGCCATTGTCCTCAACCCAATTGGTAGCCAAGCTACCACTCTCCAACAGGTAGTGCTGTTACTACATTCGCGACATGTAAGATCTTTCCTCGCGCTTAACTTACAGCACCGACATATGGCGGTAGTGCGTCGCGATGCAATGATGTGCACTGCCAGGCGCTGCAAAATCGTGTGCTCAACGCAGGAGAAAAAGGTTTCGTGGCGAACACAGGTCAGGGATTTTGCAACAGAGGCAATCCTTTTCTGATTGTCACTGAGACTTAGCGAGGAGGAAACAACCTATGGGAGCAGGAGGTGCACTGGCGTTGCTCTTGCTGCTGGCTCTGCCTGCGGGAGCGCAGAAGCCGTTTTACGAATCGCAACTGCTTTTCCCGCCGGAAAGATGGCATAATCACGGTTCCTGCATTGTGGAACTGCCCAACGGGGATTTGCTGGTGTGCTGGTATAACGGCTCGGGCGAGCGCACCGCTGACGATGTGAAGGTGGAGGGGATGCGCAAACGCAAAGGCGCAAGCACGTGGAGCGGGCGGTTCCTGATGGCGGATACGGTCGGCTTCCCGGACTGCAACCCGTGCATGTTTGTGGACCCGCAGGGCAGACTGTGGTTGATGTGGATGGCGATTATCGCCAACCGTTGGGAGACCGCTCTGTTGCGCTACCAGATTTCGGACAACCCGCGCGGCACGGGTGCGCCTCGCTGGACGCAGAGCGACATCCTGATACTCAAGCCGGGCGACGAGTTCGCGCAGATAGTGGCGAAACAGTGCGACGAGGACGAGAAGCGTATTGACCAGATACTGCCTCCGGAGCGCAGGGAGGAGGGACTGGCGTACCTCGCCGAGCGACGCAAGAACGCGGCAGACAAGTACTTCCGGCGAATGGGCTGGATGACGCGCGTGCATCCCTTCGTGCTGGACGGCAAGCGCATCATCGTGCCGCTCTACTCCGATGGCTTCGACTTCTCCATCATGGCGATCAGCGACGACGGCGGGAAGACGTGGCAGGCAAGCCGCCCTCTGGTGAGCCTCGGTGGTGTACAGCCCAGCCTGGTACAGAAGCGTGACGGCACGCTGGTCGCCTACATGCGCGACAATGGACCACCTCCCCAGCGGGTGATGCGCAGCGAATCGCGCGACGGCGGGATGACCTGGTCGCCTGTGGTGGATGACGACATCCCAAACCCCGGCTCCGGTCTGGAGGTTATCCGCCTGCAGAACGGACACTGGGCGATGGTATGCAACGATACCGAGCAGGGCAGGCATCGCCTCGCCGTGCTCCTCTCCGACGACGAGGGCAAAAGCTGGAAGTGGAAACGCTATCTGGAAAACGACCCGCCCGGCGCAGGCTCCTACTCGTATCCTTCCATCATTCAGGCGAAGGACGGTAGCCTGCACGTCACCTACAGCTGGAGCCAGCCGGGCAAGGGTTCGTGCATTAAATACGCCCACTTCAACGAGCAGTGGGTGCTTGAGGGGGATTAGATGGCGAAAGGAACCACGTATAACCACGAGCGCATCGTGTTCACGAACGCACCGGTCAGCTGAGCGTGCAGAAGAGGCGCGTATGGTAAGTGTCCGCTGGGCAGGCATCATCGCAGCCGTTTTGGTACTAGCTTGGGGGATGACGGGGTGCGCTCCGCGAAAAGAGAGCACGTTCCCCTCTCGCGCCATCACTATCGTGTGTCCTCCTGCGCCGGGGGGCATCTCCGACACGC
>CALJAP010000185.1 GCA_938027655.1 uncultured bacterium | reverse complement strand
GCTGTTCATCGCTAACTACGATATCGCCTCGCGCTACCAGAAGCAGCTTGCCCTGCTGCTGGAGGAGCGTGCGCGCTACCGTACCGACGAAGAGAGATAAGCCTCCTCGAGTACCCTCAGCGTGTGCTCTGCTGCGTCCTCCCAGCGAAACAGTCTCGCACGCTCTAATCCACGTTCTATCACCCGCTGGCGCAGTTCCCCGTCCCGAATAATGCGCAGGATGCTGTCGGCAATCTGCCGCGTGTCGCGGGGGTCTACCAGCAGCCCACCATCCCCGACCACTTCGGGCATGGCAGAGGTGTTGGATGCCAGCACCGGCGTACCACAGCCCATCGCTTCCAGCGGGGGTAGCCCGAACCCTTCATACAGCGACGGATACAGCAGCGACGAAGCGGCTGCATACACGCCGGGCAGATGCTCACGAGGAATATAGCCCGCAAAGAGAATGTGTTGATCGATGCCCAGTCGGCGGGCCTGCATCAGAATGCGTTCGTGTTGCCAGCCGGGCGCGCCTGCCAGCACCAGCGGAGGAAGGCTTGCCTGACGCCGCGCCAGTGCATAGGCTTCCAGCAAACGAGGCAGATTCTTGCGCGGCTCCAGCGTGCCTACAAACAACAGGAACCGCTCAGGTAGAGAATAACGTCCTCTCACCATCGGCTCCAGCACGCGGGCGTTCTCAGGGGTGAAGAATGCGTCCAGACCATACGGGATAATCGCCAGATTCTGGTTGGGTACACCATACAAACGCGCGATGTCCGACGCGGTGGACTGCGAGATGGCAACGACCTTTCGTGCGCGCCGGGTACTCCAGCGGGTGACGCGCCTCAAGTACGCTCGGCGCACAGGATGGATGGTTTCGGCAGAGACCTCGAAGTTGAGGTCATGTACGGTGACCACACCGATCCCGCCCCACCGTATCGGCAGGACAAAAGCGGGCGAAAAGAACACGTCTATCCCCCCTTTTTGAAGCAGGCGAGGTAGCACCGTCTGCTCCCACAACACCCGTTGCGCGCCGGAACGCAGAGGGCGAGAGGTGGAAACCCAGCGAACTCGTTCACCAGCGGTGACAGGTAGCTGCGCAGGCTCACCGTAAAGCACGATTTCATGCGAGGTTGCCTGCGTCACCAGTTCCGGCACCAGCGCACGGATATAGTGCTGAATGCCGGTATGCGTGGTGGACAACAGGTGCACATTAATGCCGACGCGCATTGCCTACAGCATTTCCAGCGACCGCAAAGCGCGGTGCAATGCGTCTGCCTGCGGAGCGGTGAGATCGCGAAGCGGTGGACGCACCGTCATCTTCGGCAGACCACGCCATGCGCATATCTGCTTGATCGCAGGAATAAACGGCACGGCGTCTACCGCCTCCATCACCGCCTTCAGTCGCTCGTTCAGGGTTGTGGTATCCTCGCGTTGGCGCGAAGCGGCATCGATCTGGAGTAAGAGCTCGGGGAAGGCGTTCGCCAGACCCGAGATGCCTCCCGCCGCTCCCAACGCCAGCGCATCTGCCAGCAGATTCTCCGCCCCCACAAACACCTGCAGGCGAGGGAAGCGCAGTATGAACGACATCGCCGTTTCCCAGTCGCCGGAGCTATCCTTCAAGCCGACCAGGTGAGGGTAGTCTAGCAGACTCTCCACCACCGCCGGAGTGATGTCCAGCCCCGCCAGTTCCGGGTAGTTGTACAGCAAGGTGGGTATGTCCACTGCTTCCAACAGCCGCATGTAGTAGGCGACCAGCCCCTCATCGGATACGCTCTTGTAATAAAAGGGCGGTATGACCAGTATCGCGTCACACCCCTGCTGCTGGGCGAATCGGCTAAGGCGAACCGTTTCGGGCAGGTTGGCGCACCCTGTGCCAGCAATTACCTTCAAACCAGCAGCGCACTCGCGAACGGTAGCAATAGCCCGCTCACGCTCTTCCACACTCAGCGAAGTGCCCTCACCGGTGGTACCGCAGACCACCACTCCGACCACACCGTGCCCACGTTGCCAGTCCACCAGCGATTGGAATGCAGGGTAATCCACCTCTCCCTGTTCGGTTAAGGGCGTAACCAGCGCGGTATAAACGCCCGGTGGTAATGAGGCAGTCATGCTGGGGCTACTCCCCTCCTGCCGGTTGAGGCGCCGGTTGCACAGGTGGTGCTGGCGGAGTGCCAGCCTGCCGGATGAACGGCAACAGCAGGTCTACTGGAACCGGAATGATGGTGGTGCTGGAGCTCTGCGCACTCATCTCGGCAATGGTCTGCAGGTAGCGCAATTGCAATGCGGCCGGTTGAGCGGACATCATCTGCGCCGCCTGCACCAGGCGTTCCGCTGCCTGGTACTCGCCCTCGGCGTTAATAACCTTGGCGCGGCGTTCGCGTTCGCTTTCTGCCTGGCGAGCCATCGCCCGCTTCATGCTATCGGGTAGCACCACGTCGCGCACTTCCACCGCCACCACTTTGACACCGTACGGCTCGGTCTGCTCATCGATAATGCTCTGCAGTTGCTGGTTAATTTTGTCGCGGTGCGAGAGCAGATCGTCCAGCTCCGCCTGCCCCAGGGTACTGCGCAGGGTGGTTTGCGAGATGAGCGAGGTGGTGCGGATGAAGTTCTCGATGCGGGTTACCGCAGCGGCGGGGTCTACCACGCGGAACAACACAATGGCGTCTACTGTCACCGGCACGTTATCACGTGTCATAACCTCCTGACGAGGCACGTCCATCGTTACCAGCCGGGTATCCACGCGGATGGGGCGGTCGACATAAGGCAGCAGGAAAATGATGCCGGGTCCCTTCACACCCAGCAGTCGTCCCAATCGCAGCACTACGGCACGCTCCCACTCCGGCAATACGCGCAGGGTTGCCCGTATGACCAGAATAACGAAGATAATGAGCGCAATCAGAAACGCGCCTGATTCGCTCGTCAGCAGTTGTTCAATCGTGTTCATGGTGTTCCTCCTCTTTTCGCACCACGGCGGTCAAGCCCTCCATCCTCTCGATAACCACACGTTCGCCTGCCTTGATTGTTTCTCCTGCAGTGACCGCATTCCAGTATGCACCATCGTAAAAAATCTTTCCTCGCGGGGACAGGTCGGTGCGCGCGACCGCAATCGCTCCCTGCATCGCCTCCATACCGGTCACCCGGCGTGCCCGTTGCGCACGCACACCCGCTGCAACGATGAACGCGAAGAAAAGCGAGGTGAGCCCTGTGAGAGTCAGCGCAACCACCCAGGAGACTCGAAGAGCCGGGTCGGGCGACTCAAAAAGCATCAACAGCCCGAGCAACATGGAGATAGCACCGCCCAGCGTCAACACCCCATGCGAGGGGGCAAAAGCATCGGCGATGAACAGGACAATCGCCAGCACCAGCAGAGCGATGCCCGCCCAGGAGATGGGCAGCACCGAGAAGCCGTATAGCATCAACAGTAGCGAAATGACCCCGATCACGCCGGGGAAAATGGCGCCAGGGTTCTGAATCTCCGCAATCAGCCCATATAGAGCCAGCACGCCCAGAATAGCCAGCACGTTGGGGTTGACAAGCACGTGTAGCAGCCGCTCCCGCAACACCATTTCTGACCGCTGGACAGGGGCTTCGCGCGTCCTCAGCACTATCGTACGCTGGGGGAGCTTTACCGTGCGTCCATCTATCTCTTGCAGCAACGCATCCAGGCTCGGCACCACAAAGTCTATAACCCGCTTCTCCATCGCTTGCTTTTCGCTAATCGCCGCGCTTTCACGCACCGCCATCTCCGCCCAGTCGGCGTTACGTCCGCGCTGTTCGGCAATGGAGCGAATGTACGAGGCGGCGTAGTTGACCACTTTCTTCTCCATCGTACGCGACATCTCTTCCCCACCCGCAGGAACCGGGTGGGCCGCACCGATGCTGGTGCCGGGCGCCATCGCGGCGATGTGCGCTGCAACGGTGATGAACACCCCAGCCGAACCCGCTTTTGCCCCAGACGGCGAGACATAGACGGCGATAGGAACGTCGCTGGAGAGCATCTCCTTCACTATCTGCTCCATCGAGCTCATCAAGCCGCCTGGCGTATCCAGCTCCACCACCAGCAGCTGTGCTCCGCGTTCGCGGGCTATCCGTAGCGTGCGCGAGAAGTACTCGGCGTTCGGCGGGGCAATCACCCCTTCCATGCGCATGACAACTACCGGAGGCACTTCTGCGGGTTTCTGAGCGAATGCAAAGCCCACCCACACAAGCAGTGCAAGCAGCGAAATCCTTCTCAGACTGCAGAAAGATGGCTTCATGTGATACCTGTCCCTTCCCTATAATGAAAGGTTCCCTTCAATAGTGTATCACCAGAAGCCATCTCAGGTCAATCTAATATTCTTCTATCGCGCCGCAGGCTCGGCCACAGGCGAAGAAGCAGACCACTCGCTGCGTACGTCCACCCCTGCCGCCTTCAGCAGGGTGTACACCGGGCAGCGGCGCTGTACTTCCTCCTGCAGTGCGCGAACCTGCTCCGGCGAGGCGGACGTAACCAGCTCCACCCTTTCGCGCACCGTGCGGAAGTACGGTGGTACGTTCGGGTCGCCCATCGCGCCGCGCAGGTCCAGGTCGCCCTCGGCGTGCAGGGTAATACCGTGTACTTCAATGCCCTTTTCGCGTGCGATCACCTGCGTCATGACCGTCAGGCAACCGTTGAGCGCAGCCAGTATCAGCTCCATCGGGTTGGGCGCGCTGTCTTGTCCGCCGAACGAGGGTGGCTCGTCGCTATAGACAGGCTCAAAATCGCGCACCTGCAGGCGCGTGCGCATCCCACCTTCCCACTTGCCGTCCGCGCTAAGGTGCATCCATACGGGTCCGTTTGTGCTTGCCATATTCTGCCTCCAGTGTAAAGTGATTGTTGACTAATTATATCATAAAAATCATGTATCAAGCAATACCCGCCGAGAGGAACGGGTATTTCACACAAAACGCCTTTCCGTAAGGTAAACTAGGGCGTAGAGGAGATACGGAGAAGACGAAGGATGACGCAATTGGAGAGTCTTGCCCTGTCCATCAGCCTGGCGCAAAACGAGACCCCCCACGCACACTGCGTGCTGGTGCGCAAGTCGGGTTCCGCTCCACAACATCCGGGCGCACGCCTGCTGGTGCAGCGCGACGGGGTGATGCACGGTACAATAGGTGGTGGCTGTGTGGAGATGGAGGTACGTCGCCTTGCCCTCAACGCCCTGCGCAACGGTAAGGCGCAGTTGCATGTCTTCCGCATGGACGACGACTACGGCTACGACGACGGCTTGATATGCGGTGGCAGGGTGTGGGTATTCATCCAGCCCGAGCCAAAGCGGTGGCTGACTTCGCTGCAAGCCGCTCAGCGAATGCGGGAAGAGGGCAAATCGGGCGCGTGGGTGCTGGTCACAAAGGGACAGGAACATTTGGGTAACGCCTTCTGTGTGTCAGAGGAGAACATCACTCCCGAACCACCAGAAGGCTGGCGAGAGGCTCTGAAAGAGCTGTCCTGTAAAGCCCTGGAGCAGGACAAAACGCTGTATACCTCCCTCCGTGGGGGCACAGAGGTCTACGCAGAACCCGTGCAGCCGCAACCCACGCTGGTACTGGTAGGTGCTGGGCACATCGCACACGCGCTTGCGCCGATGGCATCGGCAGCAGGTTTCGATGTGCTGGTAATAGACGATCGTCCCTCCTTCGCCAACCGCGAGCGGTTTCCTACCGCCTCACGGTGTATCGTGGGCGACATCGCACAGAGCTTGCAGGAGCTGCCTGCGGATTCCCGTACATACATCGTCATCGTCACGCGCGGACATCGGCACGACGCGGACGCTCTTCGTGTCGCGCTGCACAAACCGGCAGCATACGTAGGGATGATCGGCAGCAAGCGCAAAATCACGGTGATTTACCGCGACCTGTTGCAAAGAGGTGAAGCCACGCTGGAGCAGCTTGCCGACGTACATGCTCCACTCGGTCTGGACATCGGCGCAGAGACGGTGGGTGAAATCGCAGTGAGTATTCTGGCGGAGCTGGTCGCGGTACGCCGGGGCAAGCTCAGCGGTAGAATTAACTCACAAATCGCCTCTATGATGTCTCTTTATGATATATCTATTTTGGGACAGTGATTTTATTGTCAGAGCAGGCATAATGCTATGCCCTGAATTCGTAATCATTTTGTGCACAAAATCTCAATCTTAACATTTTCTTAACAAAAGCCATGATATAATAATAGGCGGAAAGAGGGACACGCCGCGATGAGAAGAGAACACACAGCAATCATCGCTCGGGTTATCCCTTCGCGGCGATGAAGACAAGCTTAACAGCACCCTCTACACAACAACAAGCGAACACGGGAGACTGTGCGCATTTGGCGGGGCTAGCTACCCCGCCGTTTTTTTTGCTTGCAGGAAGCCGCTCCAGCCTGTCTAAAGAGAAAGGTGAAATCTTGCTCACCCGGAGGTGATACCGGTGCTTCGCTGGCACAAACCTATCTCTCTTATCCTCCTGTTGCTCACACCTCCCCTTCTCGCGCACGAGGACGCTCTAGACCCCAAAGCCGACCCCCGTTTGGGAAGGGCGGTCAACATCTTCCAGACACCTGCTCCCTTGTCCGCGGTGGTGAAGGCACTCTCCACGCAATCGGGCGTGCTGTTAAGCACGGAGCGCAGCATCAGCGAATACCGCGCCATTCTGGTCGCCGACGAACGCCCCCTGCACGAGGTGATGCGCAAGCTGGCGGAGGCTTTCGGCTTCACCTGGGAGCGCAAGGGTAAGGAGAGCGAACCGCCCGGCTATATGCTGGTGCAACCTCCTGCCGACGCGGGGCGCGAGGCGGCGGAACTGCGCGAGATGGAGCGCCTTGCAGAGGAGATATGGCGATACGGCGCGGCGCAGGCGGCGAAATGGGCGCCCGCAGGAAAGAAAGAGGTCGAAGCGCGCATGGAGGAACTGCGCAAAACCTTCGAAACGCGCATGAAGGAGGGCAAGCTGTCGCGGACGGAGGTCGTCAGCATGTGGCGCGAGGCGTATGCGGTCAACGCCTCACAACAGCCGTGGCGGCGTGCCGCTACCCTTGCGTTAGCCAGTTTGCCGCCCGCGAGAGTGCGCCAGCTGCGTGAAGGCAACATCCAGCAAGTGACCGGCAACGCCCTGCCGCCAGACGCGCTGAAGCAGATACTGGCTGAGTGGCGCGAGGTGGAAAGACCCGCTCCACCTGCTCCCATTCGCCCCGGAGAGCCGGATACCGATGAGATTCATATGGAGAAGCCCTATCAGTCCCAGCAGTGGAACAACGTGGAAGTGTGGCTCTTCCCCGACCCCACTGCAGGCAACATCAAGGCGCTGGTCTACTTCATCTCTCCAGAGATGCGCACAGGTGGCTCACAGGTACACGAGGTCACCCCCGATGGCTGGGACCTGTACATCCTGGTAAACGGTCTCCTGCGGGGAATGATAGAACCTCGCCTGCCCGAATCGCCCCTCTTCCAGAAGGCGACCAAAGCGGCCCAGTTCGATCGCAGGGCAAACGACTACCTGATAGACCCTACCGGCGTGGAGCTGGCGCACTTCGCTCGCGCGAACCGCACCCCTCTGGCAGCGGAGTGGTATCCCTTCTCACGGGCAGGAATGCCGGGCGTCCGGGCGGTGCACGCCGTCGCCAACTGGGGGCAGATCATGATGCAGCTGCGCGACTACTCGGCGGAGCTTGCCGTTTCGGAAGAGTGGGTACTGGTACGCAGTTTCGCCCGCGCCATAGCCCGGCGCACGAACATCCTCCACGCACAGGTCGCGAAATGGTTGCTCAAGCCGAAGGCGGAGGGCACGCTTACTCTGGACGACATCGCCGAAATCGCCTTCCTGCACGAACGCCAGCGCGAGACCCTCAACGCCGCCTCGCAGAGGTTGATGGTACGATCGGTAGAGGGTGCTGGATTCATCAACACCCTCTCTGCCATGGGACGCAACCCGCGCATCGTGTTTACCATGCAGGCGTATGCTCTGTTGAACGCCGCCCAGAAACGCGCCTTGCTGGACGGACAGCCGGTACCTCTGGCTGCGATGCCCCGACAGGCGGTGGCACGTCTACAGATAGCGGCGGCACTGCCCGATACATCCGCGCAATCCCCCACCCTGTCGCCCGACGAGACCGCGCAGATGGCGATGGTGATGCAAACCGAACGTGGAGAGTGGGAGATCGTCGACTGGTCACAGGTGCCGGAAGAGATGCGGGAGGTTGGCGCGTTTCGCCCCTGGCTGGAGAATCTCTCCCCCGAAGAGCGCGCTAAGGTGGTGAAAAAAGTTCCGACCCTGCGAATCACGTTGGGCTTGACCGACGGCGAAAGGGTGGTTGAACTCGCCTTCATCACCACCATCCAGTAGAAGATAACCACGTTGACACCGGAACCGTCTGTTGGTATGATAAGCGCGGTCACTTTCTGGGGGCAGGAGAGGCACGATGCGAACGGACGTTTTCTGGCGACTGGTTGCGGTCTTTATTGCAATACTGTGGCTTACTGCGTGCGGGGGCAAAGAGGTCAACAGAGGCAGCATCGCGGGAACCGTCACCGATATTAACGGTGACCCGGTGGTTGGTGCACGGGTGTGGGTAGACGGCGCAGGCGAAACCCTTACCAACACCAACGGCACTTACTTGCTCACCGATGTACCGAAGGGTTTTAAGAACGTGCGCGCCAGC
>CALJAP010000184.1 GCA_938027655.1 uncultured bacterium | reverse complement strand
TTTTGCGTTTCGCGAGTGCCACCCGCAACAACCGCTCTTCTTCCTCGCCCCACTCCATATGCTTGACCTTTGTGCGCAAACCTGCTATGATGAAAGTGCCTGCGCGGTGTGAGTGTCACCCGCAGGCGTGGCGTCCAGCAGGTGGGGTGCTGAACGCAGGAGTATGTTACCACCTCGTGATTCCTGCGTCAAGACCCCCCTGTGTGAGAACGCCGAGAAGGTCTACAATCTGGCGTGTAGACCGCCTCGTTGCAGATTCCGGCAGTTTCGCGAAAACACAACATGTAGGAGGGAGCAGGCGAAGTCAACACAACATCTTGCGTTTCCCGTGGGCGATTAGCTCAGCGGAAGAGCGCCTCGTTCACACCGAGGAGGTCGGAGGTTCAAGTCCTCCATCGCCCACCATACCACAAGATGTTGTGCTCCGCGTGTGCCTTCCACGCAACATCTTCCGATATTGCGAAAACGACAGAATCTGCTACGCGGTGGTCTCACGTAGGGTCGTAGCGGTCATGTTCCAGTCTACTATGTCATGGTGAGCGTCAGTGAAGCGTCTCTGTCTGTCGTTAACATGGGATCCCTCACTTCGCTCCTAATGACAGGTTTTGCGTGCTTTTTGTCATGCTGCGCGTCAGCGAAGCATCTCAAGGTAGCGATAGGAGATTCTTCACTTGTGCTCTGTTCGTTGCACGCGCAGATATCCGATTATCCCTTTCACGGCTAAGCCGTTCCCACACAAACCAAGCACTGCCTGCGCAGGGCTCTTTAGCCAGCGAAGGCTGGCTTCGTCTGAAGAGAAACGGCTTCAGCCGTCAATGTCCCCTGACCCTCTCTATGCACAAACAACATAGACCTCAGAATGTGACAGGCAAT
Organism: uncultured bacterium; assembly: GCA_938027655.1. GTDB lineage: Bacteria > Armatimonadota > HRBIN16 > HRBIN16 > HRBIN16 > HRBIN16. The sequence continues at coordinate 6,710 of CALJAP010000184.1, read as the reverse complement.
CACAGCCGCTCCGCTTGTGACTGAATAATCACGCTTGGTGAAGCACTACCGCTTTACCTCTGCAATGACCCCACGTCGAGCAGGAAACCGCCCGCCGCAGGCGTAATCTGCTCTTGTCTACATTCCTGCTGAACCGGTTAATAATCGCTGATGGCGAGGTGTTTTGCGCGATGAACCTGTTTGCTACCGACTACGGCTATTTCGCCGACTCAGGCAACGAATATGCGATAGTGCGCCCCGATACACCCATGCCTTGGGTGAATGTTCTCTCTAACGGAGACTATGGTACAGTAGTGTCTCAGATGGGCAGTGGCTACAGCTGGCGCACACACGCCAGCATGAACCGCCTTACCCGCTGGGAACAGGACCTCGTGCGCGACCGCTGGGGCAAATATCTCTACGTGCGCGACGCGGAAACCGGTGAGTTCTGGAACCCAACATGGCATCCCTGTCCGGGCAAACTCCAGGCGTATCGAGTGCGACACGGATGGGGCTACTCGGTCTTCGAAGGCAAACACTTGCAAATCGCCAGCGAGATGACGGTATTCGTGCCCACCAACGACCCTTGCGAAGTGTGGCTGTTGCGCCTGCGTAACGAAGGAGATACCGTGCGCCGATTGCAGATATTCTCGTACCTGGAATGGTTGTTAGGAACTGCCCCCGACTGGCACCGTGAGTTCCGACGGTTGTTTATCGAAACGCGATACAGTCCCGCATACGGCGCGTTGCTCGCTACCAGCGTCATGTGGGACATCCCCGGTAGAGGCAATACCCACTGGAATAGCAACTGGGATTACGTGGCGTTCCACAGCGCCTCGCCCGTGCCTGTTGGTTTCGACGGAGACAAGCGGGCATTTCTCGGCAACTACGGTGATGTAGACGCCCCCAGGGCAGTGGTGGAAGGCAAATCGTTCGGCACACAGGGACGATGGGGCGACGGTATCGGCAGTTTGCAGGTGCTCGTCGAAATTGCGCCGGGCGAATCGGTAGAGGTGGCTTTTGTGCTGGGAGCTGCGGACAACGAAGAGCAGGCTCTGTCGCTGGTGGAGAAGTATCGCTATCTGCCCAACGTGCATGATGCGCTGACACAGGTCAAGCGGTTCTGGAAGGAACTGGTAAGTGGTTTTGCCGTGCACACGCCGGACGACGCCGTGAACGTGATGGCGAACGGTTGGCTGGCATATCAGGCGATCTCCTGTCGGCTCTGGGCGCGTACTGCCTACTACCAGACAGGCGGCGCATACGGCTACCGTGACCAGCTGCAGGATAGCCTGGTGTGGCTGCTGCTGGGACAACCTGAACGCACTCTGGAGCAGATTCGCCTGCACGCAGCACACCAGTATCAGGACGGCACGGTGTTGCACTGGTGGCATCCACTGGCTGAGCAGGGTTTGCCTTCCCACTACAGCGACGACCTGCTGTGGTTGCCCTTTGTGACCCTGCACTACCTGCTGGAGACGGGCGATTTCGACTGTTTGCAGGAGCAGATACCCTTCTTCGACGGCAGCTCTGCGTCTCTGCTGGAGCACTGTTTACGGGCATTCCGCAAGGCGCTGAGCCGGCGTAGCGAGCGGGGCTTGCCGCTGATTCTGCAGGCGGACTGGAACGATGGCATGAACGCAGTAGGGGTGGGCAGCAAAGGCGAAAGCGTGTGGATGGCGCATTTTTTGCACTACCTGCTGACGCGCTGGGCGGAACTGCCCGTGCTGGACGAAAAAACCTCCTCCCGCTTCCGCACGGAAGCGCAGTCCCTCCGCGAGGCGGTCAACAAGCATGGCTGGGACGGAAGGTGGTACTGGCGCGCGAGCACCGATTCGGGCAAGCTGATCGGCTCGGCGGGGAATGCGCAGGGACGTATCTTCCTCAATGCGCAAACGTGGGCAGTGATCGCCGATACCGCACCACCTGACCGCGCCGAACAGGCGTTGCAGTCCGCGCGTGAGTACCTGTACACCAACTACGGTGCGCTGTTGCTGGCTCCCGCGTACAGCACCCCGGACCCCGAGATTGGCTACCTCACCCGCTACGCACCGGGCACGCGCGAGAACGGGGGCGTTTACTCTCATGCGGCGTGCTGGGCGGTGCTGGCAGAGCGTAAACTGCACGGTGTCCAAGACGCCTATCGGCTGTGGCGCAGTTTCTGCCCACCGGTACGCGGGATGGAGCCGGAACGCTACGCGGCGGAGCCTTACGTCATGCCGGGCAACGTGGACGGACCCGATTCGCCGCATGAGGGCAGAGGCGGCTGGACGTGGTACACCGGCTCGGCGGCATGGTACCTGCGTGCGCTGGTGGAGGGCGTGCTGGGCATCGAAGCCACCCTGAACGGGTTGCGTGTGCAGGCGCAGCTGCCGGAGGAGTGGCACTCGTTCCATGTGCGCAGGCGTTTCCGCGGCGCAACTTACGAGATTACTGTGAGATGGGCACAGCCGGGCGAGAGCGCAGGATGTACGGTGGACGGTCAGCGATGGCAGGGAGATACCTTGCCGATGTTTGGGGCGGGCACGGTGCACCGGGTGGAGATACTGCTGGACTAGCACCCAGAATATCATAAACGCATTGACACTCGGTACAGGATATGCTACACTGTATTTGCAGTGCTGAATCGGTTAACGGGTGGTTTTTTGCGATGTTTAGGGATGAACGCCTGCAAGACGCAGGCTTCACAATAGAAAGGAGGAAGGAAGATGAAAAGGTTTGTGCTTCTGGTTGCGTTTTGCCTGGGGCTATCTATCTGGGCAGGCGCGCAGCCCAACGACGTGGTGATTCTCGACAGGGTGTTCAACGATGACTCGGACTCTATCAGCAACCACATGAAAAATCTTCCCACCGTTATCCTGTCGGACACCAAGGTCGATGGGGACGGAAGCCCACCCGAGTTCGCCAACCGCCATGCGTGGTTTGTTTCTGCCGACGGGGTCAACCCGTTGCAAATCCCTCTTGATGAAGAGTGGATACTGGAGTACGACCTGACGCTCACGGGCACGCCGGTCGCGCCGCGCAAGGAGGCAGGGGGCTTTGCCCGAATAGGAATGCCCTGGGGCTATTCCGAAATGCAGTTCATGGTGAATACCGACGCCCACGAGGTGGTAGCGTTCGGGTACCCGTTCCCGTTCTACCGGTTTGACCTGTCGTACAACTCCGGCGACACTATCCATCTGGGCATCCGCTTCTTCAAGGACACCGATGGCAAGTACAAGGTCATCTACATGGCGAACGAGCTGAGCAGTCCCGCGCTGGCGCTGGCCGACCAGAGCATTATCGTGCAGAAGAACTGGGTTAGCCCGGGTGGCTACCTGCAGGTGAACATTCAGGCGGGCAACCCCAATAACGGCGGAACGGCGGTGTTCGACAACATCAGGTGGAACGGCAACCTCCTGCGCAGGGCATTCGCCATCAGCGGTAACATCGAGTTGCGCGACTTCGGTGGCGATGTCACGCAGGTGCCTATCGGCGCGGAGCTGCGACAGGGTGGCGCGGTGGTGCGCGCCGAAACACTGTTCACCGATTCGGCAGGTAACTACGCCATCCTCAACGTCACACCAGGCACGTATGATGTGGCATTCAAGCCCAGCCACTGGCTGCGAGCGGTGGTGCCCAGCGTGACGGTAGTAGATGCCGACGTGACCGGGGTGGACGTCTCGTTGACCAACGGCGACATCGATGGCGACAACGAGGTGACACTGTTCGACTTCGGTGCGCTGGTCGCCGCGTTCGGTAGCGTGCCGGGCGACAGCCACTGGAACCCCGACGCCGACCTGGACGGGGATGAAGAGGTCACCCTGTTCGACTTCGGCGTGCTGGTGCGTAACTTCGGCGCAATTGGGGACGAGTAACCCTCGTTCCTTCAATCCGCTCTTGGGGGAGGGCGAGGCTCCGTCCGAGCCGTTGCGGTCACGGGTTTTCGGCTCACCCGGAGGTTCGCCCTCCAGAGTGGCGAAGCAACGATTCACGCTTAACGAACTACCACAGGCACGTTTCAGTCTGACGAAGCATCTCCGAGATTCTTCGCTTCGCTGAGAATGACAGGAGAGCGGAACCTTCCCGCCAATATCAAAGTAGCCCTTGTAGCCGCAGGCTTTAGCCTGTGCCTTCGCTTCGCTCAGAATGACAGGAGAGCGGAACCTTCCCGCCAATATCAAAGTAGCCCTTGTAGCCGCAGGCTTTAGCCTGCGCCTTCGCTTCGCTGAGAATGACAGGAGAGCGGAACCTTCCCGCCAATATCAAAGTAGTCCTTGTAGCCTGCGCCAAAGGGACGCAACCTGAAGGTGGCAGCTACATTCTCTCCGACACCGTCCTGGTACTTCTGCGTGCTACCGGTATCTTTCCCTATTGTCATCTGTTGCACAATTTTTCTTTTACTCAAAATCCAGTTGACAATTTTTTTCTGCTCCGTTAAAATGTGAGCCGGAGGCGTGCATCATGGCTTCGGTACTGGAGAAGGTTTCCGCGCTGTACACATCGCTGAACGAAGCGGAGCGCAAAGTGGCAGACTTCGTGCTGAGCCATCCCGAAGAGGCACGAGGCTGCAGTGTCATCCATCTGAGCGACCGCAGCGGTGTGAGCGAAACCACGGTGGTACGGTTCTGCCGTTCCATCGGCTTCAAAGGCTATGCAGACTTCAAGCTGGCTCTGGTGGCGGATTTGGCGCCTCATCGGGAGCCTGTGTCCGACGTGCACGGCGACGTATCGCCCGACGATGACCTTCCCCGCCTGGTGCAAAAAGTGCTAAATATGGATGTTCAGGCAGTCGCCAGCACGATGGAGCTGCTGGATATGACGCAGTTCGAACGGGCGGTAGATGCCATCGCCAACGCACGTCGGGTTGCCATATTCGGAGTGGGCAGCTCGCTGCCGGTGTGCATGGACCTGCAATACCGTCTGCAGTGGTGCGGTATCAACACCCTCTTCTCCGTAGACGACCACATTCAGGCAATCAACGCTGCACTGCTGGAGCCGGGCGATGTGGGGCTGGCGGTGTCCTATTCAGGGGCGAGCCGTGAGACGATAGAGTCGGTGGAACTGGCGAAAGAGGCGGGCGCACGCACCATTTGCGTGACCAGCTTCCGTCGCTCCCCTCTGGCGAAGCTGTGCGACATCTGCCTGATTACCTCCGCCGGACGGACGCAGTGGCTGGATGAAACCATCACCGCGCGCCAGGTGCAGCTGGCTCTGTTTGACGCGCTGTGCGTTGCGCTGGCACGACTAAAACGTCACGAATCGCTGCCTATCTTGAACAAAATCGCTCGCGCTGTGGAACGGAAGAGGCATACGGTATGAGTGCCTCTCTGCACCTTCTGCTGGGCATCAAAACCGACCCGATAGAGTATCGCTACTCTTACCCCTGGCTGTTTCGGCTGGCAGCAGAAGAGGGTGTGGAGTACAGTCAGCTGGGCAGTACCTTCGAGTTGTATCTCTTACCTGACGATTTCTTACACTGGCTGCGTGAGCAAGCGGAAAAGGCGGGGGTGCGCATCTATAGCTAGAAAAGTCGCTGCGCGAAACATGGTGCGCCTCACCGGAGCACCCTCCCGCTTCTCTTGCTTCCTCTGCCCTGCCTTCCGTGCATGCGGATATTCTGGTGCTGGGTTCCAGCAGTCTCCATCGTCCGGGGCAGACGCTCTGGCAGAATTATCGGTGGGTGGTCCAGGCGGTGCGTGACGGGCTTCGGCAGCGCGTCGCTGGTGGTGTTGTTCGACATCGTGGAGGAGAAGCTGGCGATGGCGAAGGAACTGGGCTTTGCGCACGCCTATCACGCCTTCCATCGCGCCCCTGAGGAGGTGATAGCCTCGCTCACGGAAGGGCAGGGAGCGCATGTATGCCTCGAAGCAGCGGGGGTGCCGCAAACGCTTCTGCAGGCGTGCGCCTGTGCCCGGCGGGGCGGGCGAGTGGTGGTGCTGGGCAAGAGCGTGGTCATTATCGGCTTGGGACCCAGAGGAGACCGGCGGTGAGGAACCGGACATCGTGATTACCGCTAGTGCATCGTTAGAAGCTCACGAACAGGCGATTGAGATGGTGGCGCATCGGGGGTACGTGAACCTGTTTGGTGGTCTGCCCAGAGGCACGCGCCCGATGAGCGTGTACTCCAACACGATTCATTATAAAGAGTGCTTCGTCACCGGCTCACACGGTTCGGTGCCAAGACACCACGAGCTGGCGGTGCAGTTGCTGGCACAGGAGAAAGTGCGCGTGGCTCCGTTGATTCCCCACCGTTTTCCCCTTTCGCAGATTCATCGCGCTTTCGAGGTGATGCAGAACCGCGAGGGCATGAAGGTGATGATACATCCGCAAGAGGGATAGTTCACAAAGGAGAGCAGGTGTGGTATGCTATACGAGAAGGGGGGAACGGTAACATGGAGCAAACCCTAGAGGAGCGTATCAGGCAGTTGCCTGCCGACCTACAGCAGGAGGTTGCCGACTTCATCGACTTCTTGATAGAAAGACGACGTCGACAGAAGCGTCCACCGACCTTTTGCTGGGCGGGTGCTTTAGCGGATATGCGTGAGCAGTATAGTTCGGTAGACCTGCAGCATAAGGCTGCCGAGTGGAGAGTGCAGACCGATGAGGCTGCTCATTGACGCCAACGTGTTTCTGGAAGTTTTCCTGAATCAGGAGCAAGCTGAAACGGCTCGCTCTCTTCTGTCCATGGTCGCGGAACACGAGATGTTCCTTTCCGATTTTACTCTACACACTATCGGCGTCGTGCTTTT
>CALJAP010000183.1 GCA_938027655.1 uncultured bacterium | reverse complement strand
TGGTAATGTCAAAAGGCGTTTTATGCCTGCCTGACCAGTCTCAGCGCGTTCAGCGTGACCAGCAGCGAAACGCCCATATCGCCCATCACCGCCAGCCACAGGGGCAGGTAGCCGGGCGCGGCAATAATCAACAGCAACAGCTTCGTGCCGATAGCGAAGGCGATGTTCTGGCGGATGATGCTGACCGTCGCCCGGCTCAGGCGCACCAGATAAGGCAAAAGGCGCAAGTCGTCGTTCATCAAGGCGATGTCCGCCGCCTCTATCGCCACGTCACTGCCTATCGCGCCCATCGCGATGCCTACCGTTGCCACCTTCAGCGCGGGGGCGTCGTTGATACCGTCACCCACCATCGCCACCGCCCCATAACGTTCACGCAGCGCACGTACTGCCTCCACTTTCTGTTCCGGCAACAGCGGAGCGCGCACTTCGTCCAGTCCCAGGTCCTGCGCCACTTTTTGCGCCGCCGATTCCACGTCCCCGCTGAGCATCACATGATGGCTAATACCCGCGTTGCGCAGTGCGTTGACTACCTCCGCTGCTTCCGCTCGCCGTGTATCTTCAAAGAGGATGCGACCTATCGTTTTTTCCTCTCTCTGCACCCATACCTGTGCTGAGTGTCCATCCTCTCCACCGGACACAAGGGGCATATCCTGGACGAGGTAGGCACATGCGAAATCGGCGTTCCCCACCCGACATGCCTTTCCCTCTACAATGCCTTCCACTCCTTTGCCGGGCACGACGGTGCACTGTTGCGCTGTCGGCACAGGGAGATTGCGTCGGTTCGCTTCCTCGCGCAATGCCTCTGCCAGCGGGTGGGTGGATACCGCCTCTACCGCAGCGGCGATTGCCAGAATCTGCTCAGCCGGCATGTTGTCGAGCGGTTGCACCTCACGCACGCGCATTCTGCCGGTGGTGAGGGTGCCCGTCTTGTCGTAGATGAAAGCACGCACTTGCGCCATCGCCTCCACGAAGATACCCCCCTTAATCAGTACGCCTCTCCGCGAGGCGGTTCCAAGCGCGGCGACCAGCGCGACCGGTGTGGAAATGACCAGCGCGCAGGGACAGGCAATCAGCAATAGGCTGAGGCTGCGGAAGAACCATCGCCCGAACTCGCCCCAGATGAGCGGGGGGATGGTGGAGAGAAGCACTGCCAGAATAATCACCGCAGGAGTATACACCCGCGCGAAGCGGTCCACCAGATGCTGAAGCGAGGCTTTATGCTCCTGTGCCTCTTCCACCAGATGGATGAGCCGGGCAAGCGTGGTGTTTTCGTAAGTTCGCGTCACGCGCACGTCCACCATGCCCGTCTGGTTCAACGTGCCCGCGAACACCTCATCGCCGGGCGACTTGGGCACAGGTCGGCTCTCACCGGTGATCATGGACTGGTCCACATCCGAATAGCCCTCCACCACCTCACCGTCCAGCGGGAAGCGTTCACCGGCGCGTACGCGGATGCGCTCATCCTGCTGCACCAGTTCGGCGGGCACGGTGCGCAAACCCTCTGGGGTGACGAGGGTAGCGGTCTCCGGGGTGGAGTCCATCAGCTGGCGGATGGCGCGGCGCGTGCGTTCGGTGGTGAGATGCTCCAACAGGTTGCCGATAGCAAACAGACACACTACTGCAGCCGCTTCCGCCCATTCGCGAAGCCCTACCGCGCCCAGGATGGCAATGGTCATCAGTGCATCGGTGTCCAGACTGCGGTTGCGCACAGCCCGCCACCCGCCGACAAAGGTAGGAGTTCCACCCAGCACAATGGCTACGAGGTAGAGAGGCACGAATATCCACGCGGAAGCCTGTTGTTTTTGCAGCACGAACGCCACGATGCCGAGCAGCGTCGCCAGCATGACCACTCCCGCGCGCAAACGGTTGCTTTCTGCGTGGTCGTGTGAGAGGGGAGGTTGGAGCCGGAAGCCGGCCTGTCGTGCTGCCTCGTAGAGCGTGCTTTCGCTCACCTCCGGCGACGCCCACACGCGCAGCGTGCCGGTGCTGAAAAGAACTCTCGCCTGTTGCACGCCGGGCACCCGGCGTATGGCGTGTTCCAGACCGACTGCGCAATCCGCACAGTCCATGCCTTCTACGCGGAACGTCCGCGTCTGCAATGCAGGGGAACGCTGTGTTTCGGCAGGTGTCATCGTTTACCTCTCCAGAGCGTGCTTCAATCCTTCGTCCATCAGGCGGTAGACATGGACGTCGTCGAGTGAGTAGTAGACGCGCTTGCCCGCACGTCGCGCGGTAACCAGTCGGAGCATCTTCAACGTGCGCAGCTGGTGCGACACTGCGCTCTCGGTCACACCGAGTATCTGCGACAGGTCATGTACACACAGCGGTTGTCGGCACAGTGCCAGCAGCAGGCGCAGGCGGGTGGGGTCGCCTAGTGCGCCGAATATTTCGCTCATGCGCAGCAGCACGCCGGTGTCAGGAAGTGATTGCTGAACGCGAGCGAGGGTGGTCTCGTCCGTTTGCTCGTGCGGAGCGCATTCTATGGCGCGGTCTCCCGTTTTCATCGGTGAATTTCCTTCCTGAACATTTGAACAGATGTTCAATATTATTATGGCGAAACCGTACGAAAAAATCAAGCACGCCGTCCCCTCTCCGCGCATGTAGAAAGGGGACGAGTAGAAGCAGGGGTCACTCCTTCCGAATCGTTAGCAGACCGTACTCGATGCTGTCCACCAGCGCGTGCCACGAGGCTTCGATGATGTTGGTAGAGACGCCGGTGGTGCTCCAGGTCTGCCCACCATCTTCCGATTCCACGATGACGCGCACTTTGGCGGCGGTGCCTTCGCGCACGTTCACCACACGCACCTTGTAGTCGGTGAGGCGAATCTGCGACAGCTCGGGATAGAACTCCAGCAGCGCTTTGCGCAGCGCGCTGTCCAGCGCGTGCACAGGACCGTTGCCCTCGGCGACAGTGAGCATCTCGCGCCCATCCACGGCCACCTTCACAGTGGCTTCGGTGACCACCTCGCCCTTATCGCCGCGCTTTTCCACAATGACGCGAAAGCCCTTCAGCTCGAACAGTTTGCGGTATTGCCCGGTTTGTTGCATCAGCAACAGTTCGAACGAGGCTTCCGCTGCCTCGAAGGAGTAGCCTTCGTTTTCCAAATGCGCCACCTTCTGCAACACCCTGCGCACCTCGGGTGTGCTCTTATCCAGTTGCAGACCCAGCCTCTGCGCATGGTGGGCGACGGTGGCTCCGCCTGCCAGTTCCGAAACGAGGATGCGTCGCTCGTTACCCACCGCTGCGGGCGGAATATGCTCGTAGGTGCGCTCGTGCTTCAGCACAGCGTCTACGTGCACGCCCCCCTTGTGTGCAAACGCACTGCGCCCCACGTAGGGCATCCGGTGATTGTGAGGCATGTTCGCCACTTCGTCGATGTAGCCCGATAGCGCGGTAAGATGTCTCAGCGAATCAGGTTTGAGACAGTCGTAGCCCATTTTCAGCGTCAGTGCGGGGATGATGGAGCAGAGGTTGGCGTTGCCGGTACGCTCGCCATAGCCGTTAATCGTGCCCTGTACGTGCACCGCTCCGTGTAGCACCGCCATCAGGCTGTTGGCGACGCCGCATTCGCTATCGTTATGCGCATGGATGCCCAGTGGCGTGCGCACACGAGGCGTGACTTCTTCGATGATTTGCGCGATGTCGTGGGGCAGGGTTCCGCCGTTGGTATCGCACAGCACCAGCAGGTCTGCTCCTGCCTCTTCCGCTGCCAGCAGTGTCTTGATGGCGTAGTCGGGGTTGTGCTTATAGCCATCAAAGAAGTGTTCGGCGTCGTAAATGACCTGCGGCACGCGCTCCTTCAGGAACTTCACCGAGTCGTAAATCATCTCCAGGTTTTGCTGTAACGACACCTTCAGCGCGTGCGTCACGTGCATATCCCAGCTCTTACCGAAGATGGTGACTACCGGCGTTTCGCACGCTACCAGCGCCTGCAGGTTCTCGTCCTCTTCCGCTTTCAGTCTGGCACGGCGTGTGCTACCGAACGCCGCCAGCTTTGCGTGGGAGAGGGAGAGCTTTCGCGCCCGCTGGAAGAACTCGGTGTCCTTCGGGTTCGAGGCGGGCCAGCCGCCCTCGATGTAATCCATGCCGAACTCGTCCAGCCTCTGGGCGATTTTGAGTTTGTCTTCCACGGTGAAATTCACGCCTTCACCCTGCGAGCCGTCGCGCAAGGTGGTGTCGTAGATTTCAATGCGTTGTCTTTCCATTGAGTAAACCTCCTGATGAAACATACGGATTGCAGGTGATAGGATAACCGGGGACGAAAGAAATCCCGGATTGCCAGGCACACTCCGTTACAGGGGCGGTCACGACGGAGCGTGACCCTCCAGCAATCCCTTTGGAGGGACGCGCCCCGTCGCATCCAAAGTATTCAGCCTTAGCACGAGGTAGAAAGAGAGCATGAAGACCGAAGTGGCTATTGACGGCAACCGTTTCCTGATTAACGGTCGTCCCACCTACGAAGGCAGGGAGTACAGGGGCATGCGCGTGGAAGGCTTGCTGTTCAACTCGCGCATGGTACAGGCTATTTTCGACGACGAGTGCGAACAGACGCGCAGGCTGTGGGCATACCCGGACACGGGCGTTTGGAACCCCGACCGAAACACGGACGAATTCTGCAAGATGCTTCCGGTGTATCGCTCTTATGGGTTGCTGGCAGTGACCGTTGGGCTGCAGGGGGGCGGTTCGGTGTACAGCCCGGAGGTGTACAATCGCTACATCAACTCCGCGTTCACACCCGACGGTAAGTTCAAGCAAGCCTATTTTGACCGTCTGTTGCGCGTGCTGACAGCTGCCCTGAGCGAGTACGCCTCGTGGGGCTTCTACCATCAGGGCTATGGTAGCATGTACAAAGACCGCCGCATGGACTGGACGGTAAAGCCCCGCGAACGCGAATACGCCCAGCTGAGCGGTTTTCAAACCGTTCCCGTGAACTGGTCGATCAACGATGAGCATAAACTCGCCTTCTTCCAGAAACTGAAAGAGATAACCGGAGGCGGTGCGTGAGTGCCTTCGGCATCTTCTGGCAAGTGATATTCCCCATCTTCTTCATTATCCTCATGGGGGCAGTGTTAGAACGCGCTCTCACGCTCGACATCTCCACGCTAACACGTATCAATTTCTATGCTTTCGTTCCGGCACTCGTCTTCGTCAAGATGCTGCAGGCAGACCTCAGTCTGCTGACGATGGGCAATATCGCCCTCTTTGTTCTGGTGCACAGCGCGCTGATGTTCCTGATCGCTCTGCTGCTGTATCGGCATTCGGTCTTTCAACCGTATCGCAAAGTGCTGTTGCTCGCCTCCGTTTTGACCAACGCGGGCAACTACGGCATTCCCTTTGTCCTGCTCGCCTTCGGCGACCGCTACATGAGCGTCGCTGCAGTAGTGTTTCTGGTTCAAAACTTGATGACCTTCACCTTTGGCGTGCTGCTGATGGAAAGCGGTCAACCACACCGGGTGCATCTGCTGCGAGCGGTTGCCCGCTTGCCGGTCATCTACGCACTGGTCGCCGCTATCTTGCTCAACACGTTCTCCGTGCCTCTGCCCAAGCCGATTTTTATCTCCCTGCAGTTCCTGGCAGACGCCCTCGTGCCAGTTGCGTTGCTCACGCTGGGGACGCAGCTGGGCAGAGGCATCGGGCGACCATCTATCGTACTTTTGGTGCCGCCCGTCACCCTCCGGCTGGTGTTCGCTCCGTTGCTTGCGCTGGCGATTGTTCCGGTCTTCGGTTTTGCCCGCGACGTACAAACTGTGTTGGTAGCCACCACTGGCTTGCCCATTGCCGTGAACGTGTTCATCCTCAGTGCACAGTATCGCACGCAGGAGGCTTTCGCCTCACAGATTGTGACCCTCTCCACGTTGCTCAGCGCAATCAGCCAGTCGGTGTGGCTTGCCCTGTTGCGCTGATTGCTCACAGCGCCGACTCGCCGCGCTCACCTGTTCGGATACGAATAACCTCCTCCACTTCCGAAACAAAAATCTTGCCGTCGCCGATTTCACCGGTGCGGGCAGCTTCCGCTATCACCTGCACGACCTCCTCCGCGCGATGGTCGGGAACCACGACCTCCAGCTTCAGTTTGGGCAAGAAGTTAATGGTATAGGTGTTTCCCCGATACTTCTCGGTGCGTCCGCGCTGGCGTCCGTAGCCGCGTACGTCGGTTACCGTTAAGCCGGTGATGCCGATTTCCTCCAGCGCCTCTTTGACCTCGTCGATCTTGATAGGGCGGATGATGCATTCCACTTTCTTCATGGTATATCGCCTCACAGGTGTTTGATCACCGCATGGGTCATTTCGATTGTACCCACTTTGTGGCACCCTTCCTGCCAGATGTCCGGGGTGCGGTAGCCCTCGCGCAGGGCGGCGTCCACCGCCTTCTCAATATCACTCGCCGCCTCGTCCATACCGAAGCTGTGTCGCAGCATCATCGCGACGGAGAGAATGGTGGCGAGCGGGTTTGCAACACCCTGTCCGGCAATATCGGGTGCGGAGCCGTGTACCGGCTCATACAGCCCGAACGTGCCCTCGCCCAGACTCGCCGAAGGGAGCATTCCCAGACTGCCTGTGAGCATCGCCGCCTCGTCACTGAGGATGTCGCCGAACATGTTCTCGGTGAGTATCACGTCGAACTGGCGCGGGTTGCGAATCAACTGCATGGCGGCGTTGTCTACCAGCATATGTTGCAACTCCACGTCAGGATACTGCTGGGCGACGCGGGTGACCACCTCGCGCCACAAACGGGATGTCTCCAGCACGTTCGCCTTGTCCACTGAGGTCACCTTGTTGCGCCGTTGTCGCGCTGCGCGGAAGGCGACGTGCGCGATACGTTCCACTTCGGCTTCGGTGTAGAGGCAGGTATCGACAGCGGTGCGTCCCTCATCGCGCCGTTCCTTTGGCTGTCCGAAGTAGATGCCGCCTGTCAGCTCGCGCACCACCAGAATATCCAGCCCTTCACCCAGCACCTGCGGTTTGAGCGGAGACGCCTCTGCCAGGGCAGGGAAGAGCAGAGCAGGGCGCAGGTTGGCGTAAAGACCCAATTCCTTGCGCAGGGGCAGCAGCGCACCCGCCTCGGGGCGCAGGGCAGGGGGCAGGTTGTCCCACTTCGGTCCGCCTACCGCGCCGAACAGCACAGCATCAGACCGTTTGCACACCTCTAACGTCTCAGGGGGTAGGGGATGCCCCGTAGCGTCGTACGCCGCCCCTCCGACGAGTGCGTGCGCCGTTTCAAACGACACGCCATAGCGCTCCGCAATGCGGTCGAGCACGCGCACCGCCTGCGAAACTATCTCCGGACCAATGCCGTCGCCGGGCAAGACAGCTATCTTCTTACGCACGCTGATAACCTCCTGCGCTTTGATGCGGATTTGTAATGGGAGGCAACCCCGTAGCCTGCGCCCGCAACCTGAAGGTTGCGGCTACAGCGGGATGCGGTTCGTGCCGACACCGCGAGGCGTCAAATGTCAACCTCCGTGTCGGTTTCCTCAGCGGAGAGCCAGTTGCAGGGTAAGAGGAGACGCGGTCGCGTGCGCGGTTTCGTCGCGGGCACGAAACCGCGCCTCAAACAGGTGTTTTCTGATAACGTGTATTCCGTACGCCAACGGGTTACCACTACGGGGTCTCCTCCGACACGTACTCGCGCGTTATTGCGACCTCGTCGTATTCCGGCATCCTATCGGTGCGTGCGATATGCGGAGCCATTTCGCGCAGGTCAAAGTAGTTCCGTCCCACTACGTTGCGCAGCTCGCGCGCGGTCATGTCGGGATGGGCAACTACCGCCACGCGCTTGCCCTTACAGCGCAGCAGCTCCAGCGCACGCTCGAAGTCGCCGTCTCCGCTCATCAGCACGCACATGTCGAACAGGTTAACTGTGTTGAACATGTCGATGACCAGCTCGACATCCAGATTCGCCTTCTCTACAATTTCTCCCGTAGTGTCGTCGATGACCTGCTTGATGTTTTTGGTGCGCACGATATAGCCGGAATACATCAAGTACTCATGAAACCGTATGTCTCGTGCCAGGGTCGCGCTGTCCGCGCCGGTATAATAGTACGCCTCGCTGATAACGTTGTTCTGCGCCGGTCCGAAGAAATGCAGCACTTTGCGAAAATCGATAAACCAGCCCAGTCGCTTCTGGGCGTAGTACATATTCGCCCCATCCACAAAGATGCTCACGCGAAGGGGCGGCTGACGTATCAGGATGCCCCGTTCGGCTTTCCACATGTCGCGTGAGTACATAGTTCCTCCTTTCAATGTGCGTGTAGGTTGTGTTTCTTTTAGACATCTCTCCCGTACGTTCCTGCATGAAAGGAGGAGTTTATAAACATATTGTGTTTCTTTGCGTTTTGTTGCTGTTCCATAGTTTGCTGGATAGACTGCCGGGCGCGCTCAAGTCGCTCGCGGGTGTGTCGTTGTATCTGCTCGCGGGCAGGGAACGCCAGACCTCTGGCAATGCCGATCACCAGCGACAGCAGGGCGTACACCAGCCAGATACGGCTGTAGAATAACGCCCCCTCCACCCAGAGCGGCAAGGGGATGAGCAGGCTGAACAGGTAGAGGGTGGTCATCCAGCGAGTCCATTCGGCACGCAGGGAGAAACCCAACCCGTTCGCAATGCCGTGCCCCAGAATGCCGCCAACGAAAAACAAGCCGATTGACGGCAGGTACACCTGCATCATCCCCAGTGCCATCTGCCAGTAGCTCATGCTATACTCGCTCCAGCTCTTCGGAGATGGCAGTGCGTCGCGTGCCTGAGCGCTTGTCCAGCAGCTTGTTCAGCGACTGCACGTACGCCTTCGCGCTGGCGACCACGATATCAGTGGCGGAGCCTCTGCCGGTGAACACGTCGCCCTCCTGACCGCGTATGCGCACGGTCACCTCCGCCATCGCGTCGATGCCTTCGGTCACCGCCTGCATGGTGAACTCCAGCAGCTCGTTAGGAGCCTGCACGATTTTGTTAATCGCACTGTAGGCGGCGTCTACAGGGCCCGTCCCGGTCGCTGTCGCGACGCGCTCCTCGCCGTTGACGTGGCGCAGCTTCACCGTGGCGGTCGGCACCACCTTGTCGCCTGCCAGAGCCTGCACATGCACCAGCTCATAGGTCTGCACTACAGTGGATGCGGCGTCGGCGACAAGCACCTCCAGGTCCTCGTCGTACACCTGCTTCTTCTTGTCCGCCAGCTCGAGAAACTTTTCGTAGATGCGCTCAAACTGCTCGTTGTCGAAGTGATAGCCCAGCTCCTCCAGCCGATGGCGCACGCCATGCCGCCCGCTTCGCGCGGTCAGGATAATCTTGCTTTCGGTAATGCCCACCGAGCGTGGGTCGATAATCTCGTAGGTGGTGCGTTCCTTCAGCACGCCGTCCTGATGAATGCCTGACGAGTGCGCGAAGGCGTTTGCGCCCACGATGGCTTTGTTCGGAGGCACCAGGATGCCCGTTAGCGTGCTGACCAGACGGCTGGTCTTGTAGATTTCGGTGGTGTTAATGCCCGTGAACATACTCTGGAACACGTCTTTGCGGGTATGGATTGCCATCACCACCTCTTCCAGCGAGGTGTTGCCTGCACGCTCGCCGATGCCGTTGATAGTGACCTCTACCTGTCGCGCGCCGTTGAGCACACCTGCCAGCGTGTTCGCGGTTGCCATACCCAGGTCGTCGTGGCAGTGCACCGACACGATAGCCCTGTCGATGTTGGGCACGTTGTTCATGATGCCGCGAATCAACGCGCCGAACTCTTCCGGTACGGTGTAGCCGGTGGTGTCGGGCACGTTGATGACGGTCGCGCCCGCCTCGATGACCGCCTCGATGACGCGGTAGATGTATTCGGGGTCAGCACGCCCTGCGTCTTCGAGGAAGTACTCCACTTCGTCCACGAAACGGCGGGCAAACTTCACTGCATCCACACCGCGCTCCAGTGCCTCCTCGCGCGACATGCGCAGCTTGTGCTTCAGATGGATGTCCGAAACGCCCAGCCCCGTGTGGATACGCGGGCGTTTTGCGGGTTTAAGCGCTTCCGCAGCGACCTCGATGTCTTTATGCACCGCACGGGTGAGACCACATACCGCCGCGTTCTGCACGATTTTACTCACTTCGTTCACCGCGCGAAAGTCACCCGGCGAGGAGATGGGGAACCCGGCTTCAATAACGTCTACGCCGAGCCGCTCCAGTTGCCGGGCAATCTCTATCTTCTCCTCTACGTTCAGGGAGGCGCCCGGAGATTGCTCGCCGTCGCGCAGGGTCGTGTCGAAAACGTAGATGCGTACCCCGCCGCTACTCATGATTTATCACCGTCCTTTGCGTTCATCCTCTTGTCTTCACAGAACGTGTCATTCTGAGCGAAGCGAAGAATCTCGGCGTATCGCCGCTCTGAGATGCTTCGCTGACGCTCAGCATGAACAGCGAATCTACTTCTGCAAATCCTCCGGCTTCACCGCCGGCTTCTTCAGCCAGGGCATCATCGCACGCAGCTGACGCCCTACCTGCTCAATTGGGTGGTTCTCATCGGCGGCGGCGAGAGCGCGGAACACCGGACGGTTCGCCCGGTTCTCCAGTATCCACTCTTTGGCGAACTGACCGGTCTGAATCTCTTTCAGGATGCGCCCCATCTCCGCCCGCACCTGCTCGTTGATGATGCGCGGGCCGCGTGTCATATCGCCGTACTGCGCGGTGTCGGAGATGGAGTAGCGCATTCCCGCGATGCCAGATTCGTACATCAGGTCAACGATGAGCTTCAGCTCATGCAGGCATTCGAAGTACGCCACTTCCGGTTGGTAGCCTGCTGACACAAGGGTCTCGAAAGCCGCTTTCACCAGCGCAGTTGTGCCACCGCACAGCACCACCTGCTCGCCAAACAGGTCGGTTTCTGTTTCTTCCCGGAAGGTGGTTTCGATCACACCGGCGCGGGTGCCCCCCAGTGCCTTCGCATAAGCCAGCGCAAGGTCACGCGCTTTACCGGTAGCGTCCTGATGCACCGCTATCAAGCAGGGTGTGCCCACGCCCTCGGTATACATCCGACGCACCAGGTGCCCCGGCCCCTTCGGAGCCACCATAAACACGTCCACCGTCTTCGGCGGGATAATCTGGTGGAAGTGGATATTGAATCCGTGCGCAAAGGCAATCGCGCTGCCCTCCTTGAGGTTCGGGGCGATTTTGCTCTCGTACAGCGCGGACTGAAACTCGTCGTTAACCAGAATCATGATAATATCCGCACGCCGGGTGGCTTCGTCCACTTCGAACACCTCGAAGCCATCCGCCTCCGCTTTGTTCCACGACTTGCCCGGGCGAAGCCCCACAATGACCTTCACGCCACTATCCCTCAGGTTCTGTGCGTGTGCATGTCCCTGGCTTCCGTAACCTACGACTGCAACCGTTTTGTTCTGCAGCACGCCGAGGTCAGCGTCCGCGTCGTAATACACTCGTGCCATGTTTACTCCTCCTAATGTGTTGCATCTTATTTCCCTCTTGGTCACGACGGAGCGTGACCCTCCACCTGCTCCTCATGTGTAGAGGAAGCAGTGTACAGCCGGCGCAGTGCAAGCATTGCCACTCCTGCGCCCGCCGGTAGCCACAGCCGGCGTCTAAACATTCTGAGCATCTTGGCTCCTATCCATATCGCCGTCGCGCCCGCCAGCAGGCTACCTATCGGGGTTGTTTGCACATTGATGTTCAGCTCCGTGCCGTCGTCAGTGCTGCGACGTTTGACCACCACTCGCACCAGCTCCATAGGACACCCTCCTCCGTCTCGCACGAAGTGCTGTCAGATAACCCGCGACCGCCCCCAGCACCACAAAGAGCGCGAGGTTGACCAACAGGTTGCGCACTGTGTCCAGCCCCAGTCGGTCGGTGATGGCGTTGTAGACACGCCAGAGTATCCAGTTGGCGGTGAGGAGTAGTCCCCAGAGCAAACCGGTCAGTGCGCGTTTGCTCTTCACCCAGCCAATAGCCGCTCCTGCGATAGGCGCCGCTATTGCCAGAGTGAGAAACAGCGCGTCCACCTGTTTTGCTGTGATAATCTCCTGCACCGCCAACCCTCTGGATTACGCCGTTTTGGTGCCTCGTGCCATCGCGATGACGCCGGTGCGAGCCATCTCCCGGATGCCATAGGGCGCCATCAGTCGCGCGAAGGCGTCGATTTTGTCCGGTCCGCCCGTGAGCTCGATGAGAAACGTCTTTTCGCCCACATCGATCACGCGACCGCGGAACACCTCTGCGAGCTGCAGTATCTCCGAGCGGTCTTTCGGCTCGGCGTTGACCTTAATCAAGGCGAGCTCGCGTTCCACCGCCGAGTGCTCGACGTAGTCCACCACGCGAATGACCTCTATCAGCTTATTGAGCTGCTTGGTGATTTGCTCGAGTACACGGTCATCGCCTCGCGCCACGATGGTCATTCGCGAGACCTCCGGGTTCTCCGTCACCGAAACCGCTAGCGATTCGATGTTGAACCCACGCCTTGCAAACAGCCCTGCCACCCTCGCCAGCACACCCGGGTGGTTTTGCACCAGCGCGGTTATCGTATGCTGGTGTTCTTTGCCGTTGTCTGTTATCCCTGCCATTGCCTTCACACCCCTTATTGCCTTGCAGGCTGTTCCACGAACTGCTTCAGGATTTGCTCCTGGTCAGCGAACGACCACTGTTCGCCGTCGGTGTCCACCGAAGCGCGCAGCTGCTCCAGGTCTTTGCGCAGCATCATCTGCTCGATGCTCTGTCCGGACGGAATCATCGGGTAGACGTTCTCTTCGGTCGGCACCACGAAGTCGATAATCACCGGCTTCTTTCGCTGGCTCATCGCCTCGCGCAGGGCAGGTTCTACCTCCTCCGGCTTGGTCACGCGCATGCCTATCGCGCCGTATGCCTCCGCCAGCTTCACAAAGTCGGGCGAGGCTTGCAGGTCCACCTCGCTGTAGCGTTCGCTCCAGAACAGCTCCTGCCACTGACGCACCATGCCCAGCGAGCGGTTGTTGATTATCGCCACGATGATGGGCAGTTCGTACACCACCGCCGTCATCAGCTCCTGCACGGTCATCTGGAAGGAGCCGTCGCCGTCGATACACACCACCGTCTCGTTGGGGAAGGCAAACTGCACGCCAATAGCCGCGGGCATTCCGAAGCCCATTGTGCCCAGCCCCCCGGAGGTGATGAACTGGCGCGGACGCTTCACCTTGTAGTACTGTGCCGCCCACATCTGGTGCTGCCCGACGCCGGTGGTCACGATGGCGTTGCCTTCGGTCACCCGCCAGATTTCGTCGATCACGTACTCCGCATGCATCTGCCCGTCCCTCGGGTAGATGAGCGGGAACTTGCGCTTCCACTCCATAATCTGGCGGTTCCACTCGGTAGCGGGGCGCGGTTCCACGTACTTCAGCAGCTCGCGCAGCACGGTCTTCACGTCGCCCACGATGGGGATGTCGCAGTGCACCACCTTGCCGATTTCCGCCGGGTCGATATCGATGTGGATGACCTTGGCGTATTTGGCGAACTGGTCCAGCTTGCCGGTCACTCGGTCATCGAATCGCGCTCCGACCGCAATGAGCAGGTCGCAGTTATGCACCGCATGGTTGGCGTAGGCGGTTCCGTGCATTCCCAGCATCCCCAGGCTGTTGGGATGGTTCTCGTCGATGGCGCCTTTGCCCATCAGGGTGGTGGTAACCAGAATGTTGGTGCGCTCGGAGAGCTCGGTCACCTCCGCCTGTGCACCCGACTGCACCGCGCCGCCGCCCACGTACAGCACCGGACGCTTCGCCTCTTTGATTGCCTGGGCGGCTTTGCGAATCTGCATTTCGTGCCCCTTGTAAGTGGGACGATAGGACGGGATGTCCGGGTCTTTCTGATAAGAGGACGGCTCCCACTCTACCTTACCAAGGCTTACATCCAGAGGGATGTCTACAAGCACAGGGCCGGGGCGCCCCGATTGTGCGATGTAAAAGGCTTCGGCGATGACGCGCGGGATGTCCTCCGTGCGTTTCAGCAGGTAGTTGTGTTTGGTGATAGGCATGGAGATACCGATGGCATCGGTCTCTTGAAAGGCATCCTTGCCGATGTTGGTCGTGCGCACCTGCCCGGTGAGCGCGACTATCGGGATAGAGTCCATCTGCGCGGTAGCGATGCCCGTAATCAGGTTGGTGGCGCCGGGTCCGCTGGTTACCAGACACACGCCAACCTTTCCTGTAGCGCGGGCATAGCCGTCCGCCATATGCGCTGCACCTTGTTCATGGCGCACCAGGATGTGTTTGATGTCCCGATAGTCGTACAGCGCGTCATAGATGGGCAGGACCGCACCTCCGGGATACCCGAAGATGAACTCCACGCCTTCCTGCCTCAGACATTCCAGCAGGATTTGTGCTCCAGACATTTTTGCCATTTCGAAATCGACCTCCCTCTGTGTAGCCTTAGTTATCAAAAAAGCCTCTCATCCCCCAAGGGACGAGAGGCTCTGATGACCTCACGCGGTACCACCCTTGTTGCTCGCGCCGTTGGGCAGATACAGTAAACCGTTCATCGGTTGCGCGAGCCACTCTGTGCGCGATATCGGGCGCACCCGGAGAGACCTACTCGCAGGCATCACTCCTCTTTCAGCCCCTCTGCTCCGAGGCGAGTTTCAGCAGGGGCGTCTACTGCCTCGCACCGACCGGCAGCTCTCTGTCAGTCCGCCCTCCGCCTACTACTCCTCTTCATCGCGTTGCCGATATGTACTTTTCGGTATGATTGCCTTGCGCAGTGCGTAGTTTATACCATATATTCAGGAGGTTTGTCAAGGGTTACTACGCTCCGCGTGCGTAATTCACAGCACATCGCCTGCCTCACCTACCATCTGCTCGCGCAGCAGGGGAATAGGCGGAAAGCCTGCTCGCAGGTATTCGTCGTGGAAACGGCGCAGGCTGAAGGCAGAACCCTGCTTGCGCCTCAGGTCTTCGCGCAGCTTGAGCAGAAGCAGCTTCCCCAGCGTGTAGTTGCAGTACATGGGGTCTACGGTACCGCGTTTGGCCTCGCGCTCGGCATTGATGGGTTCCATATGCCCCTGCTCGACGAACAGCTGTTTTGCTGCCTCAAGGCTCATCCCCTGGGTGTGCATTCCGAACCCCGCCACGTATCGGCAGGCGCGAAGCAGCGCCTCGTGCAGTTGCGCCAGGCGGTAGCGTGGGTCATCTGCCTTGTAGCCCAGCTCCATAAACAGCTCCTCGCAGTAGTGCGCCCAGCCCTCAGCATTGGAGTACGAGCCGAACATTTTGCGCAGGCGTGTCGGGGCATGCTTCAGCCACAGAAACTGTACGTAGTGCCCGGGATACGCCTCGTGAATGCTGATGGCGGTCAGGTTGTAACGGTTGAACGCCCGCAGATGCCCTTCCACGTCCTGCGGTGACCAGTCCGGCGCGGGGAGGGTGACGTTGTAGAAGGCTTCGGTTGCCACCTCCTCGAAGGGACCAGGCGTATCCATGCTGGCGAAGGTCAGTTCCCGCATGAACTCCGGCGTCTCCTCCACCCTGCAGCGCACCTCGGAAGGGATGGTGACCACCTCGTGGTCGATACAGAACTGGCGCAGCTCCTCCAGCATCTGCTGGGTAAAGGGGATAAGCTCCTCGGCGGAGGGATGGTCTTTCGCCAGATCGTCGAACACCTCACGCGGGGAGCGATGAGGGTCTATGCGGGCAGCGGTGGCGGTGAACTCGTCCTGTAACCGCTGCAGCTCCGCCTTGCCAATTTGAATCAACTTCTCCAGAGGCAACTGCACGCCTTCGCCCCATTGCAAGCGCAGGCTATAGTGACGCTCGCCGATGGCGAAGGGATGCTCCGCGCGAGGAAGCACCTCCCCCTCCAGCCAGGCAGCGTAGGCGCGATAGGTGTCTATCACCTGGCGATTGACCGATTCGAACTCGTTCCACAGGGCTGTGTTTTGAACCTCGCGAAACGCGGCAGGCAGCGACTTTTCGAAAAAGCCCACCGTTGCCCTCACCTGCTGGATGGCAATCTCGGTGGGTACGCGGGCGGGCTCGGTTAGCTGCTGGCGGGCGTGTGCGAACACGGTTGGAGCTTGCTTCAGACGGGCAATCACCGCCTTGAGCCTCTCTTCCGGCGGGGCAAACGACCGCTTCGCCAGCGCAAATGCACCACCGACGACAATGCTGTTGGGTGTGTCGGGGTCGTGCGTCCAGCTGCGCCACGATTCCAGGTCAATCAGTCGGTGGCGTATCTCCCCCTCCGCCAGCGCGTGGTCCATAGCACGTTCCGGCGTAAGCTGCTCGCGCGGGATGGACTGTATCTCCCGCAGGAAGTGGTACAGGGCGCGAATCTCCGCATCCCGCGCCGTCTCGGAGTAGTCATATACCTGGTGGTCGTAGGTGTGCACGCCCAGATAGGTTGCCATCTCCGGGTAACGCTCAAGGGTCATCTTTGCCATTTGGTCCGCCAGTGCATCCCAGCGTTCGTTCCACGAGTTGGACATGATGTTGCCTCCCGATAGATTGCTTCGGTAATATTTCCTTTGTGGGAGGGAGGTATTCCTCTCTCGCTACAGGAAGACCGGAATGCATCCGAAACGTCGTTCGAGGTATCTATCGTATAGGGAAAAGAAACCTTGCACGAGGTGAAGCCAATGCACCGAATCTTTGCCAGTTTGCTGGGAGTACTGCTGCTAAGTATCACAGCGGTTGCGCAATTTGCGCCGCCGAAGGACGCTCTAAGCGTGCAGGCGACGGCGTCGGTGAAACAGATTGTGCCCGGAAAGCGGTTTGACCTGCTGGTGACGCTGAACATCAAGCAGCCGTACCACGTGAACGCCAACCCGGCAAGCGAGAAGTTCCTCATCCCCACCAGTGTGACGATAGAGCCTGTATCGGGCATCACCTTTGCGCCTCCTCAGTATCCAAAGGGGATACAGCGCGAGTTCGCCTTTACCGGTGGCAAAAAGATTGCGGTGTACGAGGGCAAGACCACGATTCGCGTTACCGCTACACCTGCCAACAATTTGAAGCCGGGCGAGGTAACCGTTCGCGGTAAGGTGCATTACCAGGCGTGCGATGAGAGGTCGTGCTATCCGCCCGGGGATGTAGCCTTCACGCTGAAATTGAAGGTTGGTTCTGCCTCTGCCAGCGTGGAGACGAGCGAACCGCTGGTCAGCGCGCAGGTTGAAGAAGCCTCTTCACCAGACGGTTCGGCGGTGGGGAGCTTTTCTTCCGCGCCGGGGGGAGCGTATTTGCAGAAGCTACAGCACCTGCTGAGCACGGGACGTTTCGGTATCGCCCTGCCCATTATCCTGTTGCTGGGGCTTCTGCTGAACCTGACGCCCTGCGTGTACCCGCTGATTCCCATCACCATCTCCTTTTTCAGCCGACAGACCTCCGGCAGTCAGGGGCGTACTTTCGCACTGGCTCTGATATATGTGCTGGGCATGGCGCTGATGTACGCCTCGCTGGGCACGGCGGCGGCAGCGCTGGGCAAAACCTTCGGCTTTCAGCTGCAGAACCCGTGGGTGCTGGGCGGTTTCGCGGTGATACTGGTTGCGCTGGCGCTGAGCATGTTCGGCTTGTACCAGCTGCAGTTGCCTGCCGGTCTGCGCAACAAGGCGCGTTTGCGCGAGGGCTGGTTAGGCGCGTTGTTGATGGGGCTGCTGGTGGGTGTGGCAGCGGCGCCGTGTGTGGGACCCGTGGTGGTCGCGCTGGCGGCAGTGGTATCGGGCACGGGCAACGTACCCTTGGGGTTCCTGCTGTTTCTGACGCTGGGCATCGGCCTGGGCATTCCCTACATGGTGCTGGCGATGTTTTCGGGGGCGATTCGTCGCCTGCCTCGCAGCGGCGAGTGGATGGTGGCGATGGAGCACCTGTTCGGGTTCGCGCTAATCGGCGTGGCGATATTTTTCCTCAGCCCCATTCTGCCTGCAGTGGTGTATAAGGGGCTGATGTTCGTTTTCCTCGCGGGGGTGGGTATCTACCTCGCTGCTGTGGATAAGCTGGCGAGGACGGTGCGCGGCTTCTTCCTGTTCAAACGGCTACTGGGCGTTGCGCTGATGGCGTGGGCAGTGCTGATAGTCTTGCCTGCCCAGAGGGCGCAGGGCGGACATATCGCCTGGCAACCCTACAGCGAGGCGGTGTTACAGCAAGCGGTTGCCGAGGGCAAGCCGGTGGTGATTGACTTCTACGCCGACTGGTGTTTGCCGTGTAAGGAGCTGGAAGCGAACACCTTTTCCGACCCGCGTGTGGCTCAGGCGTTCGACGGGGTGGTGGCGTTGAAGGCAGACCTCACCCGCGACGAAGACCCTTCGGTACAGGAGCTGAAGAAGCGGTTTCGCATTGTCGGCGTGCCCACCATTGTGTTTCTGGACCGATCGGGGCGCGAGCAGGATGCACTGCGGCTGGTGCAGTTTGAGCCGCCGGACGCTTTTCTGAAGCGCATGGCGCAATTTCGTTCGGTAGCGCAAACGGCGGAACGGTGAGGAGGAAAAAGATGCGACAGTTTGGTTTCTGGTTTCCTGTAATCATTTTGCTGGTGGTCGCCGGCATCTTCTGGTCGGCGCGAGACATGATGCCTCTGGAAGTGGTAAGGGTACTGATGACGGTTAGCATCGGCGTTGCGGGTGTGCTACTGTTGCGTCGGCGGGGTGCGCCTGCGATGCTAGGCATCATCTTGATAGTCAGTGCGCTGTGGGTGGCGCAGCCGGGCGTGCTGGCTGGCAAGGGAGAGGTGAATATGTTACCCGCCAGCAAAGCGGCTATCGAGCAGGCGACACAGCAGGGCAAGCCGGTGATGCTGGTGTTTAGCGCGGACTGGTGTCCCTTCTGCCGACAGCTGGAGCGGGAAACCCTGACCGATGGGGAGGTAGCCCGCCTGGCGCAGCGGTTTGTGGTGTTTCGGGTGGATATGACCTCCAGCAACCCGCCCTCGGAAACGGTGGAGCTCGCCAAAAAGTACGGTGCGGAAGGCTTGCCGACGGTTGCCTTCCTCGCCCCGCGCGGCGAATGGTTGCAGGATTTAACGCTGGTGGGATACGAGCCTCCTCGCGCTTTTGCGCAGAGGATGCGTCGCGTATTGCAACCATAGGTTAAATATGATATACTAAGACAACCTTTTTCTCCACGCCGAGCGACACAGTTTGTCCCCCGCCGGGTATTTCCTGTCATTGTATTGCTTTCGCATGCGATTGCTAACTATGTGAGGTGCTGTTGTTCCCATGACAACGGACTACTGCCCGGCGGATACTGCTGGCAGCGGCAAGCCGCAGCAACCCGCGCACCTGCATCTTCGCGTACGGGAAGGTTTGTACGCACTGTACGCTACGCCTCTGCCGCTATACCTCTGCGCAGGTGCCATGCGAGAGTATCTGCACGGATGCTATCTGCTTCTGCTGTCGTGGAGTGATGCGCAGGTTACCGCTCGTTCCTGGCACTCGCTGGCGCAACGGCTGCGTCAACAAGGGCTACAGGTGCATACCGTACGCTCCCCGTTTGCGCTGGTGCCGGCGCAGCATATCGACCAGCTGGCTCTGCTGCCATACTCGCACGCGGTGTTCGCCGATACCCCTCTCTCGCCGGATGACGCGGCGCAGGTGGATGTGGAACAGATTCTGCTGGATACCTTTGCTTCGCCCGATTGGCATACGGTCATCCACCACGAACTGGGCAATCGGTTATACTGCGAGTCGCGCGATAACTGCTTCACCCATATTGTGAGCAGTGACCGTGCATTGCTGGCGGATGTGCTCTCCCGCTGGCTGCGCACCTGTCTGCGGACTTACCTGCCCGACATTGCTTATCCAGAAGACTTTCCTCCACTGATTCACGAGCAGCTGTGGCAGTACGCCACGCAGGGTTTGGCGCCCTGCGGTGCAGGACGCATTGCCGGCGGTGTGGAGATGCGGGTGGAGCTGGGTACACCCGACCGCAGCGCATGTGTGCTGGCGCAAAGCTGCCCGCATGTTTCCCAAATACAGCGCGGTTTCGTCTTGCGCTGGCTTAGCAGCGGCTGGAACCTCTGCAGCACCGAGGAGCTGGACTCGGGGCAGGGCTAGCCCGTGCTCAGCATCAACCACACTCCGCACACAATCATCACGGCGGAAACGGTAACCGGCAGCCACACGGGACCAATCCATGGCACCGGTATCAGAAACAGCACGTCCAGCGTTTTCAGCGATTGGGGCCAGCGGATTAGCAGTTTCAGAAACACGTAGTAAAAGATGTCCCACACGCCAAACGCCAGCAGGAACGTGCCCAGCCCGTGCAAAGAGTTGCTTCCCACCAGCCATGCCAGCGACGCCAGCATGATAATCGTTGCCGCCTCTCGCCCGATTTCGGTGCGCAGTATACTCTGAGGCATTCTGTTCTCGAACTGGGGGATGCGCGTGAAGCGTATCGGCAGGCTGCCCAGCTTAATCGGTATTGGGAAACCGTCCGGATAGTACAGCGCACGCAGATACACCACCACGGCAGCCTCAACATAGCCCATGGCCATCGCAAACAGCGCGACCAGCAGCACGTCCAGCACGGGTATCACCTCCTGAGAGTGGCTACTGCAACACAGGCGATGCCCTCTTCCCGTCCGATGAAGCCCATACGCTCGTTTGTTGTGGCTTTGATGTTTACCCTGTCGGGCTCGGTTTGGAGTACTGAGGCAATGCGTTGTCGCATCGCCGGGACGTGGGGGCGCAGGCGGGGCGTTTCCGCCAGCACGGTGACGTCGACGTTCACCAGATTCCAGCCGCGTTCGCGAACCTGTGCCCACGCCTGGCGTAGCAACTCCGCACTATCTGCATGGCGATAGGCGGGGTCGGTATCAGGAAACAGCGTGCCGATGTCGTCCATCCCCGCTGCTCCCAGCAGGGCGTCGGTGATGGCGTGCAGTACCGCATCGGCATCGGAGTGCCCGGCCAAACCGCGCGGTGCAGGGATTTCGATTCCGCCGAGCACGAGCCGTCGCCTCTCTGCAAAAGGATGCACATCGTAGCCGAAGCCGGTGCGTGTTTCCCCCGCTGCCAACAGAATCGCCTCCAGTCTTGCAAGGTCTTCGGGGTAGGTGAGTTTGATGTTCTGTGGGTCGCCGGGTACCACGGTGACAGGGTGGAGAGCCTCCACTACCATCGCATCATCGGTGGGCGTGCCTTTGCTGAAGTCGTATTGTTCGTACGCACGTCGCAGCACGTTTGCCGCGAACCCTTGCGGTGTCTGCACCGCCATCATGCGCCATGTTTCGCCGTTCGCACGTCGCTCTCGGGGAATGGTCTCCCGCACGATGTTTTCTGGGTCCACCCATTTCACCGTATCGGGCAGGCTCAGGGCGGGCAGAGCTGCTCCCGTTTCGCGCGCGGCGTGCAGCACGCGGGAGATCAGTTGCGCGGAAACCGCTGCCCGGGCGGCATCGTGCACCAGCACCCAGTCGTCTTGCGGGGGAACCGCCTCCAGCCCGAAACGCACCGATTCCCAGCGTTCACGACCACCCTGCACGACCGAAGCGATTTTGGAGAACTCTCTGACCATCTGTGGCAAACGGGGCAGGTCGGTTTCCTGCCCGACCAGCACGATATGGTCGATTTCAGGATGCGTTTGAAAGGCACGAAGCGTCCACACCAGAACAGGTATGCCCCCAACCGGTTGCCACAGCTTGCCAGTTGCCCCGCCGAACCGTTCACCTTTGCCCGCTGCCAGCACCAGGGCGCATGTACCCCCCACGCCAGCCACTCCTTTCTCGCTATCGACGGCGGCGCAGGCGTGCTGTGGGCAGGCGCAAACCGCTGCGGTCTACCCACTCACCGCTTTCACCTTCTTGGCTCTTGACGCTGGCGAAAATCATTTTGCCGGCGACGGTTTGCAGCACGCTGGTAACCAGCACGTCCACATCCTGGTCGATGTAGTCGCGCCCGCCCTCCACCACGATCATCGTGCCGTCGTCCATATAGCCCACGCCCTGGTTGGGCTGGTTGCCCTCCTTGATGATGCGCACGCGCATCTCCTCGCCAGGCAGCACCACCGGTTTGAGCGCGTTCGCCAGCTCGTTCACGTTCAGCACCTGTACCCCTTCGAGCTCTGCCACTTTGTTCAGGTTGAAATCGTTGGTGACGATGACACCGTTGATGCTCTTGGCGAGACTTACCAGGCGTTTATCCACCGGCTCGTTTGGGTCCACCATGTCGTCATAGGTGCGGACTTCCAGATGGCGTTCCTTTTGCATCTGGTTGAGGATGTCCAGTCCGCGTCTGCCTCGCGCACGGCGCAGGGAGTCGGAAGAGTCGGCGATGTGCTGCAGTTCGTCGATCACGAAGCCGGGTACGTAAATCGGTCCCTCGATAAAGCCGGTGCGACAGATGTCGGCGATGCGCCCGTCGATGATGACGTTGGTGTCCAGTATCTTGATTCTGGGCGCTTCTGCGACCGCTTCGCCTTCCGTGACCGGAAGCATCACGCGCAGCTCCTTCATGCTGAGCACGGCGACGGTGCTCAGGTAGACGAAGGTGATACCCAGCACCAGCGTTAGGGGGATGCCGATAATGCCGTACCGGCTGAAAAGCACGGCGAAGGGCACGGTCAACAGCACCCCGAAGGTGCCCCCGACGGTGATGGCGATTTTTTCCCGGGTGGACGCGCTTTCAATCTGTTTCTGCACGTTCAGCACGAAGCGGAATATCTCGGAACCCAGAATCACACCGACCAGACCGCCGACGACCGTCAGAGCCAACCGCACGGTCATCTGGAAGCGGCGATCGTCTAGAATATTGGGCGTATCGGGCTGGTTTACCGTCTCGGGCAGGAGCCGTTTGAGCGAATCGATGAACCAGGGCGTTGCCTGGTAGCCCACCACCAGCCCGAGGATGATGAGTAGCACAGTCAGTGTCCAGCGAAAGGAGCGTGCAGACACGGTAAGAATGCCTCCTTAGAAGATGGTATGAATGCTTACCTGTAACCTTAGGCGTGAAGCCTGCCTTTTCCTGCCCGACTACTCTTCTACCTGCCATTGGGCGACGAGGTGTTGGTCTACTCCTAGCTGCTGTAGCACGCGCGCGACCACAGTATCTACCAACTCCTCGATGGTGCGCGGGTGGTGGTAGAACGCGGGTGAGGCAGGCAACACCACCGCTCCCGCTTCCGTCAACGCGGTGAGCGTGCGCAGGTGGATCAGGTTGAGCGGCGTCTCCCGTACCACCAGGATGAGCTTGCGCCTCTCCTTGAGGCACACATCGGCGGCGCGGGCTATCAAGTCATCCGACACGCCATGCGCAATGCGCCCTGCCGTGCCCATCGAGCAGGGAATAATGACCATGCCCTCATGCCGGAACGAGCCGCTGGCAGGAGGCGTGAAATAGTCTTTCGGGTTGAGAAAGGTGATGTTCGGGTAATCCTTTCCGAGAAGTTTCTGAAAGTCTATTCCCAGCTCCGTCTGGGCGACGGAGAGAGCGTGCTGCGAAACAATGACCAGCAGCTGCTCGAAATGCTGGGCGGCGTGCTGTAAAAAGCGCACCGCGTAAATCGCTCCGCTGGCTCCAGTGATGCCGACCACCAGTTTCCCGAACAATGATGCCTCTCCGTCTTTCATCCTGTTCTTTATTGTACCCTCTGTTTCGCCGTACATGGCATCATTGCTACCTCTGTCATGGCTAAAGCCGTTCCTTCGTCAGCTGGATACAGGAAGTCACCGTTGCGGGGGCGAAAGGAATGTCACACTGTGGAGGCGACGGGCACGGATGAGCGGATTTTCAGCACAGCTGGCGAGTTATCTGGACAATCTCAACAGACTGCGCAAGGTGGGGACAACGGTCTGGTGAAATCTTTGCTCGGAGGGGTGTAAGCCATGCCCTTGACTGCGCAGGTAGCCCGTCGCAAAGGCGTGCCGACATTACTGGTCAACGGCAAGCCCGTTCCGCCGTTGATGCTGTTCGTGAACCTCGTGGGCGAGAAACGCGAGGCAGGGCTGAGCACCATCCGTCGCGCGGCGCAGACGGGCGTGCATATCGTCTCGTTCGTGGTGCACTTTTTCCCGTGGACGCCGCCGGGCGAAACGCCAAACTACCGCCCCTTCGAGGAGCAGATGGATGCCATCCTGAAGGAGAACCCGCGCGCCTTGCTACTGCCCCGTTTCGGATTGACCTACATGCCCGATTGGTGGGCGAAGCAAAACCCCGACGAGATGATGCTGTACGATAACGGCGAGCGCGGTTACGTGAGCATGGCGTCCGAAAAGTGGCGGGCGGAAGCGGGTGACGTACTGCGCCAACTGGTAAACGCTCTGGAGTCGCGCTATGGTGACCACATTCTGGGGTACCATCCCTGCGGACAAAACACCGGCGAATGGTTCTACGACCGCGTGTGGGAAGGTCTTCTACCCGGTTTCGAGAAGCCGATGGAGCACGCCTTCCGCCGATACCTGCGCGACCGCAACGCGACCCTGCCTACCGCCGAGCAACGGAAAGCAAAAGGTAAAGGCGTTTTCCTGCATCCCGTCGCTCAGAAGCGGCTTCTCCAGTTCTGGCGGTTCCAGCAGGAGATGATGGTGGAGCCCCTGGAGGAGTTCGCCCGCATCATCAAAGAGGAGACCGACGGGCGCAAGCTGGTGGTGCTCTTCTACGGGTATACCTTTGAACTCTCCGGGTTGCCGGGCGGTGCGGCAGTGTCGGGACACCTTGCGCTGGAGCGGCTCTTGAAATGCCCGCACGTGGACATCCTCTGCTCGCCGATTTCCTACTTTGACCGTCAGGCAGGTGGCGCAGGCGGGTTCATGGCGCCGGTGGACTCGGTGCAGCTGCACGGCAAGCTCTGGCTCAACGAGGACGACACCCGCACCTATCTCTCCAAACCCGAAGACAACTACGGCAGAGCGGAAACGCTGGCGGAGACCCTGTCGGTGCATCGGCGCAACTTCGCGCATATCGCCACGCGCGGGGCGGCGTGCTGGTGGATGGACCTGATGGGCGCGGGATGGCTGGACAGCGTGGAGATATGGGATAACCTGGCGAAACTGGTGAAGGTATACGAGCAGATTCTCCCCGACCGCACGCCCTACCGACCCGAAATCGCCGTGGTGGTGGACGAAGCCAGTCTGTGCGCCCTGTCCTATGGCAACATGGTCACCCTTCCCCTGCTCTCGAGGATGCGGTATACGCTGTATCGCATCGGCGCGCCGCTGGGTTTGTACCTGTTGGGCGACGTGTGCTCTGGCAAGGTAGAGCACGCGAAGATGTATCTGGTGCTCAACGCCTTCGCCCCCACTGCGGCGCAGCGCCATGCGCTCAAGGAGCTGCTGCGTAAGGGCAAGATGGTAGTGTGGTTCTACGCGCCCGGCTACATTCGCGGCAACTCCGCCTCTGCCGACAACATCAGCGACCTGACGGGGATTCGCGTGGTGGAGAGGGAGGAGATACCCTCAGGGATGGCTTACACCGAACCGGCTGCGATGGTGAGCAAAGCGGGGGTAGATATTTCGCGGCAGGAAGAGTTCGGGGTGAAGGAGCCGCTCTCACCCGGCTTTGTGGTACAGGACGCCTCTGCGCACACGCTGGCCACTTTCGTTGCCACCAGTGAGGTAGCGGTGGCGATAAAGCGCGTCAAGCGGGGCTGGTCGGTCTACTTCGGCACGTTACACGCAGGACCGCATCTGCTACAAAGGCTAGCGAAGCAGGCAGGAGTGCATGTCTACGGTAGCTATGAGCAAGTGGTGAGCGCAGGCAACCGCATCCTGTCACTGCACGCTACCCAGCAGTCCAATTGGGGAACTTCCGTGCAACTACCTGAACGCAGCACTGTATACGACCCGATAAGCGGAGAGGTAGTCGGGCAGCGCGTCATGTCGTTGGAAATAAAACTACAAAAGGGCGAAACATGGCTATTGCAACTGTTGTGACATGTTTTTATCCCAAAATGTAGCCGCAACCTTTAGGTTGCGTGCCTTTAGCGCAGGCTGAAGCCTGCGGCTACATGGGTTACAAGGACATGATTGTTCCTGTAACCGCGACCTTCGGGTTGCGTGCCTTTGGCGCAGGCTGAAGCCTGCGGCTACATGGGTTACAAGGACATGATTGTCTCTGTAGCCGCGACCTTCGGGTTGCGTGCCTTTAGCGCAGGCTGAAGCCTGCGGCTACATGGGTTACAAGGACGTGATTGTCTCTGTAGCCGCAACCTTTAGCGTGCCTTTAGCGCAGGCTAAAGCCTGCGGCTACATGGGGAGGGAAAAGAACAATGCTCCAGACAGGGGTATGTTCCGTCACTTTTCGAAAGCTGCCGGCGCAGGAGGTAATCCGCCTCGCGGCGCAGGCGGGGCTACAGGGCATCGAGTGGGGAGGGGACATCCATGTGCCTCATGGTGAGCTGCAAATAGCCCGCGAGGTGGCTCGGCAGACGCGCGAGGCGGGACTGGTGGTCAGCTCCTATGGCTCGTACTACCGCGCGGGGCACGAGGACGAACTGCCCTTCGAAAAGGTGCTGGCGACCGCGAAGGAGCTGGGCGCGTCCGTCATCCGCGTGTGGGCGGGCAAAAGGGGGAGCGCCGAGACAACCTCCGGTTATTGGCAAAGCGTGGTCGAGGACTCCCGACGCATCGCGCAGATGGCGCAGCGAGAAGGTATCACCGTCTGCTACGAGTTTCACGGCGGCACACTTACCGACAGCGCGGGGTCGGCAAAACGCTTGCTGGAAGCGGTGGCTCATCCCTCCATGCGCACCTACTGGCAACCACGAGTGGAGCTGTCTCTCCTGCGCAACCTGCGTGAGCTGCGCACCGTGCTACCCTGGCTGGTGAACGTGCACATCTTCTGGTGGACGGCAAAAGGGGAAAGGCGTCCCCTGCGGGAGGGACAGAACGAGTGGAAGCGTTTTCTGGATATAGCGCATCTGCCCGAAGGTGACCGCTGGGTACTGCTGGAGTTCGTGCGCGGAGATTCCCCCGAAGCGTTTCTGGAAGATGCACGCACCCTACAACAGTGGCTTAACGACATCCTTTAGTGTCAGCCATCCCCTCTTTCGTAAGCTTCGCAAAAAATTTTTCTAAAAAAACTTTCTGCACCCCCTAAAAATGCGCGTTTTGGTACGAATCTTGCGTTATATACTTATGGTAAAACGGTTCCGGCATAACGGAACAAGCCGAGATGCATAAGGGCAAACCACGCTGTCCCTGTCGGTGCCGGGCAGAGCAGCTAGCGAGTCCTGAAAAGAGGAGGTATTTCGATGAGAACCAACCCGATCAGGCTTCTGCCTGCGGTGTGGGCGATGGCGATGCTGCTGGCTATCAGCCTGGCGCCGCTCGCGCTTGCACAGCAGGCGAAGAAAACCGCATCCCCTTCCGGGGTGCCGCTTTTGCTCCTTCCGGGCAGTCCGCTGGATATGTCCCTCGCCGCGCCCGGAATACAATCCCCCCTCATCTACGAAACCTCTACCGCACACTCCCGCCCCGAGCTGGCGAATAAACAGCTACCGGTTGGTCCCCAATACCTGCAGGAGGGTAAGGCTCTGGGTAATGAGGGCGTGGTAAACGCCGGTCGCTTCATCCTCCCCTTCGGCACCAAGGGCGAGAAGGTCGCACTGGCTTTCCTCAGCGGAGAATACGTGCCCCCACCGGGCGAAAAACTGCAACCCGCACTGGCAAGGCTGGCGCAACAGCGGGCAGCACAACTCTCCACACTCGGCTCCGACGCCAGACCGGCAGTATACGCGCTCATCCTGCTGGACGGCAGGCTGGACGAAGGCTTGCAGGCATGGCTGGCGGAGCGTGGGGTGGAACTGTTCGGCTTCTACCCCTACACCGCCTATCAGGCACGCATCCCCATAGATGCCCTCAACGCGGTGGCATCGCATTCGCAGGTGCGCTGGGTGGGTCAACCCAACCCGGTGCAGAAGTTAGACCCCGATTTGCTCTACTTCATGGGCGACACGTCGGGCGAGCGCATCTGGCTGTATGTGAACCTGTTCGCGGCGGATGAAGGGGCGAAAGCCGCTATCGAGAATATGGCAGCAGAAACAGGGGTTTACGACCCGTCGCTGGGTGTGTTCGCGGTGGTGGCAGATGCAGCGACGGTGAACCGCTTGCTGGACGTGGACGCGGTGCTGTTCGTGGAGCCGATACGCCCGTCGCACACCATGCACACGCAGTCGCAGGCGTCCATCAACGCCGACCTGTTGTGGTATTACGGGCACGACGGTCGTCCTGAAGGCGGGCGTCCCATCAAGGCGGGCGTGATGGATACCGGCCTCTCCTATCACTGGGACTTCTACAACGTGTGGAACGGCACTGCCGGTTACAACCGCACCACCGAGACAAACTGGTGGGATGATGTGCATGGTCACGGCACGCACGTGACGGGCACGTTTCTGGGCGAAGGGGTGGCGCAGTTCCGGTATCGGGGCACGGCGCAGGGTCTGCGCGACACCGATGTGGACGGCTACGACCTGCTCATCAGCAAGGTGTTCCGCCGAGCCGACGACGGGCGAGGCGTATCGGAGGGCAACTCCGTATACGAAGGACTGCTGGACATGCAGGGGCGCGAGGCACGATACAAGCGGCAGGTGTTCAACTTCAGTGGCGGTTCCAGTGGCACGAACCTGACAGGAACGGATGCCCAGTCGCGTAAAGTGGACGAGATGTTCCAGCAGGGCATCGTGCCGGTCATCTCCGCAGGCAACGACGGTCCGGGCGGTAGCACTATCGGTAGTCCGGGTGTGGCGAAGGGCGCGTTCACCGTGGGCGCGATATACGATGACGCTATCGGATATCTGGACCAGGTAACCGACTACTCCTCGCGAGGTCCCACGGGCGACAACCGGGTCAAACCGGACGTGGTTGCGCCCGGCTCGTGGATCGACTCCTGTAGCAACAGCGATAGCAGCGGCTACAGATACGGCTGGAGCGGCACGTCGATGGCAACACCTCACGTCGCGGGGCTGGTCGCAGGCATGATAGGACACTATAACTTCCCCGCCTGGGCGACCAAGTCTACCATCATCGCCAACGCCATCAACCTGGGGCACGCTTCCACCGCACAGGGTCGGGGGAAGGTAGACGCCTTCCTCTCGCACTACAACACGGACGGCTGGTGGTACACCTGGTGGTGGGGCAACGGCGGAACGGGCGATTTGCGCACGGTAGATTTCAACCTGCCGCAGAACGCCTCACTGTTGCGCATCGTGCTGGTGTATCCGGATGCGCCCGCGCCATCAGGCGGTAGCGTTGCCCTCAAAAACGACCTAGACCTCTATCTGGACAGGGCGCCGTTCAGCGGTGGAGCCACTGGTGAGTGGTGGTCCCTCTCCGCGCGCGATAACGTGGAGGTCATCAATGTTGCCAACGCCCCTGCAGGCGACTACCGCATCAAGGTGTACACTTACGCCCAGAACGAAGGCTCCTCGCAGGCGTGGGCGGTCACCGCACGGGCGGTGTACGGCTCGGTCTCACCCAACGTGAACCTGGTGTTCCAGACGCCTGTTGCGGTCAAGCCCAACGTGAACTTTGACGTCACCGGCAGCGCGCAGGCGGGGTCGTACGTGGCTTCGGGCGTTTACGGAGATATCGACCTGCTCACATCCGGTATTTCCCTCAACGGCATGACCTACGTGCGCTACGCACCGGACGGCGCGGAGGAGAGCGTGTACTTCGCGGGCAAGGACGGTATGAACCAGGGCAACATCCCTGCAGGCTACCGGCGCAGGCTGGTCTGGAGCCTGAAGGGTACCACCGAAGGCAGCAAGAGCATCCGCTACGACATCACCTCCATCAACGGCGGAACCGCCTCGGTGACCCGCACGGTGATTGTAGACGGAACCGCCCCCAGCAACTGGCAGGGGCTTCTGCCCGACTGGACAAACGACCCCACCCCCAACTGCTCCATACAGGTGCAGGATACGCTCTCGGGACTGAACACCGACCGCCTGTACTATTACTACTGGACCTCTGCCACAGGCACGCAAGGACCGTTTGACTGCACCACCGGCGCCGCGAACGGTTCCATCGCGCTGGAGCGCATCAGCGCCAACAACGTGCCATTCAATCAGGAAGGCGGGACAGGGCAGAACCAGGTCTACTTCCGTGCCTACGACCGTGCGGGCAACTACAGCGACAGCGGTTGGAAAGTGGTCAAGATCGACCGCACCGCCCCGCAGGACTGGCAGAACTTCACGGTGACCGGCGTTGGCTCTACGGGCTTGACGCCCACCTGTAGCGTGCAGGTCAGGGATGTTCTGTCCGGTTTAGCCACCTCGTTGCAGGGCTGGTATCGCTATTCTACCAACGGAGGAAGCACGTGGAGTAGCTGGTACAGCACTGCCATCACCGGTTCGGATGGCACTACCGCCTTCCAGACG
>CALJAP010000182.1 GCA_938027655.1 uncultured bacterium | reverse complement strand
GCCAGCCCCTCTTTTGCCAGAACGCGCGTCATCGCCGCCGTCAAGCTGGTCTTGCCGTGGTCCACGTGACCAATCGTGCCGATGTTGACATGCGGCTTCGTGCGCTCAAATCGCTGCTTGCCCATTTAGTGCTGACCTCCCAATCGTTTTGAACATGGGCTGTCCGCGCGTGCACGGGTGCGGCACCGGAGCAGCCGATGGTTTCGCTGACCATGGAGCCCCCGACGGGACTCGGACCCGTGACCTCGTCTTTACCAAAGACGCGCTCTCCCTCTGAGCTACGGGGGCTTACGTTGCAACATACCGCTTCCTGCTATGCTTCCAGACGGTTGGGAATGGTGGGGGGAGGAGGATTCGAACCCCCGAAGGCATTCCGCCGGCAGATTTACAGTCTGCTCCCTTTGGCCGCTCGGGCATCCCCCCACGCACATAGCAGGCGGAGTTTGCATCATGTAATATACATCAACCTTGCGATATTTGTCAAGGGGAGAAAAAAGTAAATGCGCCAGGAGATTGTTACCAGCTGGTTGGTGGAGTTGGGGTATGCCGTGCCGGAGGAGTTTGTGCTGTTTCCGGTGGCGTTGCTGGACACGGTGAGTGCTTCGTGGCAGCTGGAGACTGGTAACGATCTATTGGCACATTACACCCGTTCGTAATTAACGCGGCGACGGGGTGCGAGCCTCCAACAGCAGACGTCTGGTGCAGGGTTTTTGGCTCATCGGGATATTCGTCCTCCAGACTGATGGTATCATATAGCAGTGGAATGATGCTTACTGAGTTCTTCGCTACCTGCACCACCGGACTGGAGTGGGTGACCGCACAGGAACTGACCGCTCTGGGGGCGGAGGTTACCGACACGAGCAGGTCGCGTGTCTTCTTCCGCGCCCAGTGGGAAGCTATCTACCGCTTGCACCTGTACGCCCGCACCGTCAACCGCTTCTTCGTGCTGCTGGCAAAGGCGCAGGTGCGGGGGCTGAAAGAGATAGAAGAGGTTGCCTGGCAGGTTCCCTACGAGAGGTGGTTCGAGAACCGATACGCCTTCGCTATCCGCTCCGAGCGCGATGGCACGCACGAGTTCACCAGCATGGATATCGCCCGCGTGGTGGGGCAGGTGGTTTGCGACCGCTTTATCGCGCGCACACGACAGCGACCGCCCGTCAATCTGGACAACCCTGATGTGGAGATATTCTCCACGCTGGCGGACCACCACTACCTGCTGGGTTTGAACCTCACCGGTTCCAGCCTGCACCGCCGACCGTGGCGGCAGAGCCTGGCGCACCTCACCGCGCTTCGCCCCACGCTGGCAGCGGCAGTGGTGATGGCTTCCGGCTGGGACCACCGCCCGCTGGTAGACCCGATGTGCGGCACGGGCACGCTGTTAATAGAGGGCGCGTTGTGGCGACGGGGCATCAGCCCTTCGCGGGGGCGCGAGGAGTGGGCGTTTCGCGTGCTGATTCCGCATGACGAGGCGCGCTGGCGTGAGGAGCTGCAGGCATGTGAACACGTGCGCGGGCATTCTCCGCCCCTGCGGGGCAGCGACTGGAACGCCCGATACGTCGAGATTGCCCGGCACAACGCGGAAGGAGCGGGTGTGACCGATATCGACTTTACGGTCGCCAACGCGCTCACCCTGCCGCCGCCCGAAGGGCCGGTGGTGCTGGTCACCAACCCGCCCTACGGGGTGCGCATGGGCAAGCCTTCGGAGCTGGTGCACCTGTATCGCAAGCTGTGGCAGAAATGGAGCGCGGAATACAGCGGAAGCCGTATCGTGGCTATCAGCGGGAACCCCGCCTTCGAGCAGTTCGCGCCGGTAGAGCCGACCGCATGTTACGAGTTCCTGCAGGCGGAGCTGCCGTGTCGGCTGTTCATATGGGATTTGCCTTAGTGGACTGTTCTCCGGATGCGCACTTACCGGAAACTGCCGGAAAACGGTTCAACCGTGTCCCTTCGCGGCTCGCTGCCAAAGCGGAATAGGGGGACACATCCACAACTTGTAAGCCTGCGCCCTTATTCGCTACGTGAGCATAGTTACCCGAAACGTATACACCCCGCGCATAGCCTGGTAGATTAAACTGCCCCAATGGACGCGGCTGGCTAGGGTCGTTCACGTCGAACACGCGTAACCCCGAGCCTCCGTTCGCCAGGTAAGCATACCTACCGGAGACAAAAATACCTTCTGCATAGCCGGGTGCCTCGTGGTAGCCTACCTGCTTGGGGTGATTAGGGTCGGACACATCGAACACCTGCAAGCCTGATCCGCCATCTGCGACGTAGGCGTAATCCCCAGAGACAAAAATACCGACTGCGTTGCCCGGCGTATCGTAGTATCCCACCTGCTTGGGGCGGGCAGGTTCAGACACATCGATAACGCGCAAGCCGGCGTAACCGTCTGCTACATACGCATACCTGCCGGAAACAAAGATAGCCTCACCACTTCCCCCCAGCTGCTGATGACCCACCTCGCGCGGCTGAGTCGGTTCGGACACGTCTACCACACGCAGACCCGCCCAATCTTCTGTCACATAGGCATGTTTCCCGGATATAAAAACGGCGCGGGTATAGCCACGTGTCTTGAAGTAAGCAACCTCTTTTGGAGCAGTAGGTTCAGATACATCCACTATGCGCAAGCCGGCGTTACCATTCGCCACGTATGCGTATTTACCGCACACATAAACGCCCTCAGCATAACCCGGCAGAGTCAGTTGACCGACTACTCTTGGCGAATCAGCGGGCGGCACCTTCATCACCAACAATCCCACTGGCACAGTGCAGTAAACATACTCTTCGCCCACAAAGACGCTGGTGACTTGGTTCGCGTACAAACCGGGTTCCACCAGCCCTGATGGCTGTGCCGGGGCGGGGCGTGCAATCGCCAAGCACATCAGTAAGAACCATATCGGGTGAGAAAGAGTCGCTCGCATATTCACATTCTCGTCGGACAAAACGGTTTACCAATATCCACCTGTTGCCACGAATGCCTTGTTGCAAAAGCAAAGACCGTATACCTGCAAAGCGTAGCCAGTTTCTGGGAACACCCCTGCTTCGGTATTACTGTCTCTGATTATGCTCTTCTCGGTTGAAAAGTGTACCCGAAAAGATACCACCAGTCAAGTTTGCCCAACACGGTGCAAGGCGAATGAGAAACATCTTGCCCGCTTTGTGCGTCTAATGCGTGCAAGCAGCAAAAAGGAAGTTTCGAGGACATGCTGGGAAAAGTGTTCGTGTGTGTCACTCTCCTGATGGGGGCAACGTTGACGATGGAAGCACAAAATATGGTCACCTCCACCGCAAAGGACACAAAAGGCGTCTCGCTCACGGTGTACAACCAGAACT
>CALJAP010000181.1 GCA_938027655.1 uncultured bacterium | reverse complement strand
GCCCACGTTCGGTCGCCCCACAATTGCCACTGTGGGCAACCGCAGCTGCTGGGATTCACCGATGGTGTGTACGGAGGTCTTTTCCATAGTGGACACCGCTAAAGAGGATACCATAAAATGCCGACTTTTTCCAAAGGGGCTACGGCTTCCCGCGCAGAAGGTATTTGCGCTGCATAGCGCGAAAGAGTACGAAAACAATTTCTCAAAAAGGAGGTTTTAGGTAAGATATGTCAAGACGTACTTGGTTACTGCTGTTGCTGGTACCTTTGCTGGCAGGCTGCGGCGCAGGGCTGAAGGAGGAAGGACGCCTGCCCGTCGCCAACCCGCTGGGGCGTTCGGAGGACGAGACGGTGGAACTGCTTGTCGGTGCTGCGTCTCGTTCACGCAACGGCGGCGCGGTGACTAAACCGGCGTTTGCCAGCTACACCGGCTCCTTCTCCGACACCAGCGCCGACATCACCATCGGCAACGTGCGCCGGTTCATCATCTGCCAGCGAATCCAGTCGGCGCAGGTAGAGGTTCCTGAAGGCGCATCGCTGCCCAATACCATCACTCTGAAGGACTTCCATCTCAACGCCACCTTCTCTGACAATCAGGCGCAGGTGACCTTCGATGTAGACGTCGACGGTACCGTTATCCTGACGCGCGCTACCGGCAACAGCTATGCGGTCACCGTGCAAGGAGCAGGGGCGGACCCCTGTCTGAGCGCGACGGTGCAGACGGGCGACCTGAACACGCTGGCGCGGATTGTGACGCAGGGAGGAACTAACACGGTGGATGTCACCTTGACAGCGAATGTGACCAGCGACCCGGCACTGCCGGACGGCACCCGAATTCGTCTCACGACCGGTTTAGGTACCGGCACTCTGGAGCTTTAGGAGGAGTTGCCATGAGCAAACGAGTGTCTGTCGCCCTTGTGTTGTGGGCAGTGATGGCTATCGGCGCGTACGCCGATGAAATCTCCCTCTTTGGCTCACCGAGCAGAGGGATGGCAGGAGCAGGCATCGCGCTGATGCGCAACCCCGCAGAGCAGATGTATCTGAACCCCGCAGCGGTTGCGTACGTACGCGGGGTGAAGTTCGGGCTGGGTAACCTAAACATGGATACGGAAGGTGCCACCTTGCGCCAGGTCAGCGACACCGTGACCATTGGTCAGAAGGGGGTAGTAGACCTCGCCGACGCCGCGCGCATCGTCCGCACCTTTGGCGAGAAAGAGAAGGTGCAGGCGGTGCTCAACGCCGATTTCGGACTGGTGTTCAACGGCATTGCAGTGACCGCCGGGGCGGTGGGCGATTTCCGGCTCTATCCCAACACCCAGCTGCAGCGCTGGGCTCGCCGTGAAAGCAACGACCTGACCGGCGCACAGGGCGACATCTACGGTATGGTCGCCTTCAGCTTGCCCGATGTGACTGTGGGCACGCGCCTGTCAGCAGGGGGCTCCGACACCGAGATAGCCATCGGCGCGAGGGTGCGCCTCCTGCGCGTGTTCTACACCCACTACTTCGCCGACCAGAACGACCTCTCCTCGGGAAACGCAGGTAGCCGGGCAATAGAGCTGGGCGCGGCGGACTATCTGGACAAGCGCGGCACAGCTGTCGATGTGGGTATCATTTGGAAGCCGAACAGGGAACTGCCTCTCTCTTACGCGCTGGTGGTGGAGAACTTCATCGAGCCGAACATCGAATTCCCCTTCACCGCACCGAACAGCTTGCAGACGCCGGGCGCTCCCCAGAGTGCGGTGAAGCCGCTCAAACGCGCTATTCATGCGGGCGTGGCGATGCAGGACGCGCTGGGCATTACTTACGTCACCGACTGGGTGGACATCACCAACAACACCGGCAAGCGGGAACTGCGTTTCGGTGCAGAGAAGAGACTGCCGGGCGGGCTGGCGATACGCGCCGGTTACGGCACAAAGAACGGCTGGGCGATAGGCGGCGAAATCTTCGGCATCAACATCGCCATCGCGCAGAAGTTTCCTCTGCAGGTGTCGCGCTCGCTTACCTTCTAAGGTCATACGGAGGGGGTAGAGGTGAATCGTGTGAAAAGACGATTTAACCTCTCCCCCGGCCCCTCTCCGGCGAGGAGGGGGGAGCCGCGTGTCGGATGTCTCCCCCCTTCCCTTGTAGGGAAGGAGGTCAAGGGGTCAGGTTGAATACACCTCTTCCGAAGCTTCGGGAAAGGAGAGAGGGGGATAAGTGCGGCTATTTTTTCAAAGTTCAGCTCCTTCGCCCCTACCGGATGACCGCCTCCGCCTGTTGAGAACGTATGTATCGCGATACCGAATCGGTTCCCGGTGCGGCGTCTGCCTCAGGGTCAACACCGCGTAGCATGAGGCCTTGCCCGCGCGAGAGGTGGGTCAACACCGTCGGGTGGTCGGTGGGGTCACGCATCTGGATCAGCAGGGTGGTGCGCGCCTCGTGACTGCTGTTTACCCCCGAACCGTGAATGGTGAGGTAGCTGAACACCACCACATCCCCTGCCTCGGCAGGCACAGGCACAGCCGCCTCCAGCGGGTACTGCTCTATCGGTAAGTGCCAGCCGCCTTCAGGGTTGTGCGTCAAGGGGCCCAGTTTGTGACTG
Organism: uncultured bacterium; assembly: GCA_938027655.1. GTDB lineage: Bacteria > Armatimonadota > HRBIN16 > HRBIN16 > HRBIN16 > HRBIN16. The sequence continues at coordinate 4,301 of CALJAP010000181.1, read as the reverse complement.
CCGGGCACGACGCGCACGCAGCCTTTTTCAACAGGGGCGTCGTCGAAATGCACGATCGCCGCCAGCATGGTGTGCTTCTCATGCGGGAAGTAGGGATAGTCCTGGTGCATGGGGAAGGGCGCGCCCTTCTCCGGTGGCTTGATAAACAGCTTCGTGTGGTGCAGCTGGATGTTGTCGCCGATGAGGTCGGCGATGCGGTCGGTCAGGCGAGGGTCCAGCATCAGCTGGGCGAAGGCGGCGCTGTGGTACTGAGCGTTGTGACAGTGCAGCAGCTGCGCAGGCAAATCGGTGAGCTTTCTGGAGCTACCCCACGCGGCGTTGATGCCGTTCTCGGAGTATACTTGTGCCAGACGGGAGATGAGCGCATGCGCCTCTTCGCGCAGATACCGTGCCTCTTCGCGGGTGAACACGGATTTCAGCAACAGGTAGCCGTTCTCACGATAAAACTGCACCTGCTCGGGCGTGAGCGCGTACTGCTTTTGACCGCAAATCATCGGTGTGCCATCCCTCCTGAGCGATTGTTTTTGTACGCTAGATTGTGCCATACCGGACGATGCGCGGTCAAGGGGTGGCTATCCGAAATGCTCTCGTATCCGCCTGACCGCCTCCTCCACCCGCTCGCCGTGGTGGTCGCCGCTGACGGTGATGGAGAAGCGCACATAGCCCTCGCCGTGTTCACCGTAGCCGATGCCCGGTATCGCCAGGATGCCCGCCCGCTCCAGTAACTGCTTGGCGAAATCGATGGAGGACGTTCCGCCCGGGGTGGGAACCCACACGTAGAAGGTGGCTTTGGGCTTGTGCACCTCCCAGCCGATGGACTGGAGCCCCTCTACCAGGATATCGCGTCGCTTCTGGTAGAGGTTCAGTGTGCGGGTGTTGTCGGCATATAGCAGGGCGTATGCTCCCGCGCGTGAGACGGCGGCGAACTGCTTGCTATCCACATACGATTTCATCTTGTTCAGGTTGGCGATGGCGTCGCGGTTACCCGCTGCGAAGCCGATGCGCCAGCCGGTCATGTTGAACATTTTGGAGAGCGAGTTGAACTCTATCGCCACCTCTTTGGCGCCCTCTATCTGGAGCAGGCTGGGGTGACGGTATCCCTCGTACACTACTTCCGAATAGGCTGCGTCGTTCACCAGCAGGATGTCGTATTCATGGGCGAACTGTACCGCCTCGCGATAGAACTGCTGAGTGGCGACCGCGCCGGTAGGGTTGTTCGGGTAGTTCAGGAAAAGCAGTTTTGCCCGTCGTGCCACCTCCGAGGGGATTGCCGACAGGTCGGGCAGGAAACCGTTCTCGCGCCTGAGGGGCATGGTGTAGGTTTCTCCGCCTGCCATGCGCGTGTTAATTGCGTACACCGTGTAGGCGGGGTCGGGAACCAGAGCGAGGTCGCCCGGCTCGATGTACGCCCATGCCAGATGCGCCAACCCCTCTTTGGAGCCGATCAGCAGCAGGATTTCGCCGTCTGGCTCCACTGACACGCCGTAGCGGCGACGGTACCACTCCGCCACCGCCTGCAGGAAGAAGGGCTCGCCGTAAGGGGTTTCATCGTAGCGATGGGTGGCGGGGTCCTGCGCTGCCTCGTACAGTTTGTCGATGATGTCGCGCGGGGTCGGCTGGTCGGGGTCACCGATGCCAAAGTCTATCAGGTCGCGCCCCTCCGCCAGCGCCTTTGCCTTCAGTTTAGCGATTTCGCCGAACAGATAGGGTGGGGTCTTATCCAGACGAGATGCACGTGCAGGCAAACCTTTCTCCTCCTTCACTCAGATGTCTATCTCTCCCACAAACACTTCGGTGGCGGCACCGGTCATCAACACGCGCCCATCGCCCAGCCACTCAATCTGCAGGTCACCGCCGGGCAGGTGTACCAGCACCTCCCTGCCGGTGAGTTTATTCAACGCGCCAGCCACCACCGAGGCACACGCCCCTGTGCCGCAGGCAAGTGTCAATCCCGCGCCGCGCTCCCAGGTGCGCAGGATGATTTCGCGGTTGTTCACCACCTGCACAAACTGGACGTTGGTGCGTTTGGGAAACAGCTTGTGGTGTTCGATCTGGGGACCGACCTTCTCCACTGGGAAGTTGGCAACGTTGTCCAGAAAGATGACCGCGTGCGGGTTACCCATCGAAACTGCCGTGAACTCCAGCTTTTTGCCCGCTATCCGCAGGGGATAGCCGATGACGCTTTCCGCGCCGTCCACGCGCACCGGTATCTCTTCCGGCATGAGGCGAGGCACGCCCATATCCACCGTCACGGAGGTGACCTTACCGCCCTGCGTGCTCAGTTTCAGCGGCTTCACCCCCGCCAGCGTTTCCACGTTCATCTGTGTGCTGTTGACGTGTTTGCGGTCGTAGGCGTACTTGGCGAAACAGCGGATGCCGTTGCCACACATCTCCGCCTCACTGCCGTCGGGGTTGAACATGCGCATGCGCAGGTGCGCTACCCGCGAGGGCAGCACCAGAATCAACCCGTCCGCGCCGATACCAAACCGTCGGTCGCACAGGCGACGTGCTAAATCGGGCAGGTTCTCTTCTGCTATCTGCGACTTCAGGCAATCCAGCACCACGAAGTCGTTGCCGATACCATGCATTTTGGTGAACTGCACTTTGCGCGACTATCTGCCTCCTGTGTAGCCCAAGATTGTGCGCCAGGGGTAGGGGCGAACGATTATTGCCCCTACAGGCTCGTTAACGGTCAGGGGCGAACGGTTATTCGCCCCTGCACATCCGGTAACGGCTCAGGCGTTGTCTGTGGGGGTCTCGCCGGTTTCCGCGCCCTCTACCGGCGTGCTAACCGCGCGCGCCGCGGCGTCGGGCGGGCGGTAGGTGGAGACCGGTCTGGAAGGCACCACCGAGGTAATGGCATGTTTGTAAACCAGCTGGGTGGGCTTGCCCGGACTGTCGAGCAGCACCGTGAAGGCATCGAACCCGCGAACCAACCCGCGCAGCTGCACGCCTCCTATCAAGTAGATGGTGACGGCAATATTTTCTTTGCGCACTTGGTTCAAAAAAACATCTTGCAAGTTGATTTGAGTCTTCGCCATGTTGTAGGCTCCCCTCCGTCCCAAAATCCATCAAGTGTGTTGTGCTTCGCTCCGCAGCCGCTCCAGTATCTGTCGCGCCGTCTGGTCGGCGCCTTGCGAAGCGTCTACCCATTCAATCTGCTTGTCGGCGCGAAACCATGTTAATTGACGCTTGGCGAAGCGCCGAGTTTCACGTTGTATCAGCGCTATCGCCTCCTGCAATGGCAGTTTGCCCTGAGCCACCTGCACCAGCTGGGCATAGCCCAGCGAGCGCATCGCGGGCAGGTGGGGGTCATATCCCGCTTCCAGCAGTCGGCGCACCTCGTCCAGCCAGCCCTGCGCTATCATCCGCTCCACCCGCTCGTTGATGCGCCGATAGAGCAGGTCGCGCGGCAGGGTCAATCCAAACCGGCGCACCCTGCCCACCTCTGCGGGGGGCTGGCGTTGTTGCCACGCTGAAATCGGTCGCCCGGTGAGATGGTATACCTCCAGCGCACGGATGATGCGCACTGCGTCGTGAGGGTGGATGCGCGACGCCGCCTGCGGGTCTACCTGCTGTAGCTGCGCGTGTAGCGCTGCGCTGCCCAACCTGCTCACCCGCTGCCACAGCTGCTGGCGAAACATCTCGTCGGCAGGTGCGGGGGGAATATGGAACCCGTCCAGCAACGCTTTCACGTAGAGCCCCGTGCCTCCCACCACAAGCGGCAGTGCACCGCGCTGCCGAATGTGCCGAATCGCCTCCAGCGCCATCTGCTGGAACCTGGCCACGCTGAAGGGTTCATCGGGATTGCACACGTCGATAAGGTGGAAGCGCACGCGCCTCTGCTGCTCCGGCGTGGGTTTGGCGGTTCCCACATCCATTCCCCGATAGACCGCCATGCAGTCTGCGGAGATAATCTCTGCGCCCAGCGCTTCTGCCAGCAGCATACCCACGTCGGTTTTGCCGGTGGCGGTGGGTCCGACTACCGCCAGCACATCGGGCAGGAAGTGTCTCATTGGCTCCGTCTTGCTACTTGACAAGGTACAAAACGCTTGCGCAACCCAGTATACCACAAGCACGGGGCAACCTGCAAGGTGGATGGGGTGCGGGCTTCAGGCGATTTGAACGCACCGCTGACGGTGACCGGTGGGGAACGCCTTTTGTCACAGGGGAGTCGTCTACCTCCGGTTTGGTATCTGCACGCAGGGGGTTGACGACTCTTTTTTCGCAGCTAAACGAAAATTTTTCCATTTTGGGCGCAAAAGGCTTGCATTTTTGCGGGGGATATGGTAGAATAGGGG
>CALJAP010000180.1 GCA_938027655.1 uncultured bacterium | reverse complement strand
CACCAAACTGCGCAACCGTGCATAACTCACCTTCCAGCCCAGCAGGTTGCCTACACCATCCAGATATGCACTCCAACTGGTTCCCATCTTCACACACAGCGGATTGCCCAGTGCGTTCACGGGCGTAATCAGGTCCTCGCTTCCTTCCGTTTGCCCCCAGCGCAACTGGTAGAAAGTTCCGTTGAAGCGGTATTGCGCCCAGCACAAGTTGGACGCTAGCACCAGCAGCAGGGTTACACCCCAAAGGCGTTTCCACATCGTCGGTCACCTTCCTTTGCTCAGGCTTGTTCTGCGTGTTCAATTGCAATATACCGCGTCGAAAAAAGTCAAGGGCTTTAAGTAAATGCGCCAGAAGGTCTGCGCAACCTGCCGGTAGGAGATTCGCCCCCGCAAGCGGAATAAGCATACCGACCATCAACGTATCAGGGAGTCTGCAATGCATCCTTCACCACAACGAACGGTACACTACACCTTCGGCAATCATAAACACTGGGTAGACATGGTATGGAACTGGGGAGAGTTTGTGCTTCCCGCCAGCGTCAGGGATATGCTGTTGCTGATGGACGAAACGGGCGCGAAGGGCAACGTGAACTTCGACGTGGTGGGTTACGAACAGCTCGCCATCACCGACCCCGAGGCGTTTGAACTCTTGAAAAGGGCGATACGGGATGGACGCGCCGAGATTGCGGGGGCGTCGTACGGTCAACCGTACGGTCTGTTCTGCGGCGGCGAGGCGAATGTGCGCCAGCTAGCCATGGGCGTGCTGGTGTGCGAGAAACTGTTTGGTGTGCGCCCGGTCACCTGGTGGGAGGAGGAGTTCCACTTCTTCCCGCAGCTGCCTCAGATTCTACGGGGGTGCGGGTTCCAGTACGGCTGTCTCTTCTTCCAGTGGACATGGCACACACCGCATATCCCCATCGAGCGAGTGTCGCGGGCGCGGTGGCGTGGGCTGGACGGCTCGGAGATACTGGTGGCTCCCAAAACCGACCTCTGCCTGCACCAGTGGCCGGAGGACTTCGAGCAGGGCTTGCGCCATGAGGCGGTAGAGCAGATGGAGGACCCGCTGATTATCCAGTGGCTGGAGTTGCTCCCCACCCCCGACTGGATGTGCCGCGCGGAGCTGATAGCCCCCCGCATGAAAGAGATAGCCGCGCAGCCCGATTTCGATATCCGCTGGGTCACGCTGAGCGAGTTTCTTGCTCAGGCGAAGGGCAACGAGCCGGTGCTGGAGTACACGCTGGACGACGTATTTCACGGCATGTCCATCGGTAAAAACGGCGACCTGGTGCGCTATCTCAGCAAACGGGCGGAGAACCGGCTGCTCAGCGCGGAAAGCTTTGCGCTGGTGTCGGGAATGCTGGGCAGACCGTATGCGCAGTGGGATGTGTATCCGGAGTGGGAGATTCGACAGGCGTGGCGTAACCTGCTGCTGGCTCAGCATCACGACGTAGACGAATGCGAGGGGCTGTGTGGCGACACCGGCAAGCTGTATTACCACGATAGCCTCGAACTCTCGCGCATGGTGCTGGAGCGCAACCTGAAACATATCGCTGGGCGCGTGAGTGGTGAGCCGGATGTAGTCGTGTTCAACCCGCTGGGATGGGTGCAGAGCGGAATCGCCACCGTCGCCGTGCCCGCCGACCGCGTGAGGTCGGCAGTGGTGGACGATGCCGGGCAGGCGGTGCCAACGCAGGTGGTCGCTACGAACGATGGGGAGGTAACCCTCTGCTTCCCCGCGCAGGATGTGCCGTCCGTCGGCTACAGAGCGTATCGTCTTGGGGAAGGCGATACCAGAACCGCTCCTCAAGTGAGCGTGGCAGAGAGCGCGGAGGCGATACACCTTGCCAATCCGTACGTGAAGGCTCGAATAGACCGCCGTACGGGCGTCATCACCAGCCTGCGGTCGGCTTCTGATGAGGCGGAGTTCGTGCGCGAGCACGTGCCGTTGAACGCCCTGCACATCCCCGTTGGCGACAGGGTATACCGCTCGCAAGACGGGGTACGCTCCGTGCGCGTGGAGCATTCCGGTCCCGTCTTGGCAAGCGTGCTGGTGGAGGGCGACTTGGGCGAGGTGGCACGGTTCCGCTCGCGTATCTGCTTGAACGCCGTGAGCGCCATTGTAGAAGTGCAAACCCACTTGCGATTTCTGCAGCGACCCGAGCCGTCCATGATGCGTTCTCTACAGACCGACATCGCCGCCCAGCTGGAGCGTACCGAAATCTGGCACGACCATCCCTTTGCGGTGACGCCGATTCGCGCCGAGGGAGTATACCGCAAGAAGTACCCCACTGGCGACTGGATGACCTCGCCGCAGTTCTTCGAGGAGGTGGTCAACCCATTCACCGGTTTGAACTTTATCTTGCTCACCGACGGCACGCGCGGGTTGCAATACATGCACGGGGGCAATCAGGGCTTCCTGCGCGACGGCGACGTGGTGCGCAACATCCTGTTCATGTACGACGCATGGGATGAGGGCAACTGGGTGCGCGAGGTGGAACTGCGCTACGGGTATCGCGTGTGGGAGAGCGTGCCCGACCGCGATGTGCTGCTACGTGAGGCGACCTCCTTCAACCGACCCGTGATGGCGGTGTATCGCCACAGCTCCGGCGACCTGCAGCTGCCGGGGGCGATGAGCTTCCTGCTGGTGGAGGGCGACGTGGTGCTCTCCGCCTTCTACCGCGAGGGGGAGTGGTGTGTGCTGCGGGCGTTTGAGGTCAACGGCAAGCCCGCTGAGGCACGCTTCACCTTCTACGGTGCGGTGGAAAAGGCGGAGCGGGTAAACATGCTGCTGCGCGAACCGACGCCACTGCCCGTAGAGGGTAACACCGTTGCCGTCTCGTTCCGACCGCATGAGATAGTCACCGTGCGCCTGCTGCTGGAGAAGGCGCGGAAGCAGTTCCGCCCTCTCGACGACTATCGCAGCGTGTGGGTGGAGACCACCACGAAGGCACACCGGGGGTAGACGCTTGCAAACGGCGTACAAACTGCGGTAAAATAACCACACGCACACGGTTCCAAAGACGCCCGTGTCGTTTGTGCGAAGACACGCACCTGCGACAACGGGCATTATTTGTCTTGCGCAGAAAGAACATCTGTAGTGTCGCACGACAGGGAGTGGATGAAGAGGTATGCATTATCACGGATTGCCAAAGCCAGATGGTCTATATCACCCGGCGCACGAGCACGATGCCTGCGGTGTGGGCTTTGTGGTCAACATTAAAGGCAAGAAGTCGCATGCCATCCTAGAACAGGGCATCCAGATACTGGAAAACCTGGTGCATCGCGGCGCGGCGGGGAGCGACCCCGAAACGGGCGACGGCGCGGGCATCCTGATCCAGATACCGCACCAGTTCTTCCTGCGCCAGCGTGACGGCAACCTGCCCAGCGAAGGCGACTATGGGGTAGGCATGGTTTTCCTGCCTCGTGATGAGCGCGACCGTGCCCTGTGCGAGGCGGCGATAGAAACCGTTATCAAAGAGGAAGGGCAGACCTTTCTCGGCTGGCGTGAGGTTCCGGTGGATAACGCCGCTATCGGTACGGCGTCACGCGCAGTGGAGCCGGTCATTAAACAGTTCTTCATCGGGAGGGCGAAGGAGCTGCCCGACCAGGAGGCGTTTGAGCGCAAGCTGTTTGTCATCCGCAAAGTGATTGAGAACCGCGTGGCTCGCCTGCACCTCCAACAGCCAGAGTATTTCTATATCTGCAGCCTGTCTTCACGAACGATTGTGTACAAAGGGCTACTGCTGGCGCACCAGATAAGCCGGTTCTATCTAGACCTCGCCGAGCCTGATGTGGTCACTGCGCTGGCGCTGGTACACCAGCGGTTTAGCACCAACACCTTCCCCACCTGGCCGCTGGCGCATCCGTATCGCATGATTGCGCACAACGGGGAGATTAACACCCTGCGCGGCAACCGCAACTGGATGCGCGCCCGTGAAGCGCAACTGCGCTCTCCCCTGTTCGGCGATGACGTGAAAAAGCTCACCCCGCTGGTCACCGAGACGGGAAGCGACTCCGCCACGCTGGATAACGCGCTGGAACTACTGGTGCGTGGTGGACGCAGCCTCGCCCACGCGATGCTCATGCTCATCCCAGAGGCATGGGGCAATCATCAGTTCATGGACGAAGACCGCAAGGCGTTCTATGAGTACCATGCCTGCATCATGGAGCCATGGGACGGTCCGGCAGCGGTGGCGTTCACCGACGGACGCCAGATCGGGGCGATGCTCGACCGCAACGGCTTGCGCCCTGCGCGTTACCTCGTGACGAAGGACGACCACGTGGTGATGGCATCCGAAACGGGCGTGCTGGACATCCCCGACGAGAACATCCGCTCTAAGTGGCGACTGCAACCGGGCAAAATCTTTCTGGTGGACACCGAAGAGGGGCGAATCATCGACGATGAGGAGATCAAAGAGCGCATCGTCCATCAGAAGCCGTACCGGCAGTGGCTGGTTCAGAACCGTATCGACCTGAGCAGGCTCCCTGACCCACCGCATGTTTACCTGCCCAACCACGAGACCATTCTGGAACGCCAGAAGGTGTTCGGTTATACGCTGGAAGACCTGAACATGATTCTGGCGCCGATGGCAACCGACGGTGAGGAACCTGTCGGCTCGATGGGCAACGATACGCCTATTGCCGTGCTCTCCCAGCGACCGCAGCTGCTGTACAACTACTTCAAGCAACTCTTCGCGCAGGTGACCAACCCACCTATCGACCACATCCGCGAAGAGATTGTGATGTCGCTGGCGGACTACATCGGCAAAGACGGGAGCCTGCTGGAGGAGACGCCCGAACACTGCCGGCAGTTGCGCATCGAGACGCCTATTCTGACCAACGTGGAACTGGAAAAGCTGCGCCACATCGAGGCGAATCAATTCAGCGCACGCACGCTGTACATGCTGTTTGACCCCGATACCGGCGCGGCAGGCATGGAAGTGGCTCTCACCCGCCTGTGCAAGGAGGCGAGCCGGGCGGTCGCCGAGGGCGTAAGCATTATCATCCTGTCGGACAGGGGCGTGGATCGTCATCACGCGCCCATCCCCGCTCTGCTCGCCACTTCAGCGGTACATCACCACCTGATTCGCGAGGGCACACGCACGGCGGTGGGACTGGTGGTGGAATCGGGAGAGCCGCGCGAGGTGCATCACTTCGCTCTGCTCATCGGCTACGGCGCAAGCGCAGTGAACCCCTACCTGGTGTTCGAGACGCTGGCGGATATGAAGCGCGAGGGCATGCTGCCTGAAAACCTCAGCTACGAGCAAGCCTGCAAGAACTTCATCAAGTCCATCAACAAGGGCTTGCTCAAAACCATGTCCAAGATGGGCATCTCCACTCTGCAGAGCTATCGCGGCGCGCAGATATTCGAAGCCATCGGTCTGCACGAGGAGGTCATCGACAAGTACTTCACCCACACCGCCTCGCGTATCAGTGGGGTGAAGCTGGACGTGATTGCGGAGGAAACTCTGGCGCGACATCGTTTTGCCTATCCCCCCGCGCCAGTGCCGGAGAACTTGGACCTGGACCCCGGCGGCTGGTACAAGTGGAGGCGTGGCGGTGAGTTCCACCAGATGAACCCCGATGTGATTGCCAAGCTGCAGCACGCGGTGCGCACCGGTAACTATCAGATATACAAAGAGTACGCCGCGCTGGTGAACAAGCAGAGCGAGCAGCTCGCCACCCTGCGCGGACTGTTCAAGTTCAAGAAGGGCAATCCCATCCCGATTGAGGAAGTGGAGCCGGTGAGCGCGATTGTCAAGCGGTTCGCAACGGGAGCGATGTCGCTCGGCTCTATCAGCCGGGAGGTGCATGAGACTCTGGCTATCGCCATGAACCGCCTCGGTGGGAAGAGCAACACGGGCGAGGGCGGCGAAGACCCTGAGCGGTATATCCCCCTGCCCAACGGCGACAGCAAGCGCAGTGCCATTAAGCAGGTGGCGTCCGGGCGATTTGGTGTGACCACCCACTATCTGGTGAATGCGGACGAACTGCAGATTAAGATGGCGCAAGGTGCGAAGCCCGGCGAGGGCGGGCAGTTGCCCGGGCACAAGGTGAGCAAGTACATCGCCAAGGTGCGCCACTCTACACCGGGTGTGACGCTCATCTCGCCGCCGCCGCACCATGACATCTACTCCATCGAGGACCTGGCGCAGCTCATCTTCGACCTGAAGAACGTCAACCCGTACGCACGCATCTCGGTGAAGCTGGTGGCGGAGGTGGGTGTGGGAACCGTCGCCGCTGGCGTAGCCAAAGCGCACGCCGACCACATCCTCATCAGCGGCTTCGAGGGTGGAACAGGGGCGTCGCCGCTGTCGTCCATCAAGCACGCGGGTATCCCGTGGGAGCTGGGAATTGCGGAGACGCAGCAGGTGCTGGTGAAGAACGGGCTGCGCGGGCGTGTGGTGTTGCAGACGGATGGACAGCTGAAGACCGGACGCGATGTGGTCATTGCCGCCCTGCTGGGCGCGGAGGAGTTCGGTTTCTCCAGCGCGGCGCTGGTGGCGCTGGGGTGCATCATGATGCGCGTGTGCCACCTGAATACCTGTCCGGTGGGCATCGCCACGCAAGACCCTGTGCTGCGGGAGCGGTTCGCTGGCAAGCCCGAGCACGTGGTGAACTTCTTCACTTTCGTGGCGCAAGAAGTGCGCGAAATCATGGCGGAGCTGGGTTTCCGCACCTTCGACGAGATGGTTGGTCGGGTGGACATGCTGGAGACGCGCGAAGCGATTGACCACTGGAAGGCGAAGGGTGTGGACGTGAGCGTGCTCCTGCAAAAGCCCAATGTGGACTCCAGTCTGCCTGTCCGCTGCGTGGAGAAGCAGGAGCACGGGCTGGAGAAGCAGTTAGACATCCAGTTGCTAGAGCTGTGCAAGCCCGCCTTGGAGCGCGGCGAGCGCGTGGAACTGAGCCTACCCATTCGCAACTGCAACCGCACGGTGGGCACGATGCTCAGCGGCGAAATCGCCCGCCGCTACGGCGAAGAGGGCTTACCCGACGATACGGTTCGCATCCACTTCAAGGGCTCTGCCGGACAGAGTTTCGGCGCGTTCCTGCACAACGGCGTCACGCTGGTCCTGGAAGGCGACGCCAACGACTACCTGGGCAAGGGCATCTCCGGCGGGCGCATTATCGCTTATCCACCGAAGGAATGCGACTTCCCCTCGCACGAGAACATCATCGCGGGCAACACGCTGCTCTACGGTGCGACAGGCGGAGAGGTATTCCTGAGCGGCGTCGTCGGCGAGCGGTTCGCGGTGCGTAACAGCGGCGCACGGGCGGTTGTGGAAGGAGCGGGCGACCACTGCTGCGAGTACATGACTGGCGGCGTGGTAGTGGTGCTGGGCAAAACCGGACGCAACTTCGCCGCGGGCATGAGCGGCGGCATCGCCTTCGTGTGGGACGTCGACGGGCTGTTCGACAAGCGCGTCAACTTCGGCGGCGGTTCCATCCTGCTGGAACCGGTGGAGGACCCGGAGGATGTCTCCCTGCTACGCGACCTGGTGGAGCGACACTACCGCTACACCGGCAGTCTGCGTGCGAAAGAGGTGCTGCACCGATGGGGCGAGGTGCTGCCTCAATTTGTGAAGGTCATCTCGGTAGAGTACAAGACCGTGCTGGAGGAGATGGCGCGAGAGCAATCGGCTGAACAGATGGTCATGGACTGAGGTGGTGGACGCATGGCTGACCCGAAAGGTTTCCTGAAATACACTCGCGAAACCGCACCGTATCGCCCGGTGGAAGAACGCAAGCACGACTGGCTGGAGGTACATACGCACATGCCACCGGAGCGTTTACAGAAACAGGCGGCGCGGTGCATGGACTGCGGTGTGCCTTTCTGCCACCTCGGCTGCCCGCTGGGCAACATCATTCCCGACTGGAACGATCTGGTGTACCGCGATAGGTGGCACGAGGCGCTGCGTCGGCTTCATGCGACCAACAACTTCCCGGAGTTCACCGGACGCCTGTGTCCCGCGCCGTGCGAGACCGCCTGCGTGCTGGGCATTAATCAGCCTGCAGTCACCATCAAGCAGATTGAGGAGCATATTATCGAATACGGCTTTGAAAAAGGCTGGGTAGTGCCCGAACCTCCATCGGTGCGCACGGGCAAACACGTTGCCGTAGTGGGCTCTGGACCGGCGGGGCTGGCGGCGGCGCAACAGCTTAACCGTGCGGGGCACTGGGTGACGCTCTTCGAGCGTGCCGACCGCATCGGTGGGCTGTTGCGATACGGCATTCCCGACTTCAAGCTGGACAAGAAGATTTTGGACCGCCGACTGCAGTTGATGGAGGCAGAGGGTGTCCGGTTCCAGCCATGCGTGAACGTCGGCGTAGACCTGACCGCCGCCGAACTGCTTGCCGCCTTCGACGCGGTGCTGCTTACAGGTGGCTCCACTGTTCCGCGTGACCTGAAGGTACCCGGACGCGAGCTGAAAGGTATTCACTTCGCGATGGAATACCTCACCCAGCAGAACCGCGTTAACGCGGGCGACCATGTTCCCCCTGAACAGCGTATTACCGCCGAGGGGAAGCGGGTGGTGATTATTGGCGGGGGCGATACCGGTGCGGACTGTCTGGGCACTGCCATCCGGCAGGGGGCAAAGGAGATTTACCAGATTGAACTGCTGCCCAAACCACCGCTGGAGCGCGACGAACTGACCCAGCCATGGCCCACCTATCCGATGATTCTGCGCACCTCCAGCGCACACGAGGAAGGTGGCATCCGCGAGTGGAGCATCAACACCAAATGGTTCGAGGGCGATGAGCACGGCAACGTCAAGCGGCTGCACGCCGTCCGCCTGGAATGGTACACCGATTCCGCAGGCAGACGGCAGTTCCGCGAAATCCCCGGCAGCGAGTTCAGTCTGGATGTGGAGCTGGTCTTGCTGGCAATGGGCTTTCTGCATCCCCAGCATGACGGCTTGCTGGACGCGCTGGGCGTGGAGTACGACGAGCGGGGTAACGTGAAGACGGTGAACTACGCCACCAGCGTGCCGGGCGTGTTCGCCGCAGGTGATATGCGCCGAGGGCAATCGCTCATCGTGTGGGCCATCAGTGAAGGGCGTGAGGCAGCGCACTACGTGGACAAATACCTGATGGGACGCACCTACCTGCCCTTGACTGGGGCGAAGCTGTTATAAGCGAGCACCATTGCAGTATTTGACAGCTCACATGCCCCTGCGCTACCATAGTAGCGTTATGATGCACTCTTCCCACAGCTCCATAGAAGAAGAGGCGCAGCGACTTGCCGTCGAAACGGACGACCGCTCGGTAGTGGTTTCAGCGGGGGCAGGCTCCGGCAAAACACAGGTGCTGGCAGAGCGGTTCACTTACCTGGTCAGCACGGGCAAGGCGCAGGTGGATGAAATCCTGACCATCACCTACACGCGCAAGGCGGCGCGCGAGATGAAGGAGCGAATCGTTGCGCTGCTGGAACGCGAGGGCAGGAGTGAGGCGCGCTGGCAGGTGGAGAGCGCGTATATCAGTACCATCGACTCCCTGTGCGCCCGCCTGATTCGCGAAAACCCCTTTGAAAGCACCGTAGACCCCTTTTTTGAGCAGCTCGCCGAGCACGATGCAGAGAGGGTGTTCTATCGTGCCTTCGACCATGTGGTGGACAAGCACAGCGCACAGCCCGATAGCGCTATCGGCAAACTGCTCCACGAAGCCTTCGGCAGGATGCGCTTTAACAGCGACCCGCGCGATGCCCTGCACACCCTTCGCCAGGACCTGTATCAGGCGATGCAAACGGTTCGCCTGTTTGGGTGGAGACGTGAACACCTGATACACTGGGCGGATGAAATCGCCCAGCATCCTGAAAACACTGGCTGGCAGCTCGTGCGGCTACTGCAGAACGCCCTATCACCTGCCGTTAGCGCAGCTCTGAGTGTACTATCCGGGGGGAGCCTGTTGGCAGGGGAGATGCGTCGCCTGCAGTCTGTGCTGCAGAACCTCTCCGCAGGGAAAGGCGGGTTGACGGAAGCGGTCAACACGCTGCGCGGCGCACTGTTGCTACAGCAAGGCGATAGCCACATCAACCATCCGGTGGTGGCGGAGTGCCTGAGCCGTATTCGGGACTGGCAGAGGCTGTGCAACGCCCAGCAAATTGAAAAGGAGGTGCAGGAGGCATGGCGCACCGTCGCGGTACTGCATCTGCTGGTGGAGGCATGGGACGAGTACCAGCGCGTGAAAGAAGAGGCGAACCTGTGCGATTTCGCCGATGTGATGACCGAAGCCATCCGCCTTCTGCACGAGCACGAGACCGTTCGTCGGCACTACCGTCGGCGTTTCCGCTTCGTGATGGTAGACGAGTTTCAGGACGCCAACGAACTGCAACTGCAGCTGGTGCGCCTGTTGAGCAACGGCAGGAACCTGTTTGTGGTGGGTGACGCGCAGCAATCCATTTACGCTTTTCGCCATGCGGACGTCACCCTGTTCCGCCGGATGGAGCGAAAGGCACGAGAATCGCCGGAGCGTGCCTTGCTGGTGGGGTTACAGCGCAACTTTCGCTCGCGCCCCGAGATTTTGCGCTTCATCGAGAGCATCTACCGCCCCATGTGGTCGGCGTCACCGGGAGGGGATAACTACCGTCCTCTACACAGCGCCAGGCAATTTGCCCCGAAGGAACAGCCCAGCGTGGAGTTCGTGGTGGTGCCGCCAGCGCAGGGTAACGCCTTGTGGGTATCGCTGGCGCACGCCACTGCCGACCATATCCGACGGCTGGTTGATGAAGAGCGTGTTCGCATCACGGCGCAGGGCACGGAACAGGGTCAGCCTCTGCGTTACCGCCACATCGCTATTCTGCTGCGACAGACCAATCAGGTGCCGCTTTTTGAAGAGGCACTGTCTCGGGCGGGCGTGCCGTTCCACAACACCGCACGACGCCACTACTTTGTGCAGCCCGAGGTGCGCGACCTTGTCTTCGCGCTAACGGTGGTAGATGCCCCCACCAACGATGTAGCGGTGGCGGCGGTGCTGCGCTCCCCGATAGTTGGGGTGAGTATGGACACCCTGTACGCCTGTGCGCTGGAGGCGCAGAAGTTGGGCAAGGGCACGCCGCTGTGGGCAGGGGTCAAGCGGTGGTTGGAAAGCAACGAGACGGCAACGGATGCGGAGGCGGTACGCGAGTTCGTCGCGCTGGTGGAAAGGTTGCAGCAGGAGCACGCTTCGCTGCACGTCGCCCGCACTCTGGCAAGCCTCATCCACCGGACGCAATACGAGACGCGCCTGCTGTGTCGCCCCGATGGCAAACAGCGTGTGGCGAACGTGCGCAAACTGTTGCAGATGGCCACCGAGAGCCGCGAGATGTCGATTGCACAGTTTGTGCAGGCGGTAGACGAACTGGAGCGCATCGCCCTGCGCGAGGGGGAAGCGCCTGTGCTGGAGGAGATGGCGGATGTGGTGCGCATCTACACTGTGCACGGCGCAAAAGGACTGCAGTTTCCGGTGGTCTATCTGCCCGATGTTGCCCGCCCGATACATCGTCGCCCCCAACCCAAGCTGCTGTCATGCTTGCCCGCGCAGAGGTTCATTGCACAGGGGTTCGCCCGGGGGACCAACGAATCCCCCCTGACCCAGGCCGCGGTGCTGTGGTTGCGCCAACGTGAGTGGGAAGAGGAGCTGCGCGTGTGGTACGTGGCAATGACGCGAGCCATAGAGCATCTCGTCTTCGTTGCACCCGACGGGGCAAACGGGTTCTGGTGGAACCTGTTCCTGGATGCCCTGCGGTTGCCCCATTCCTTCTCGCAGCAGGGCGTGATGCAGATAGCCGACGGCGGTGCGGTACTGGTGCAGGTGAACGGGGAGACCGGCTACGAATCCACCGCCGAGATGGAAGCGAAACGGTTCGAGCAGCTGGCGCAGTGGCTGCAGGGAAGTACTGAGTGTAGCGTGGAAGATTTAGTGCAGTGGCTGAGCGGGTGAGGTCTCTTCTGTAGCACCTGTTGCGCACGCATCCCGCGCAGGTGAACACCCGTTGACTGGTGATAAGGGAGTGGATGTAGTCCAAGTCATCGCATTAGGCGGGTTCACGCTGAGTTGCGTTGTTGATAAGGTGGCATGGTTGTAGTAATTTGATACCCATAAGACGGGGTTTACGTCAACTGCGTAACCCCTAAATACGTGACCACTCGTCAATCTTTGGATGTGGGTATTCTGAACTAAAAACGTTCTCGTCTATTCGGTCATGCAAGCGATAACGAAGCATCTCAGTATGTCGTTAGAACGAGATTCTTCGCTGGCGCCCAGAACGACAGACACGCGAGACCGGTTTGCCCGTATCCAAATAATCGCGTGTGGTCAAGTACGAGTAGACAGGGGAAGCTTGCAACCCCTATCGCTTCACCGGTGCCTGGGACCACCGCGACGACGGCGATGCGGGCTTACTGCACGTCGGCGCACGCTGTGACGACCCACGGGTAGGGCGGTTCACCTCGCGCGATGTGGTGCTTAGTGAGCAACTGTCTGCAGCTCGTCTTCCTTCCCCCCACCACGGAACATGATACGCCCAGAATTGCAGGGACGCGAAGCCGCCATCGCGAACATCCAAGCAAACGACAGAGGAGAATGTTGCGTATGCCCAAAAGGTTGACCACGTGCCTGCTGTGGCTCTGGCTGATAACCCTGCCCGTCTTCGCCGACCTCAAAACCGATATCGACAAACTGCTTCAGAACCCCGCGCTGGCGCACAGCATCACCGGCGTGCTGGTGGTTTCGTTAAAGGACGGCAGGACGCTGTATGAGCAGAACGCCGACCTGATGCTCATCCCCGCCTCCAACCAGAAGCTGCTGACCTCTGCGACGGCGCTGCATCGGCTGGGTGCAGACTTCCGTTTCGCCACGCGGTTGTGGATGAACGGGAAGATAGACGCACAGGGTGTGCTGCATGGAGACCTCATCCTGCAGGGTGGTGGCGACCCGACTCTGCTGCTAAAAGACATTGAGGCGATGGCGGAGGCAGTAGAGAAAGCGGGCATCCGTCGGGTGGAAGGCTATCTATTGTATGACGAAAGCCTGTTTGACGGCATCCGACGCGGTTGGGATTGGGCATGGGATGACGAACCCTACTACTATTCCCCCTGCCTGAGCGCGATCTGTGTGGAGCGTAACGCGGTGACCGTGTTCGTCTCGCCGGGGGAGAAGGTGGGCGACACGCCGCGTATCCGCCTGTTCCCGCCGACCGATTATCTGCTTGTGCGCAACGAGGCGACCACCTCTCCCGCAGGCACACCGTCGACAATCTACATCACACGCGAGCACGCACGCAATATCGCCATCGTGCGCGGAGAGATACCGCAGGATGCCCGCCCCGATTCAGCGAGGCAGGCTCTGTCGATAGAGGAACCTCCACGCTATGCGATGTGGCTGTTGCGCGAAGCGATGGAAAAACGGGGCATTACCACACGCTACCGTACCTCCCTGCCCGACCGTGTGCCGGAAGGAGCGCGTTTGCTCCATACCCATACCTCACCTCCACTGGGCGAGATACTGCCTCTACTGAACAAGCCAAGCGATAACCTGATTGCCGAGTGCCTGATGCGCACGCTGGGAGCAGTGGTCTATCGCGAGGGAAGCGCGGCGGCAGGCGAGCGCGTGATGCTGGAGTTTCTGAAGGAGGCAGGTTTAGACCTCGCCGCGTTGAACATCGTAGACGGCTCCGGCTTGTCACGGCGCAACCAGGTGTCGGCGCGCAATCTGGTAACCCTGTTACGCTACATGGCGTCTCATCCACAGGCAAAGGTGTTCCGTGACTCCCTGCCGATAGCAGGTGTGGACGGCACTCTGCGGGGTCGTATGGTGAATACCCCTGCACAGGGCAAAGTACGCGCCAAGACGGGCAGTTTGGGCAGGGTCAGCACGCTGTCGGGCTACCTGACCACCCAAGCGGGCGAGGAGTGGGTGTTTGCTATTCTGATGAACAACTACAACGGCTCGGCGGCGGTTGCCCGCTCGGTGCAGGATGCGATACTGAACAGGTTGGTACAGGGGGAATAACGGGCGGGGTATACTACTGGGGGGAGAATCATGAACGAAGAAATCCTGCAGCGCGCCAAGCGAATCATCACGGAAGAGGTCGAAAAAGCGGGCTAGCAGAGAGGGCGAAAGCATTTGTCCGGCACAAACTACGCCAGCAGGGGTTTCAACCATAGATTGCACCAAAGGGGTCTATCATGTCTGAAATGCAAGTGAAGCTTCTGTTCCCGACGAAGGAGATAGCGGAGCAATACTACCGCCAGCTAGTCTACCTCGCCTGTCGCACCTGTTACAGCGAGATGAAACCGGAAGAGATCTGGGGGCGCATTCAGAACGGCAAGGTGCGCGACGAGAAGATGGAAGAGCTCATCGCGAAGGTAGTGGCGAGCGGTCACCATTCCACGATTGAACATATCTGGTTCGCCTTCTCCATTTCGGGTGTGAGCCGAACGCTTTCTCATCAGCTGGTTCGGCATCGTATCGGCATCGCGTTTGACCAGCAGTCGCAGCGTTACGTACAGTTCAAGAACACCGACGACCTTTTCGTGGAGCCTGAGAGCATTGCGCAGAACCCTGAGGCGCACGCCCTATTTGAGGAGTTGCGGGCGAAGAGCGCGGAGGCATATCAGAAGCTGGTGCAGTTAGGTATCCCTGCGGAGGACGCTCGCTTCCTCTTCCCGCAGGCGGTGACCACCAATCTGGTCATGACGGTCAATCTTCGCGAATTGATTCATATCTGCGGACTGCGCCTCTGCACGCTGGCTCAGTGGGAGATACGGCGTCTCTTCAAGAAGGTGCGCAAAGAGGTGATGGCGGTCAGCCCCTTCTTCGGCAGGATGCTGGTTCCGCACTGTGTGCATGAGGGCTTCTGCAACGAGTTGAACAATCAGGACGGGCACTGCCGAATCAGACCGCCTCTGACGAAGGCGATAGAGGTCTACGAGAAGTGGCGTAGAGGAGAACTGGTGGAGAAGTCGGGATGAGTGTTGTCTACTTCGCCGATAGTCGCAACATGGCGGAGCTGCCCGATGCGAGCATCCACCTCGCCCTCACCTCGCCGCCCTACTGGCACATTAAAGATTACGGTTGCGCAGGACAAATCGGCTACGGACAGAGCCTGCACGAATACCTGATAGACCTCTCGCGGGTATGGCGCGAGTGCTATCGGGTGTTGGCGCCTGGGCGCAGGCTGTGCGTCAACATCGGTGACCAGTTCGCGCGGAGCGTGGTATACGGGCGCTACAAGGTGATTCCCCTGCACGCCGAAATCATCGCACAGTGCGAAACGGTCGGCTTTGACTACATGGGCGCGATACTCTGGCAAAAGAGGACCACCATGAACACCACAGGCGGCGCGGTGGTAATGGGCTCCTTTCCTTACCCACCCAACGGCATTGTGGAGCTGGACTACGAGTTCATCCTGCTTTTCAGAAAACCCGGCAAGGTCTCGCCTGTGCCTGCAGCGGTCAAACAGGCATCCGCGCTAAGCCGCGACGAGTGGAAGGAGTACTTCAGCGGGCACTGGAGCTTCGGCGGGGCGCGTCAGACAGCACACGAGGCGATGTTCCCTGAGGAGCTGCCGAGGCGACTGATACGCATGTTTTCCTTCGTGGGCGAGACGGTACTGGACCCGTTTTTGGGCAGCGGCACCACCCTGAAGGTAGCGAGAGAGCTCGGTCGGCAGGCAGTGGGCTACGAGATTCAGCGCGAGTTCGAACCGCTCATCCGCGAGAAGCTGCGATGCGGTGAAAAGGCTCCCTTCGAACCATCTGTCCGTATTGTGTACCGCGAGCAGCCATTGCCCCCCGTGCAACCGCCAGCCGGTTACACACCCCGCGTGCAGGACGCACGCCCTGTCGCCGATTACAAAGAGCGGAAGCAACCTGCTGTGAAGGTTACCGCAGTGGTGGACGAACACACCCTACAGATAGAGGGTGGCAGGCTCGTGCGTCTGCTAGGAATTGCGGTACCGCCGGAGCAGAGACACAAAGCCGTCGAGTATCTTCGGCGTTACGTGCAGGGCAAGCGAGTCATTATTAAAGAGGAGGGCGAACCGCGCGAGCCGGTCTGCGCGTATGTGTACCTGAGTAACCGCCTGTTTGTCAACCGTAAAATGATCGAGATGGGATTGGCACGGGCAGAGCGCAAGAACCCTCATCGCTTTCTGGAAAGGTTCGTCGCGTGTGAGTTAAAATGATAAAGTACCCTCTCTGCCGTGGGGGTGGAAACACTGTGCGACTTCCAGTGTTTGCGCATGGAAGTAGCTGGTTGGGATAGGAGGTCACCGGCAATGCCTTTACAGACAGCCGAAGAGAGATACAAACAAATTATCCGGGCGCTTCCTCTGGCGGAGCGTTTTCAGCTTGGCGCGATGATTTTGAGGGACATTCCTGAACATGGCGTGGTAGACTACAGCGAAGAGTGGACAGAGGAAGACCTGCACGAATTCAGTACCTCTTCGTGGCGACACGTCATTTCTCAGCTGCAAGAGGACGACGATGCTACGACCAGGTGAGGTTGTTCTTGTGGATTTCGTTGGGGCGACGGGGATTAAAAAACGCCCCGCGGCCCATCGCCCTGACATCCATTGTTGGCGTGCTAACAACACGCACCTCCTCAGCCGTAGCACCTACGGATTACATACTTCAGGACTGGATAGCGACAGATTTGCATGCCCCCTCAGCTTTTCGGGCATACATCGGATAGCAGCAGAGGAGGCACGGGTTATTGGCAGGCTCTCGGTGCGTGATTGGAGGAAGGTACAAAAACGACTCCATATTGCTTTATCGCTGGAGTAATCGGCTACCCTTTCGGTACACCATAGTGCGGATGTAAAAACAGAAGGCAGAGAGTTCGTCGTACGCTTGCATAGACCCGCCCGGTGAGAAAACCATGCGGACCCCGCGAGGGTGCAAAATCGGCTGTTTGACCGCTTTGCTGATAGCGGTTGTTGCCATCGTGCTGGCGGCGCGGTGGTGGACCGCCCCTATTGACATCCCACGTCCCCAGCGTCCGCCTGACCCCGCCGATAATCCGTATGACGTGTATCGTTCCCTTGCGATGTACACCTCTCAACTCTTCCGAACCGACCCGATGCTGTCCCTCGCCGAGCGCGAACTGTTTCCCCTGCCTCAAAGGGTACACCTCGAACGCCCTGAACTAGCACGTTACTTGCTGCAGCAGATGCAGCCGGTGCGCCTAGAGTACCGCCGCCACCTGCACAAACCGTGCGCGGTGATTATGGAGTACACGCCCGCATGGCATTTTCCCGAGCTGGCAGAGTTTCGCCGCTGGGCGAACGTCGAATCGCTGGATATGGCGATGGCAGCACAGGAAGGCGATTACTCGCGGGCGGTGGAGGACTATCGGACGGTTTTGCTGCTCTCGGAGCAGCTCCGGAACCAGGGGAGCCTCATGCATTATCTGGTCGGCTCCACTATGCAGGCGACGGTGAACAGGAGAATGGGTGAGGTGCTTCAGCTATTGCCTGCCCGGCAGTGCGAGCAGCTGGTGAAGGTGGTGCGAGAGTGGGAAAAGCAGCATGTTCCGCCCACGCAGGTAGTTGCCATCGAGCGCGACTCTTACCTGACCCTCCTTCATGACCTTTACGCCGGCAGATACGAAGCAGCGCGAGTGTTCGCGGAGCGGCGACCTATCATCAGCTGGAACCCTAAATGGCTGAATCTGAGACGCGCTGCCCGCGAGGGAGTGGATTACTTCCAGCGGGCAGAAAAAGAACTGTCCAAGCCGATTAACCAGCAAGCTCGTATAGACGAACCCCGTCACCCTGTGGCAAGGTTGCTTGTGCCGGTGTTTGCTGCAATGGGACGTACGACAGGATACACGGTAAGCCGTATTCGCTTGATCGGCTGCGCTGCGGCGGTGCGCGCCTATCGGCTGAAGCACGGTTTCTATCCCGCCACGTTGAACGAAGCGGGGGTATCTGACCTGGACCACGACCCCTTCACAGGCGGACGGTTCGTCTACAAACCTTCGCAAAAGGGATTCTTGCTGTACAGCGTGGGCGAAAACGGTCAAGACGATGGTGGCTGGCGGATGCCGGAGCGGCTCGGCGGAGATGGGGACCTCTCCCTCTTGCCTTTCATAGGGCGTTCGCGCGTTGCGGGAAGGGGAGCAGAAAGAGGAGAACCCCTGTGGTTGCAGTGAATTCAACAGAGCGGTCGAAAAACCCGCGCGCAACTTGCGGCGCATCAGTTTGTGTGGTATACTAAAGATGTAAAATGCAGTATATCAAAATAGTGAGAGCACAGCACCTCGGTGCAATCTCATTTAGATTTTGGGAGGCAGGGGGGCTGTGTTCGGCAAGGGGCGTGGAAGGGAGAAACATGTGGTCGAAATGCTGCCTGAGAGGACACCTTTCTTTGGTGGTAGAGACCTGTGTGTGCTGTTCAGCACCGCTGCAGCTTTCCCCTTCTCCCCTGAGAACAACACAACAATAGATAGACGGAGGAAGCGTCAACGATGCATTTCACCAAACCGTCTCCGCCTTCGGACGACAAGCGGTGGCGTATTGTGGAAGCCACCATGCGTCGGCATGGCTACGACCCCTATGCGCTGATTGAAACACTGCACTCTGTTCAGCAGACCTTCGGGTATCTGGAGACAGAGGCGTTGCAATATGTGGCAAAAGCACTTCGGGTGCCCTTAAGTAAGGTGTACGGAGTGGCCACCTTTTACCACTTTTTCACCCTGAAACCTCAAGGCGAACATACCTGCGTGGTATGCATGGGAACCGCCTGCTACATCAAAGGCGCGCCTCACGTGGTGTCTGCCATTTCCGAGAAGTATCAGGTTCAACCGGGCGAGACCACATCCGATGGCAAACTGTCGCTGTTAACTGCACGTTGTATCGGTGCGTGTGGGTTGGCGCCTGCAGTGGTCTTTGACGGTGAAGTGGCAGGAAAAGTGACACCCGAAGAGGCATTAGAACGGATTGGGAGGTGGACGGCGCAATGACACCAGAGGAACTGCGTAAGCTGGCTGAGTCCCAGGAGGAAGCTCGTCCTGCACCTCGGCATCGTATCAAGATATGCGTGGCGGCGGGTTGTTTGTCTGCTGGTAGTGACCGCGTCCGCGACGCACTGCAGAATGAGGTCACTCGGCGCGGGCTGGAAAACGAGTGCGAAGTACAGGGCGTCGGTTGCCTTGGTCTGTGTACGATGGGCCCGCTGATGCTTGTAGAGCCCGACGGCGTGATGTATCAGAACGTAACAGAGTCCGACGCCGCCGCCATCGTGGAGAGTCTGGGCAAGAAGCCGGTAGAGCAACTGGTTTGCCCCTCCGACATGTCCTTCTTCACCAAGCAGTACAAGATTGTACTGGAAAACAGCGGGGTCATTGACCCCGAGAAAATAGAAGACTACATCGCACGCGATGGATATACCGCGCTGGCTCGTGTGCTGGAGGATATGTCGCCCCAGGACGTTATCGACGAGATTACTCGCAGTGGGCTGCGTGGGCGCGGTGGCGCAGGGTATCCCACGGGCTTGAAGTGGAGCACCGTCGCCAAGGCGGGCGGCACTCGCAAATTCGTCATCTGTAACGCTGACGAAGGCGACCCGGGCGCCTTCATGGACCGCAGCGTGCTGGAGAGCGACCCACACCGCGTGCTGGAAGGCATGGCTATTGCCGCCTATGCCGTCGGTGCAAGCCAGGGATACCTGTACGTGCGCGCCGAATATCCGCTGGCGGTAAAGCGTCTGCGCACGGCTATCCGACAGGCAGAACGCCTCGGTCTGCTGGGTAACAATATCTGCGGAACCACCTTCAGCTTCCATGTGGACATCCGCCTCGGCGCGGGCGCTTTCGTGTGCGGCGAGGAAACGGCTCTGATTGCTTCCATCGAGGGCAAGCGCGGGCAGCCACGTCCTCGTCCACCCTACCCCGCTGAGTACGGCTTGTGGGGTTATCCCACTCTGATTAACAACGTGGAGACCTTCGCCAACATCGCGCCCATCATCCGTAACGGCGGCGACTGGTTCGCCAGTATCGGCACGGAGAAGAGCAAGGGAACGAAGGTCTTCGCGCTGGCAGGACGGGTGAAGAATACTGGCTTGATTGAGGTGCCGATGGGGATCACCCTGCGCGAGATTATTTTCGACATCGGCGGGGGTATTCCCGACGGACACCGGTTCAAAGCGGTGCAAACCGGCGGTCCATCGGGTGGATGCATTCCCGAACAGTACCTCGATATGCCCGTAGACTACGAGTCGTTGGCGAAAGTCGGCTCCATCATGGGCTCGGGAGGCATGATCGTCATGGACGAAACCTCCTGCATGGTGGACGTGGCGAAGTTCTTCATGGACTTCTGCGTTTCCGAGTCTTGCGGCAAGTGTGTACCCTGCCGCGTTGGTACGGTGCAGATGTACAACATCCTGAACAGGATTACCTCCGGCGAGGCGACGATGGAAGACCTCGCCCTGCTGGAGGAGCTATGCGACATGGTGAAGTACACCAGCCTGTGTGGACTGGGACAAACTGCCCCCAACCCCGTGCTGAGCACACTCCAGTACTTCCGCGATGAGTATGTTGCCCACATCGTGGATAAGCAGTGCCCCGCCGGGGTATGTCAGATGCGTCAGTAGGAGGAGCATGGATGAATCAGCCAGTTCGCGTTAAAACGCTGAAGATAGACGACCGGGACGTGAGCGGTCGCGAGGACGAGACCATCCTGGAGATCGCCCGGCAAAACGGCATCTTCATCCCCACGCTGTGTAATCTGCAGGGCCTGACCCCCATCGGCGCGTGCCGACTGTGTTTGGTGGAGATTAAGGGGGTGTCGCGCCTGCTGCCTGCGTGCGTGACGCGGGTCGAAGAGGGGATGGAGGTGTATACCCAATCGGAGCGGCTGCAGAAGTACCGCCGGATGGTATTGGAGCTGCTCTTCTCCGAGCGCAACCACATCTGCTCGGTGTGCGTGGTGAACGGACACTGCGAACTGCAGAGTATGGCACAGGTGCTGGGCATGACGCATGTGAGCGTACCTTATCGGTTCCCGCGACTGCCTGTAGACGCCAGTCACGAGCGGTTCGTGGTGGACCACAACCGGTGCATCTTGTGCACGCGGTGCGTGCGCGTATGCGACGAGATCGAAGGCGCGCACACGTGGGATGTAATGGGGCGCGGGATCGATAGCCGGGTCATCACCGACCTGAACCAAGCGTGGGGTGAATCGGAAACATGCACCAGCTGCGGCAAGTGCGTGAACGTATGCCCCACCGGCGCGTTGTTCGAGAAGGGCAAGCCGGTCTCAGAACGACTGAAGAAACGGCAATTTCTGCCCTACCTTACCATGATGCGGGAGGAACGGCGATGAGCAAGAAACGAATAGCCACCGTGTGGCTGGACGGCTGCTCCGGGTGTCACATGTCCTTCCTGGACATGGACGAGCGATTGGTGGAGCTGTTCCAGCAGGCGGATTTAGTATATAGCCCCCTAGTAGACCTGAAAGAGTTCCCCGAGGGGGTGGACATCACCCTCGTGGAAGGCGCGGTCAGCAGCGAGGAAGACCTGCATAAGATCCAGATGGTGCGCGAGCGCACGAAGATACTGGTCTCCTTTGGCGATTGCGCGGTAACCGGCAATGTGCCCTCGATGCGCAACCCGTTTGGGGTCAATGCGGTTCTGCAACGGGCGTATCTGGAGAACGTAACACTGCACCCGCAGGTGCCTCGTGAGGTCGTTCCCGCGCTCATCGAGAAGGCACGCCCGGTGCACGAGGTGGTGAAGGTGGATGTGTTCATTCCCGGATGTCCGCCTTCGGCACAGACCATTTTCCTCGTGCTCAGCGACCTGCTGGCAGACCGGATGCCGGACATGGCGATGCTGACGCGCTTTGGAGCCTGAGGAGGGAGCAACATGGCACATACGGTCACTATAGACCCTGTCACGCGCATCGAGGGACACGCCAAAATCACCATCCAGCTGGATGACCAGGGCATCGTGCGCGATGC
The DNA here is from genome assembly GCA_938027655.1 of uncultured bacterium. Lineage (GTDB taxonomy): Bacteria > Armatimonadota > HRBIN16 > HRBIN16 > HRBIN16 > HRBIN16. Next base: position 13,740 of record CALJAP010000180.1, on the reverse strand, counting down.
GCGTATCCATATCACCCAGTTTCGCGGCTTTGAGAAGCTTTGCGAAGGACGACGCTTCAGTGAGATGCCTGCGCTGACGGCGCGTATCTGCGGTATCTGTCCCGTCAGCCACCTCATCGCTTCCGGCAAGGCGTGCGATGCCCTGCTGGCAGTACGCATTCCGGAAACGGCGGAGAAGCTGCGCCGGATTTTCAATCTGGCACAGCTGGTGCAGTCACACGCGCTCAGCTTCTTCCACCTCTCCTCGCCCGACTTCCTGCTGGGCATGGACGCCGACCCCGCCGTGCGCAACATCGTGGGCGTCATTCAGGCGAACCCGCAGATGGCACGCGACGGTATCCGCCTGCGCCAGATTGGTCAGCAGATGATTGAGTGGCTGGCTGGCAAGCGCATTCACCCCTCGTGGATTGTGCCGGGCGGGGTGGCGCAGCCGCTCAGCGCAGAGAAACGCGAGCAGATGCTAGCCAGTATCCCCGAAGGCATTGACATCGCCGAGCGCGCTATCGAGTGGTTCAAAACGACGCTCCGCCAGTTCAGCGAGGAGATACAGACTTTCGCGAACTTCCCCTCGCTGTTCATGGGATTGGTAACCGAAACGGGTGCGCTGGAGCATTACGATGGGGTGCTCCGCGTGGTGGATTCCGCCGGTAACGTCATCGCCGACAAGTTAGACCCCAACGATTATCAGGACTACATCGGCGAGGCGGTGGAGCCGTGGACGTACCTGAAGTTCCCCTACTACAAGCCGATTGGCTATCCGGAGGGAGTCTATCGCGTGGGACCGCTGGCGCGGCTGAACCTGGTAGACCGTTGCGGTACCCCGCGCGCGGACGAGGCGTGGTCAGAGTTTCGTACGCTGGAGCGAGGCGCGGTGCTCAGCTCGTTCCACTACCACTATGCTCGGCTGGTCGAGATACTGTACGGGCTGGAGCGCATCCAGCAGCTGCTGAACGAGCCGGATATTCTGGATACGCGCGTGCAGGCGGTAGCGGGACCGAACCGCAGCGAGGGCATCGGCGTGGCAGAAGCGCCTCGCGGTACGCTCATCCACCACTACCGTATCGATAAGGATGGGCTCATTACATGGGCGAACCTGATTATCGCGACGGGGCACAATAACCTGGCGATGAATCGGGGCATCCTGCAGGCGGCGAAGCACTTCGTGAAGGGCGAGCAGATTCAGGAAGGAATGCTTAATCGCGTAGAAGCGGTGATACGCTGCTTCGACCCCTGCCTGAGCTGCTCCACACACGCTGTGGGGCAGATGCCCCTGCATATTCAGCTGTTATCGCCAACGGGCGAGGTGCTGGATGAGGTGAGGCGGTAGGTTCGCCAGCTGCGTGGGGAAAGGCTCCCGCCGAGCCCAAGCCGCAACCTTCAGGTTGCAAGTCTATTGCGCAGGCTAAAGCCTGCGGCTACCATATCAGCATACCAGGGTGCGCTCGGGCGCACCCTGACCTGCTATGGTCACGACGGAGCAGGACTCTTGACGTGGGAGAACAAGAGAGGTTTGCCATATCTTATTCCGTGCTGGTCATCGGCTACGGTAATACTCTTCGGCAAGATGACGGTTTTGGCTGGTGGGTCGCAGAGCGTCTACAGCAGGAAGCCACCGAGGGCATGCAGGTCATCGCATGTCATCAGCTGACTCCCGAGCTTGCCGAACCACTCAGCCGCTGCCGCATCGCCCTCTTTGTGGATGCACGCGAGGGAGAACCCGCAGGACAACTGGAGTGGGAAACCGTCTGTGCCGTACCGTCTGGGAACGCCTCTTTCACCCACTCTGCCGGTCCCGCCGACCTGTGCCTTCTGGCGCAGACGCTGTACGGGTCCGCTCCCGCGCAAGCGTATCTGCTTACCGTCCGCAGCACCCACTTCGAACTCGGTAAAGAGCTATCACCCGAGGTAGAAAAGGCGATCGAGGTAGCACTCAAGCGAATAGGGGCGTTTTGTGCTGAGGGGGCTGCAATGCTTACCGCCCCTCAGAGAAACAAGGAGGAGGAAATGACGCCATGACGTACGCCGACCTGTTTCGACCGGTTACCGCGACATACGCCCTCATTTATGATCTCCTATCTGTACTGAGCGGGACGCTGTTCATCGCACTCTCTGCGCAGGTCGCCATCCCGCTTCCCTTTACCCCTGTTCCCGTCACGGGACAAACTTTTGCGGTGCTCTTGACAGGGGTTCTGTTGGGCAGTCGTCGCGCCGGTTTGTGTCTGCTGTTGTATCTAGCGGAGGGAAGCGCGGGGTTACCCGTGTTTGCAGGGGCAAAAGGGAGCACCGCCTACCTGCTTGGACCAACCGGTGGCTACCTGTTGGGGTTTGTGCCCGCCGCCTTTCTTGCAGGATGGCTAGCGGAGCGGGGCTGGGACAGGCGTCTTCACACCGCCTTTGCTGCCATGCTGTTAAGCAATCTGGTTATCTACTTGGTGGGATTGGCATGGCTGGCGTATTTCGTCGGGACAGATAGGGTCATAGCGTTGGGGCTTCTCCCGTTCGTAGCCGGTGACCTGTTCAAGCTGCTGCTGGCAACGGCGATACTGCCCGCAGGGTGGAAACTGCTGCACCGAATTGGCGTCCGTACGGCTTCACCACCGCTATCAAAGTAGGTGGCGATTGTGTTTTCGCGCCAGTACCATGAACACCGCCAGCGCCGCCATCTGCGTCAGCACCGAAAACGCGACCAACCCCACCACCGAGCGGTCGTATAGCCACCCCATGAGTGCACTACCGGCGAACCATGCGAACCCGTAGCCAGTATGAAAGACTCCATAGCCCGTGCCGCGACGCTCGGAGGGGATGAGACGCGCGACCGCTGCACGCATCACCGATTCCTGCGCGCTCATGCCAAGACCCCACAGGATGGCTCCGGTCACCGCTCCGAAGAAGCCGCCCAGAAACGCCAGCGGTGCGAATCCGGCGGAAACCAGCGTTGCCAGCACCAGCGTACCGAAGCCGATGCGGTCAAACAACCGCCCCAGCACGAGCGCGCCCACGGCGTCCACACCCATCGCCAGCGCATAGAACAGGGCAATCTGATTGGAAGAGACCAGCTGCTGTTTGCCGAAGTGATACGCCATCAGCGGAAAGTCCGCATAGCCTGCAGCCACCAGCCCCACCGCCCCCAGGTACAGCCAGTAGGTGGGGGTAAACCCCCGTGTCTGCAGCGTAACCGCCTTCGCCTCTAAATCCTGCGGGCGAGGAAACTGGAACCGTGCGACAGTGAGGGCGATCAACGCCAGTAGCGCAGGGACAAGCAGAACCGCAAACCCCAGACGATAATCGTTGTGGACAGAGAGGGTAGCGAAAACAATCAGCGGTCCCAGCACCGCGCCTATCTGGTCCATCGCCTCGTGCAAACCGAAACCCCATCCATGCCCTATCTGTTTGGTGGCATGGGAAAGCATCGCGTCGCGGGCAGGTGTTCGGATGGCTTTGCCGAGCCGTTCTATCACAATCAGCGTGGACGCCCACAGCCAGTGCCCTGTCAGGGCAAGCAGAGGAACCGCCAGCAGGTTGACCGTGTAGCCGGTAAAGGTGAGCAACCAGTAACGCCGTGTGCGGTCGCTGAGGTAACCGGAGACCAGACGCAGTACGTACCCGACCAGCTCGCCCAGCCCGGACACGACGCCCACCACTGCTCCGCTCGCGCCCAGCGTGCCGAGAAAAGGACCGGTGATACTGCGCGCGCCTTCGTAGGTCATATCCGCACAGAGGCTTACCAGCCCCAACAGCACCACAAAAAGCACCGAACGTGAGAGTGTTTTCACGATGCATACGCTCCCTCAGTGAAAGGCGAGGTTAGTTTCTCGTGGAGGTAGACCAGTTCCTCTGCCAGCGTTTCCACCTGCTGTTGCTGTTCCTGTAGCCGGGCAAGAGTGGCATTAGCAACTGCCTCGCCCTCTGCTTTTGCCTGGATCGCCTGGCGCACCACCGTTTCGATGGTTTGAGCGGTCTCTTCGACACGTGTGTCCAGAGCGCGTATGTATTCGCCAATCGCCTCCTCGATTCGGCGGGCGAGGTCATACCGCGCCTGCCCGCAGTGGATATGGAACTGTTCCCACAGCCGATGCCACGCGGCGCGTTTCACCCATTCACACACCCAGCGGCGTGGCAGCAGCATCAACATCGGCATCACGGTGAAATCAAACTTCACACGCACTTCCCACACGCGCACATAGAAGCGGCTCCAGTCCGCCAGAGCCGTTTCGTGAGCGAGCGTCTGCCAGCGCACCTCGAAGACGTCTTCGGAAAGGCGTTGCACCTGCTCAACAAAGGCGTTTACCTCTTCCGTGAAAGGCTGCAGCTTCTCGCTCAGAGTCGCGGAGAGGCGCTCTGCCTCATGTTGCTGCCACTCCGCGACCGTCTCCTCTACCCACCGGGGCATCAGGCGGTTCAGTTCTTCGATCAGCTTGAGCGGAGAGGATCGCCCATCGCGGCAGACCCCGGCAAGCTTCTCATACAGCGGACGGTGGTTCGCCGATTGCATGCTGGCAAGGTGTGCGTCCAGTTGCTCTAGAACCTGCTGGTGCACGAGCTTCTTAAGCAGGAAGAGATGTTGTTCACGCTGTTTGCGCAGAGTAGTCAGCCGCATCTGAAATTCTGACAGCCGACGCTCCAGCTCTTCCAGCGGCATCTGCACAGCGCGCATCTCTAGGTCAATACTGGCACGGACAGCGTCTGCCGTGAGCAGGGCGGTGTTGATAGCGGAAAGCAGGGAGACATTACCTCGCTCGCGGGTCAGAAAATCGTCCAAATCTCGTTCGAACTCAGGCAACCCGCTCTCTTCCAGCCTCTTTTCGTCGCCGCGCAGCTTCGCTATCAATGCCTGCCTGGCTGACAGCGGATAGATGCGTACCGAATCCCCTCCCAACTCCTGGGCGATGACCGATCGGGTAAACTGCAGAGACTGGTTCAGCTCTTCATCGGTGAGGTTATCGATCTTATTCTGCACAACGAACAGCTTCACCGCATAGTCGCGCACCAGCCGCAGGAACTCGCGTTCTGTTTTGCTGATCGGTGGGTCGGCGGCGACCAGGAACACCGCTGCATCCGCGTGAGGCAGAAACTCCTGCGCGACTTGGGTGTTGTGCTCGTACACAGAGCCGACGCCGGGTGTATCCACCAGCCTGACCCCATCGCGCAACAGGGGGGCAGGCAAAAACACTTCTACCCGTGCAACCCCCTTGCGGTTTTCGGGGTTGGCGGTCTCCGTGATATAGTCTTCAATCTGTTCGAGGGGAACGGTCACCTCTTCGCCCCTGAGGAAGCGCACTACCGCGTGCTCCTGTTGCCCATGCTGCACAATGGTGACAATGGAGGTAAGCGGTATCACCGCTGTGGGCAGCACGTCACGCCCCAGCAGGCTGTTAAGGAAGGTACTCTTGCCTCGCTTGAACTCGCCGAACACGACCAGGTTGAAGCGATTTTCGGACAAGCGATGCAGCGCATCGGAAGCCACCAGCTGCGCCTGTTTTACCCCACATTCGGAGGCAAGGCGAACGAGAACATCCAGAGCACTGGTTACCTGTTGTCGGGCAGCCGAGAAGCTGGTAAGCATCCTGCACACCTCCAGAGAAAGATTGCGCTCGCTACTTTACCACCAGCACATGACAGGGCACATGCGCCACGATAGAGGAGGCGGTACTGCCGAACACCCGCTCGTGCAGGGTGGAATGCCCCTGGTGCCCGATAACCACCAGGTCTACCTGATGGTGCTTCACGAAATCCACAATAGACCACACCTCATGTCCTGCAACGATATGCGTTTGCACCAATACACCTGCCAGCTGCGCAGCGAGGTGCACCTGTTTCTCCAGCTGCGCGAAGTAGGCGTCGCGCTGTTGTTTCACCTCGTCGTATTCGCCGATAGTGGCGGCATATTTGGGCAGGTCCTCCTCCACCATAATCACATGCAGTTCGGCTTCGAGTGCCTTTGCCAGCGCGAGTCCCGCGTTTAACGCACGCTCTGCCCCCTCCGAACCGTCAAAACCGACCAGAATGCGTGTATACATAGGTCATCCCTCCTCGTAAGCAGGACTGGATTCGCGCCGCATGGGCGCGTGTGCTTGCATCTCCTCCTGCACCGACGGCTTAAAAAAGGTCTGCGCGATGAGGGTCGGTACCAGCGCGCTACCGATAACCACTGTGACCAGCACCGTGTACTGGGACTGGGTGATATATCCGTGTGTTAAACCGAACAGCGAGGAGATGGTACCAAAGGTCAGTCCGGTGCTCATCAACAGGGTAGTGTAGGTGGCTTCCCGATGAGGCATTCGGAAAGCGCGGCACAGCGGGTAGCACCCGGCAATCTTGGTAGCCATCTTCACGCCCAGCAGCACGGTGATGACCCCCGCTGCACCCCACAGGGCAGACAAGGAGATGAAAGAGCCTGCCTTCAAGAAGTAGAAGGGCGTCAGCAGGGTGAAGGTCATTGCACGGATGCGGTGCATAAAATCTCTGTTTTTCTCCATCGTACCCGCCAGCACCAGCCCCAGCAGGTAGGCGCCCAGCACCGCTTCGCTGTTTGCTTTCACCGCCAGCGAACCAAGCAGTAGCAACATCAGCAGGACGAACTTGATTTGTGGCTCGCTGGTATGCGCGCCAACCACACGGAAAAACCAGCGGGTGAGGCTCGGTGCTATCGCCAGCGTGACCGCCAGTACGGTGATGAACACCAGCAACCAGATATTCGCATGAGCAAACAGCAACCCTAGTGCGACCACCGTGCCCAAATCGGTGACGAAGCAGGCGGCAAGTATCAGCTTGCCCAGCGAGGTGCGGTTCATGCCGGTTTCAATCATCACCGCATACACCACGGCGACCGATGTGGTAGACAGGGCAACGCCGGCAATCTTCGCCGCGTTGGGTTCCCAACCTGCGAGATAGTAGGCATACGCCATCGCCCCAAGGAACGGCGCCAGGAACGAAACGAAGCCAATCACCAGCGCTGCCTTCCAGTGCTGTCGCATCGCTGCAGGCTCAATCTCCGCGCCTGCCAGAAAGGTGAGCAACACACCGCCCAGCCCTGCCAGAAAGTTGATCCACTCGTTGGGCTGGATGTGTAGCAGGTTGCCTCCCAGCACGCCGAACAGGATTTCCGCCAGCGCAACGCTCAACGCCAGACGAACGGAAACCACCGATGCGGCTAGCGCCAGAGCGATCCAGACAAACGCCGTCCACCAGACGTTCATTCTTCTGTGGAAACCTCCTTATCGTTTTGGCAGAAAGTGCATCTGCGCGATGTCCTGCACATGTTTCAGCTCGCGCTCGATGGTGCGTTGTAACCGACGTAGCGACTCCCGTTCCTCCTCACTCAGACTGCCGTACCGCTTCTCAAACCGTTCGGGGTCCAGCTCAGGCAGGAGCGAGTCGTGCAGGCTACCCAGCAGCAGCCGTAGCCAGTAGTAAGTGGTTTCAATGGGTTCTGGCTGCTCGTGTTGCTGCGTCAGTTCAGGCACCAGGCGGTTGAGCGCATCGTGGTAGCTGTCCACCAGTCTTTCCAGAGCTTCTTGAAGCATCCGCCATTGTGAGGGGGGCAAAGGGGTCAATCGCTGTCCCCCACCGGACGGCGAAATGCCCATCCAGCCTGCCTGAGTGATACGGCTGACCGTATCTTCCATCTGCACCAGTAGCGCGAACAGGTGTCTTCGGTGGCTATCGTTCATTGTGAACCTCCTCAGCAAAGACGCCGTAGAGCTTGTGCATCGCCCGTCGCCAGCTGCCTATCTCCTCGCCCCACGGCTCATGCTGGAAGCGGTAGTCGTGCTTGCGAATAACCTCCTGCAGCTGCTTGCGCAGGGCTTGCCATCGCTGGCTCTCGTTGGCGGTGAGCCAGGTCTGCACCTCCGGGCAGGCATTCATGAGCACCTGTCGCAGGTGGGGCAGACAAAGCCCTTTGCCTGCCTCGTAGCGTACGCGCCATTCCGCCTGACGTAGCAGTTGTGCCAGCAGCTTCGCCATTTGCTCCATGTCATGCGCCTGCGCCTCGCACAACTGGCAATGCCACGCGCTGCGTGCCCGTTTCGTTGAAGCAGTTATCGAGATATGCGTTAACAGGTCTTCAGCGATAATCGATAGAGAAAGCACATCTGCTCGGGATAGCACCAGGTGGGCGTGATAGGCACAGAAACCTTTGCCTTCCCGCAGCAACTGTCGCCACTGCGGATCGTTGACATGTTCGGCAAAGAGCGTATCCACTCGACGCAACAGTTGCTTCTGCGCCAGCCAGCACAGAGCGCATTCGCCTTCCTGCAGTGCCTCTTCCAGCGCTATCTCCGGCAGATGCATGGTTGAACCCCTATAAACGCAAAAACGGCTCACTGTTCATCCGAACAGGAGCCATTAGCCTCCTTCGGGCGGTTCGCCCCTCTAGCGAAGGGCAGGCGGACCTCCATCGCCTTTGCGATTGTTTGCTATTTCCATTATACCATGCAAAGCGGTGAAAAAGTTGCAAGACTCAGCTGCTCTGCTGCAAATGCGCTATCGTGAAGGATTGGCCCAGCAGGGGAGCCCCCTTCTCTCGCCGCTAACGTCCAGAATGAGAGGAGAACCGCTCAGTGGAAACGTCGCCCGCCGCAGGCGAAGCTTAACGGACCACTTGCCCCCGCGAGGGGACAGATGTATTGATAATCGGAGCAAAAAGTTAATTATTGAGGTATAATATTTCGAGGTGTAGCAAAAGAGTAATCTTTTGTATAGCCAAGTTCGTGCGACCCGCACGGCTACAGAATAATGAAAGGCACAGGTGCGATGTCGCACTGCAACAACACGAAGGGGTGGAATCGATGGAAGGCTCGCGGACAGACTTTGTGGTGCGCCTTGCGGGAGAGTCCGGCGAAGGGGTGTTGAGCCTGGGCGAAATGCTGACGACAGCACTGGCCAGGCTGGGCTATGAGGTATACACCTTCCGCACCTATCCTGCAGAAATCAAAGGGGGCACCGTCCTGTACCAGGTACGTGTCGCAGACCACGTACTTCTTTCCTACGGCAGTCGCGTAGACGTTTTCGTTGCGCTCAATGAAGAGGGCTACCGCGATAATATCGGCTCGCTGCGTGCGGGTGGCACACTGATTTACGACAGCGACAGCGTGTCCGTCCCCGAACTACCCGATACCTGCGTCATCCCTATCCCCATCGGCACAATAGCCAAGAAAGAGATCGGCTCGGTGTTGACCAAGAACGTGGTAGCGCTGGGGGCTCTGCTGCGCTATGTCGGCGCGCCGGTGGAAGCGGGAGAACAAATTGCCGAGCAGACCTTTAAGCGCAAGGGCGAGGAGGTCGTGCAGAAGAACTATCAGGCGCTTCATGCAGGCTACAACTACGTCTCGCAGTATACGGAGTGCCTCCAGCCTTTGCTCGGCGGAATAGAAGAGGTCAATCCCAACCGCCTGATTATCAACGGTAACGAAGCGATGGCGCTTGGAGCGTTACACGGCGGTTTGGGCTTCTATGCAGGCTATCCCATCACCCCCGCCACCGACATCATGGAGGCTCTTGCGCCGGTGTTGCCGCGCTTCGGGGGGGTAGTGGTGCAGGCGGAAGACGAAATCGCGGCGCTGGGCATGGTGCTGGGCGCGGCGTATGCGGGCAAACGGGCGATGACCGCCACATCCGGTCCCGGGCTCTCGTTGATGGTGGAGCAAATCAACCTGGCGGCGCAAGCGGAGATTCCGGCGGTCATCGTGGATGTACAGCGCGGTGGAGCAAGCACCGGATTGCCCACCAAGACCTCCCAGGGCGACCTGAACATCGCCCTCTACGGCGTGCACAACGAATCACCGCGTGTGGTAATGGCGCCTACCAGCGTGGAAGATTGCTTCTACCTGATACAGCACGCCCTGAACATCGCCGAGCGGTACCAGCTGCCGGTGATTGTGCTTTCTGACCAGTCGCTGGCGCATCGCCGGTGCACTATCCCTAAGCCCGATTTAGCGCTGGTGCCTCGCTGGGAGCGCATTACCCCTGAAGCGGGCACTAACGGCGAGTATGCTCGTTACGCTATTACCGAGACGGGCATCTCTCCGATGGCGATACCGGGTATGCCCGGTTTAGCCTATACCGCTACCGGCATCGAGCATAACGAGTTCAGCGACCCCACCTACACGCCCGAAAACCTGCAGGCGATGAAGAGCAAGCGGTTCCGCAAGTTGCAGCATCTGGGTGAGCACTACGCGGAACAGTTTGTGCGCATCTGGGGCGAACCCGAAGGTGCAGAGGTAGGCATCATCGGCTGGGGGTCGTCCGAGGGCGTTATTCGTGAGGCGATGCAACTCGCAGAGCGGGAAGGCGTCAGAGCTGCCGCGCTCTACCCCAAGATGCTGATGCCCTTGCCGGTAAAGATGATAGAAGAGTTCGCCAGCAAGGTGAAGAAGGTGCTGGTGCCGGAGAGAAACTTCACCGGCGAGTTTGCCGCGTATCTACGCTCGCAAACGAACGTCCACCCTGTCTCCTACGCGAAGGACACAGGGTTGCCGTTTGACCCCGAAGAGATAAAAGAGCAAATCATCCGCGTTGCCCGGATGTGAGGCAGGAGGAAGCAAGATGGCAGAAATCCAGACTCTGGGCATAGAAACCCAGCCTGTTCAGCGACAGCCGAAGGACTACAAAAGCGACCTGGAACCCATTTGGTGCCCCGGCTGCGGCGACTACGGCGTATTGAACGCGCTGTTCAAAGCGATGAGCCAGCTGAACCTGGATCCCGACAAGACGGTACTGGTATCCGGCATTGGATGTTCCAGCCGACTGCCGGGCTTCGTGGTAACATACGGCTTTCACGGCGTGCACGGGCGCGTGCTGCCTGTAGCGACAGGCATCAAGCTGGCTCGTCCAGACCTGACGGTTATCGGCGTAGGAGGCGACGGCGATGGCTATTCCATCGGGTTAGGACACTTCCCACACGCCGCGCGGCGCAATATCGACATCACCTACATCGTGATGAACAACCAGATTTACGGCTTGACGAAGGGACAAACCTCACCCACCAGTTCCATCGGGTTTCAAACAAAAACCACCCCCTTCGGCAACATAGAGGGTTCCCTGAACCCGCTGCAAATCGCCATTGTATCAGGGGCTACCTTTGTGGCGCGCGGTTACTCCAGCATGCCCAACCAGCTGGCGAAGATTATCGCCGAAGCAATCAGGCACCCCGGCTTTGCACTGGTGGACGTATTCAGCCCTTGCGTCACTTTCAACAAGGTACAAACCTACGACTACTACAAAGGCAAGGTGACCGAGATACCCGATACACACGACCCCACGGACAAGTTCGCCGCGCTGCGCCTGGCAGAAGAGGACGGCGTGTTTCCTATTGGCATCCTGTATCGGGTAGACCGCCCTACGTTGGACGAACAGGTAGCGACGATCAAACAGCAGGCATACACCGAGAACTCCAGCGTGGAACAGCTGTTCAAGAGGTATCAGTAGGCGTCCAAGACAAAAAAACCTTTCAGCCCCTCTCCGCGCGAGAGAGGGGCTTCACACAGGTTTGCGTTACCGGTGGAAAATCCACCACAGAGTCTGCAAAAGGCAGCGGGCAACCGTTTCGTGCGCGGCATCGTATTATACTGGGGTGAGCGGTCGCTACCGTTCGGCGAGGGGTTATGGGCACAGCCCATCTCTGCACTGTGGGCGACAACCGATTGAGAGGTTCATGATAAGCCATAGCCTTCAGTAAGGAGGTATCACTTGGAGGAAGAACAGCGGAAACAGGGTCCAACCTTTCGGGAACGATTATGGGTGATAGGCATTGCGCTGGCAGTGCTGGCGGTGCTGGTGCCGGGCTATTTAGACCTGCGTCGGCGGTCGCTGAACGCCAGCTGCCTGAGCAACATGCGCGAAATGTCCAGCGCGCTGCGCACGTACATGCTGGACTGGGACGAAACCCTCCCTCTGGCGTATTACCGCGACAAGCAGCGGGATAACAAGCTGGTCACCTGGCCGATGCTCATCGGGGGGTACCTGGATGCCAAGCGGCTATACTGTCCGGCAGACCCCGCGAAGCAGGAGCCACCGTATATAGACCCCGATTCAGAGCAAAAGCGGCACGTCTCGTACGGCTTCTTCTTACCCGCATCCGGGGCACGCCCTGGCAGGCTACCCGCCGCCGGTTCGCAGCTGGCAGTGCTCGCGGACAGCGCGCTAGATGGGTTGAACACACATCCCCTGCCCGACGTTCCCGCCGAGCAGCAGGCTCTGTTCATCGGTTTTGACACGCCGGACAACCGGAGCGATAAAGACGCGCGGTATGTGCAGAGGCTGGCTATTTTCTCGAGAAACGGTCGCTGGGACGACTATCGTCAGCTGCGCACCCGACATGGCAATACGATTAACATGCTGTTCGCGGATGGACATGTTGGCGAGGTACCTGCCAGCGTAATCGCTGTACAGCGGGATGCCGAGGGCAAGATGCTTTCCCCATGGAGCGCGTATCTGCCACAGTCGGAGGTGTACTGACATGCTAGTCGCGGGGGTAGACGGCGGCGGTAGCAAGACTGAGGGCGTTATCTTGAACGAGGCGGGCGAGGTGGTCGCTTGCGCACGGAGCGGGGGTGTTAATCTCAACTTCGTGTCTCTGGAGGAGTGCGAGCGGTCTGTTGAGGAGGTATTGACTCAGCTTGCAGAAGCAGTGGACTGCAATCAAGTGGTACGGATTTACTCGGTGATGCTGGCGGATATTCCCTCTCTTCGCACTTATATCCAGCAGGCGTTCCCCAATGCAGAGTGGCGAGGTGCGTACGAGCACCGGGCGGTACTGGCGGCGGGCGGTGTGCTGGAGCCGTACGGCATCGGTGTGGTAGCGGGCACGGGTTCCAGCACGGTGGGCTGGCGTGGAGAGGGAAAACATGCTGTCGTCAGCGGCTGGGGAATGCTACTGGGAGATGAAGGCAGCGCGACCGACATCGCACTGCACGCTCTGCGCGCGGTGATTCGCGCGGCGGACGGACGTGGCGAAAGCACTATCTTGCGCGAGGAGATGATGGACTATTTCGGATTAAAGCATCTATGGGACATCATCCAACGGGTTTACCGAGACAACCTACCTCGTCACGTGCTGGCGGGTTTTGCGGTTCGTGTTAGTCGGGCAGCGGATGCAGGCGACCGGGTAGCACAACGCATCCTGCGCGAGGCGGGCGAGACGCTGGGCAATGACGTGCTGGTGGTGGCGCGGAAGCTGTTCAGCCCGGAGGAGGCGTTTCCGGTGGTGCTGGGTGGCGGGGTATTTCGGGCGGGCGAGTGGGTAATCGCCCCTCTGCGCGAGCGGGTGCTGGCGGAGTACCCTAAAGCGCAAGTTATCCTGCCCGATGTTTCGCCAGCAGTCGGGCTGGCGCGCCTTGCGCTGAAAGACATCACTATCCATAGCCTGTAGCCGCAGGCTTTAGCCTGCGTTTAGCAAAAGGAACTTCGGGAGAGGTGTCGGGGGTGGGGGGCGTTCGATGCGCGGCTCCCCTCTGCTCGTAGGAGAGGGGCTGGGGGTGAGGTTTATCACAAATTTTCCCCCACACCCCGCAAAAATGCTTGACAGCTTCGCCGGTGCGTAGTATAGTGGAACCGACAGCACAGTTCCCGCAGTGTTCTGAAACTCTTGTGACGGCTTTTCAAAAAAACGAACCATGAACAACTCCCCCACCATTGAAATGATGGGCTATGCAAGAAGCAAACCTGCCTTCGCAGGTTTCCCCCAATCCGGGCAGGCGGATTGGCACTCCCCCATAGCCTGTGATTTCAATCGTGGGACGG
>CALJAP010000179.1 GCA_938027655.1 uncultured bacterium | reverse complement strand
ATTACCGTTTTACCCCCTCAACAGGTGACATGCTCTTACGCACGGTGAAACGCAATAACACATCCTCTTGCCAGCTTTCCCTGCCACGCCGAAAACTCAAGCGCAACACCTTGCCGTGTACCCCCACCCCCAAACCCGCCGTGTCCACGCGAACAGGCAACCGCTTCCACCCAAAAGCCCCCAACGCAGACCTCGACTCCTCCGCTACCGTGCATCCGCAACTCGGTAACGCCTCCATCTCCAAACCACGGACAGACAGGTTCACCACCGTCACTGCCGTCTGAGCCACCTCGCCAGCAGACAGCACGCCCAGGTCCACACGCTTGCCGATAATCCATACCCCATGATGACCGCCTGCCTGCGCCATGCCCATCTGCGCCAGCCAGATGACCCCAAGCCATATCAACACCAGAGGTACCCATCGCTTACGTTGCATTTATGTACCCCCCCCGTAGTCCGCTAACAGATTGCGTAGTTTCTGCTTCAACCGCTGTAATCGCTTTTTGACCGTTTCCTCGTCGATACCCAACCGCTCGCCGATAGAGGCACACGTCTCGCCGTCAATGTAATGCCTCTGCACCAGATCCCGCTCCGAGGCGGTCAACCTCTGCAGACAAGCGTGCACGTCGATGGAGATGACCAGCTGTTCCTCCCACGAGACAGGGGCACAGTCCTCTTCTACCATGTACTCCAGTTCGTTACGCCTCTGACTGCGACGCACATGGTCTACCCACACCGCATGGCAGATACGGCTAACCAGTTCAGGCTCGGTCGTCAGCCCCCGTGCCTCCGCCACCAGCACACGATACAGGCAATCCTGCACCAGGTCGTCCACCTCCTGTGGGTGGCAACGCTTGCGCAAGTAGCGAACGACCTGCTGTCGAATCTGCTGTGCCTGCTCTTCCTGCAACCCTCTCTCCTTTCCGCAGTACGCACAACCCTATCTTTTACCCTCCGCCCGCCTCAACCGCCAGTACCACAGCACGCCGACGGTGATGAGTAAAAAGGGAAGATAAACGCGCTTGCGCCTCCTTTGGAGCTCTCAGATGGAACAAATGGAGTTGGTTTTACTTTCCCGTTACCCCGCAACATGGGAAGTTCCTCCAGGCGAGGCAGCTGCCCCTTGAACTCGTAGGCTGAGACACCGCTTCCATTTATGCCGAGGCGCCAATCGCTAACCCACATCGGGATGGTAAACCATTTGGGCGATTCGTCAGAGCTATTTCGTATCCCGACAAGATGAACGCGCAGAGGTTGCAAGCCCCTGCCAGTAAACTCGACCTTTGCTGGAATCCAATTTCCCTGATGGTTCGCCCACTCCAGCACTGTCATTTTTTCAAGTACTTGGTCGGGGGTGTTGAAGTACAACCAGGCTTCCGACGTTGTG
This sequence comes from uncultured bacterium, assembly GCA_938027655.1. Lineage (GTDB taxonomy): Bacteria > Armatimonadota > HRBIN16 > HRBIN16 > HRBIN16 > HRBIN16. The sequence goes on along the minus strand of CALJAP010000179.1, from coordinate 13,836 downwards.
TAGTTGCGCCGGTGGTCCAGCAGGAGAACCATGGTTGCTCGCACCGGCAAGCCAGAAATCGGAGGAGGAAACTCCTTGTGTAGATACCCGGACACCCGAACGTGCCGGCCATCGTTTTCAACCTTTACATCGCCCGCACTGATGTCGTAGAAGCGAAGGAGGTTGACGCCCACAAGCGATGGCAACAGCCTTGAGCCGAAGAGCCAGGTAAGGTTTTGCACGACAGGAGTTGAACTCCATGAACTTAATCTCCAGATGTACGCGTAGGGCTGTTCGGATAGCAGCACAGCCTCTTGCTGTACAGAGCCGGCTTGCGTTTCCACACTAAGCCAGTATCCCTTCTCGAAAGGCAGCACTATGAGCTTTTGGCTTTTGGAGCCTACCAATACGTCCCACTCTGTACGTAGGTTGCGAAGGGCTGTTTCCCTTTTGTGCAGCTGTTTTTGTATGTCTGATAGTGCGACGCCACCCTGCGCAGCACATCGCCCCAGAATCACCGCAAACAGGGAAACCGCTACAAGTAACCCGCGCATGCCCATTCTCCTCCTCATGACCCACCTACTGCCTCTCTACAATCGGGGGTGATTTTGGTCTCGCCAGTCTTCTCGCCCAGGATCCAGTCATTTGTGCAATAACAGTTACCCGCGTAGTAAACGCAACCTGTGCTGTATATGTAGTACACAGGCGTAACAGTGGAGAAGGCTATGCATGTCGTGTTTGGCGGCCCCGGTACGTCGCATTGACCACCCAGAACCACACGACCGCGGCAATTACTGCTGCAGGCCGGGGGTACACATCTTTTTTCTGCATCGCCAATAGGATAGGCAACGCGGACGCATCTGGACCAGATGTTGCCTGTCTGAGCGTTTACCCTGAGCGCGATGAGTCCAGTGTGGACAATTCCGATAACTATCCACACCGCCAGCGCCACCAGAAAAGCGAACACGTGCTGTCGCATCACTGTAAACCTCTTTTCGGTATTCTGTACATATTACCGTTTTACCCCCCTAAAAAGGGGACACCTGCTTCGCAGTTTTTCTCACCTAATACCTGTCCGGTAAGTAAGCGTGCTGATAACGGACAGGAAAGAGCAGTTTCAGCAAAGAGACCGCCTCCTCGGGCAGTGGCTCTGACAGACGGGCACACAGGTCATCGGCGGGAGCGAAGCCCAGCGCAAGCCGAGCCAGCGTCCTCTGCGACAGACGGATGGTATAGCTTTCACCTGCAGTACATGCCTCCACCTGCTCTTGCACACTAAAGCGCGCACTACGAACCTCTTCCTCACCGACTAGCAGTGCGCCCTCGCCCAGTTCAGTACGGAAGGTAATCTGGCAGGGCGCGACTTTCCGCCCACATTGGCGAACCTGTCGGCTGAGCTCAGGCTCCAGCGCACGCAACAACCGCTCCACGCTTAGCACGCGCACCATCGAGCCGCCGTTTGCACTATACAACTGCACCGCACGAGCATCGGTGTAACGCGCCGCGTGCGCTATCAGGCTATCGGGAGGAACGGGCAGCAACGCTTCCCCTTTCCCCTCTTCGGCAGTGCGTCGACGACAGAGAGCGAGCAGAGCATCCGCTGCGCCCGGCGTCACCGCCACCACCTCGCCAAAAGAGAGTGCGTCAGGGAACTCGCGCTCCAGAACATCCCGCATCGACCAGCACCACCTCGCACGCCACGCATAGCCTTCCACCACCCCCTCAGGCGATACAGCCACCCAGCACTCGTCCTGCGGGTAGCTGCCGGGCGTTTCGAGCAGTTTCTGCCAGACTCGGCAACCTTCCGCCCGAACCACCGCGCCGGTGGCGAATGCCGTTGCCTTCTCGTATACCCGGCGGACAGAGGCGAAATCCTGCGGGGTGAATTCGCGCACCGACCAGCCTGGCGGTAACGGTTCATCACGCGCGACACCGTGCAGAAAGACCCCGTACTCCGGTCCCGCCGTCACGTAGCCGAAGCGGTGGTAGAAGTTAGGGATACCGTACAGCATGGTTATCGCTGCGTCGCCGGCGATCATCTCCTCTATCGCCCTCTGTAGCACGCGGCTGGCGTAGCCCTTCAGGCGATACTCTGGCTTGGTAGCTACCCCACCGATGCCGTCCATGCGCACCGTCGCCACGCCCACGCGGATGGTCAGCGGGATAATCCAGCACTCGCTCGCCTCTTCGCCATCTACGGTGAGTACAACGCGCTTTGCGCCATCCTCCGAACGAACCGTTATCTCCTCTCGTGCCACCGATTGTCTCCCTGCTTCGATAGTGCTTTCAAATATAGCAAATTTGGCAGAAGATGTCTATTACCTTGCCACACGTGATTATTCGGATGGGAGTAGAGTAGTTACGCCTGCCTGTTACTCCCCATGTAGCCGCAACCTTCAGGTTGCGTACCTTTGGCGCAGGCTCAAGCCTGCGGCTACAACGGTATTTTGATATTGACAAGAACGTTCTGCTTGCCTGTGACGCTCAGTAAGACAAAATGGGGTCAAAAACAGTTCCCCCACCATTGAAATGGTGGGCTGTGATGAGGATAAACCTGTCTTCACAGGTTTTGTAATCCGCGCAGGCGGATTTTGCTTCCCTCTTAGCCCATGATTCCAATCGTGGGGTGCAGCGATGAAAAACTGTCTCTCGCAGGATTTGCTCCTCCTTCAGAGAAGAACTATCGAGAGATCAATGTACGAAAAGGCGAGGTGGAAGTAGATGCTCAAGGTCGCGTCGAACACAGCAATCATCGTGACACTGGTCTTGTCTGGCGTGCTGTCAACAACGGCACAATCCCCCATTGTCAGCGGCTCCCTGCGATGTGTCCCCTTGCGCGAGGACAACCGTTACATCGGTTTCCGCCTTCAAGAAGGAAACAGCGTGCTCGCCGACGTGTTGTTCCACGCAAACGGCGCACTTGTTGCCACCCGTGCCCAAACACAGGCGCAGCAAATACTTTTCTCCGGCTTCCGCACCGATGGCTCGTGGGAGGTAGGCGAGGATACGGTGGTGAGCGTCGGGTTCACGCAGAGCAACCCCTACCCTCAGGTCTCCTTCCGCGTCTCCGTGAAGCGGTTCGCGCCCGTCGTCTGGGAAGCCACGCACGGCAAACAGCCCCTGCACCTGTTCGCCTGCTCCGTGCCTGGCGCGCCCATCTTCCACCAGCGCGGCTGGGTGATACCCACACCTGTTGTCGACGAGCATGTGATGCAAGGCGCATACGGCACTTCCAGCGCAACGGTGGTATCGGCGTGGTCACCAGACTGGATGTATGCGCCCGCAATTGGAGCATACCCCGTACCGGTAGTGGGTTTATGGAAGCCGGACGAGGGCAAATATATCGCCTATGAGTTCTTCGATGCTCGCCTGACCGACCATAGCGAGCACAACCTGGGTAGTACCTACTGCTGGCAGTCGCGAGGGGCAAAGCAGTTCTTCTGCCTTACCCTGCCTTATGGCAAGCCGTATAACCAGCTGCGTTACCCGCAGGACGGCGACCTGTTCACCTCACGCTTCCGTATCCTGTATCACACTGACCTGCATTACGAAGACGACCCCAACCTGTTTGTTAACGACTATATCTGGCGCACCTACCGCCAGAGGCTCGCCTCCGCCCCGCCATTGAACGACCTGTTGTGGCTGCCCAGAGAATACCGATTGGAGCGGTTTCCCATGCCCTCGCTGGGCAGACTGCTGTACCGAACACAGAATGACCCCTTCTCTCTGGACGGCAATCTGGAGAGCTATGGGGTAAATTGGGACAGCCCCATCGACTATGTATATGCCCAGAACAATGGGCAGGCTATTGCCGGATTACGCGAAGACCTGGCGCAGCTGGCGGCACTAGCGCAGAGGTTCACGGTGAACGGCGAGCAGTGCGTTGCGTGGCGCAAGCCTCTGGAGGGCGATTGGCGACCACAATTTGGCAAAAACGTGCCTACACTGCACAACGTGAACAACTGGCTGATTGCTCTCGCCTTTCTGGACGCCTACCGCAACGAGCGCAATGCCGAATGGCTGCCCATCCTCGACGGCGTGGTGCGCTGGAGCAAGTACATCCTCTACACCCGCAACTGCTATCCCGATGTGCCCGCCGCGATGTTCGCCTGGGATGCCGCGCCCATCGCCGCCTTCTTGCTGAAATACCATTTCACCTTCCGCGACGACCCACAGCGGCTGGAGCTGGCAAACCTTGCCCTAAAGTTGGCACGGAGTCTCGTTTACCGCTGCCTGCCCATCTTCGCCTCCGACAACAACCCGAACGATGACATCGACGCCTCCTTCTTCATGGAGCCGAACTCCGGTTTGCCCTGGTTAGGGGCGGCATGCGCCAATGAAATCTGGGAAACCGCCGTTGGGGTGTTGCTGACCTACGTGCACACAGGCGACCCGATATTGGGCCACTATCTGCGCGGGATGTTGGAGCGTTTCCCCCTGCTTTTCCGCGACGAGATGTACCCCTCGGTCGCCGACTACGGCAACGCATTCGCCGAGCGATACGGGCTATATGACGGTGCGGAACAACCGATGGGCACGCGCAGCACCTACGGCGGCTTGTGGGGTGGTTTGGAAAAGCTCATTTATCCCGTAGCGGGCACGCAGGTGCGGGTGGTCTGCGGTGAAAAAACGGCAATGGCGTTCAATATTGCGGGCACGCACACCGACGTCGCTACGTATCGCCCCGCCAAGGGGGGCAACTTCGCCGTGCGCCTGAAGGGCAAGCCACCCTCGGCAGATGCAGAGGGTCGTTTCGACGTGGTGCTGACGTTCCCGCTTGCCGACCTCCGTGCGAAACGGGTGTTCATTAACGATACCGAAACGCAGGCGGTGCAGCGATTCGCCGAACGACACGACACTCTACTGGTGCGTGGGGTGAAAGAGGGCGACTGGATACGGGTCGGGGACGTTCCCGCCGATGCCCCATCTGTTAACCCGGCAATAGCCAAACCGCGCCATCCACAAGAGCGTGTGCCCTTCCCCGGCTTCGAGGAGATCTCGCTGGCAGAGCAGGCTGACGTTCTCCTCAACCTGAACTGGGACGATAACCGCAGCACCGCAGGCTTCTTCGGGGGAATGCGCTTCCTATGGGGTGTGCCCTTCTCGCTGATAGAGCCGACCCTCAACGACGCAAAAGCGGCGACCCGTCAGCCGGTTCGCCTGGCGCACAAAGCAACGATGCTCTTCGCGCTGGTTTCCGACGAGCCGCAGGGGCAACTGAAACTCACCTATGCCGATGCGAGCACGGAAGCCGTTACTCTGGACAAGGGCGCGCCTGCGGTACAGGGATGGCCTCCTGTGCTGCAGTGGAGGCTATGGATGGTAGCGCACCCGTTGAAAGGGGAGTTGCGAACGGTCACCCCACAAGGATGCGCTCTGTTCGCGCTCACCCTGAGCGACCTGCCCGAAGAGCAACTTCAGCCTGTGTTGACAGCCCTGCAAAATCGTCGACAGGCTTATCTGGCGGAACAACAGATGCAGAAACGCTGGCAACAGGTGACCGACAAGCTGAAGTCGGTGGAAGCGGTTGCGCTCATTCCCACGCCGGGCGTCTCCCCACAGGGACATCCTCTGATGAAAGCGGTCAACCGCGCCAGAGCATTTGGACTACTATACTGGTTGACGCCACACGAGTTTGTCGATGTGGGCGTCTTTACACCCACACGTTTTCCGATAGCCCTCTACCTGAGTGGTGAAAACTACTATCAGACCGTGCGGGAGCAGGGTGATGGTGATAGGGCGCTTCTCGAATATATGCGTAAAGGAGGCACTCTGCTGGTATCTGCCACCCAGCCCTACCCCTTCTACTACAACGAGCGCGGAACACCTGTTGCGTTTGCACCCCAAATCGGTATGCCTATCAGCGGCAGAGGCACCGAGGGCAGGGAAGACCGCTTGAAAGGCAAGGAGGTACGAGGTTGGGAGAAACCACCGCAGGGCGTCTCCCTACGATTCGTGCGCAACCCCAACCAGCAGATTGTGACCAGCTTACCCGACGAGTTCTCCTTCCCTACCGACGGTGACCTGCGTTGGCGCCCCATGGTGAACATCTGGGACGAGCAGGAGGCGACTTATATCCCTGTGCTTACCCTAAAGGACGACACTGGCAAGGAGTACGGCGAGGGCATCGCGCTGGTGGAGTTCAAACAGGGTGACTTCCGCGGCGCAAGAGTCCTTTATATCTGGCATCGCCTGATCGCCGACCCTGAGCAAGCGCTGAGCATCCTTTCGGACGTGTTGAACTATCTGGCTTCCAGCACACCACCTCCGCCCAAGCGGGCGATAGTGCCCCACACCGTTGCGCCCCCCATCATCGACGGCAAGCTGGACGATGCGGTGTGGCAAAACGCGGCAACGGTGCATCTGCAATGGCGATTTAACCCCGCCAATGCTCCCGCGCTTATCGGGCTAACACCGACTGTGCGCACCACTGCACGGCTGTTGTGGGACAATCAGTTCCTGTACGTGGGTTTTGAGTGCGAGGACCCGGACATCTGGTCGGTGTACACCCAGCGCGACGCATACGTCTGGGAAGGGGAGGCGGTGGAGGTATATCTGGACCCTCCCGGGCGAGGACAGAACTATAAAGAGATAGACCTGAACCCACTGGGTGCGCTCATCGACCTGAACACCCCCGAGGCAAAGGACGGCAACCCGGGCGATGTGGAGGAGAACGCCCGATGGAACGCAAACGGACTGCGCTGGGCAACCTTCGTGAACGGTACCGTCAACGACCGCACCGACCGCGACACCGGCTGGACGGCTGAGCTGGCGATACCGCTGAAGGAAGTCTTGCCAGAAGGCGAACAGGTGTATGTGGGAGATACCTGGCGTGCCCAGTTCTACCGGATCGAACGCCCAAAAGACAGCACCGATGCCACCGCCGAGTTTCAGGCATGGTCACCGACGGACACTTTCCACCGCCCCGGGCGATTCGGCACCATCACCTTCGCCGATTCTCCCCGAAGGGTGAATTTCGCCAGCTACCGCCCCGGTAGCAGCGGCTCTCCTACCTTTACGGTGAACGCGGGCACATGGCAGATACGGGATGGGTTCTACGAAGGCAAGAACTGCATCGAGGACGGCTGGCTACCTCGTGGCGCCAGCGCAGGCGACAACACGTGGAGGGACTACGCGCTGAAAGTCCGTTACCGGCTGCTCTCACGGGGGTCTGATTGGCGCGACGGCTTCTGGGTGGGTTTTCGTTGCGGAACAGAGGCTTGCTACGCCCTGCTGTTGACCGGTCGCGATGCCCAGCTGCACAAAGTGCCCGCCAGTGGAGAATACGACGGGGATCGGCAGAACCTGATCACCGCGCCCTTTACACCCGATTCGGAGTGGCATAACCTGCTCATACGGGTGCGCGGAGGCAGAATAGAGGTCGAACAGGACGGCAAATTACTGCTCCAATACACGGACGAGAAGCCTCTCGCCGCTGGTGGGGTGACGCTGTGCGCCCGAAGGTGGTCGCGAAGTACCGGGGAGACGGTGGTGCAGATTTCGCAGTTTGAGGTGGAATAAGCACACACCGCCTCCAGATGCTGGAGGCGGTGTTATCGCTCGCATTGCGTATTCACACGATTATCGCCACATTCCGTCTGCGTTTACCACGCGCGAACCTCTGTATTCATAGTACGACGGCGGTGCAACATTTTGCAGCCGGCGCATATAGTCGGGTCCGTAAAAGCTCATCACTGCCGGGGGAACCGGCTGAGGCGGTGCAGGACGCAGGATGTTTTCCTTTGCCACCACAACCACATACAGTCCCACGTACGCGGCTATGGCGAACCGCGCCATGCGTCGCACAAAGTCCGGGTTGTGGCGACGCGCCCATTCGATAATCGCGATGGGCAACAAGAACATCGTGCATTTCGCCAGGACGAAGGGCACCACGCCCTTCTGCAGGTAGAAATCCATCAGCGGGTTGCCTTCTCTGGCGCCGTGATGGTGTACGAATATTAACGTGGAGACGAGGTCTGCCACGCAAATCGCCGCGATAATCCAGCTCTCACGCGATATGTACCCCTTCAAAGTCGTTCCTCCCTCACGCAAAATGCGGTGATGCCTTAGCGGTTCATTAGGGTTGTTCCCGAAAATACCGGATAATTCACACGGGAAAACGGGGCACCATTGCGGCATCTTGACGCAGGGAAGCAAAGCACACGTCTATCACATTATACCACTTTCCTGCCCGGATTTATTAGCACGGCGTGCCCCGCTACTATTTTCGGAGAAGAAGTGTTCCCTCTTCAGGTTGTATGCGGCGCGGAAATGATGGTACAATAAGGTAACTGATACCGTGTCCTGCCATGAAAAATCTCGTCCGTTTCCTGAAAGAGCTGCGCCCCTACCGGCGCACCATGGTTCTGGCAGCGGTGCTGACCTTCCTCAGCGCGGGGCTCGGACTGCCTATGCCCCTCATCATCCAGTACATCACCGACCACCTGATCAAACGCGAACCCTTCCCCCTGTGGGGCGTTTTCTTTGCTATCGTGGGGATTTCCGCCGCGTCAGGGGTGGTAGGCTACGCGCTGGCGGTTACCATTACCTATCTTGGACAGCGGTTCATGTACGATATCCGCCGAAAGCTGTACAGCCATATGCAATCGCTGTCTATCGGCTTCTTCGAGAAGCACCAGACGGGCAAGCTGATGTCCAACGTCATCAACGACGTGGCAACCATCAATCAGCTGCTCACCGGCGGTTTCGTCAACATGATTTCGGACGGAGTGACGTTGGCGGCGGTGCTCGTCATCGCCTTCACCAAGAACTGGGTGCTGACGCTGGTCGCCCTCTCGGTCTTCCCCATCTATATCCTCAACTATCTGGCTTTCGTCAACAAGTTGAAAGAGAGTAGTCGGCAAATCCGGCACGAGCGCGATGTAATGCTTGGCGACCTGCAGGAAAAGCTGGCAGGTGTAGCGGTAGTCAAGTCCTACGCGAAGGAGCGCTACGAAGTACGCCAGTTTCTGGGGCAAACACGCGAGCTGCTGGTGCTGAACGTGCGGCAGGGTGTGATGGGCACACTGCTGTGGGTGATCGCGGAGGTCATCGGTGCGCTGGGTACCGCGCTGATGTTGTGGTATGGCGGTCGTCTGGTGATTTCGGGAGTGATGTCACCCGGTTCGCTGATTGCGTTCATCTCCTACATCGGCGGCTACATGTACGGTCCTATCCTACGCCTCATTCAGATGAACGACATGATTGCCCGTACCAATGCCGCGCTGGAGCGCATCTTCTACACGCTGGACACCAAGCCCGCTATCGAGGACAAGCCCGATGCCATCGAGATGCCCCCCATCGTGGGCAAAGTGGAGTTTGATAATGTCTGGTTTGAGTACGAACCGGGTCAACCTGTGCTCAAAGGCATCAACCTCATCGTGGAGCCGGGCGAGATGGTCGCTCTGGTTGGTCAGTCGGGTTCAGGTAAAACCACGATGGTAAACCTGCTGCAGCGCAACTACGACGTGACCTCCGGCGCCATCCGCATCGACGGCATCGACATCCGCGACGTGAAACTGAAGAGCCTGCGCCGCCAGATCGGTGTGGTGATTCAGGAAACCATCCTGTTCAACACCACCATTATGGAGAACATCCGCTACGGACGGCTGGACGCCACCGACGAAGAGGTGTACGAGGCTGCCCGTGCTGCCAATATCCACCACGTCATCGAGGCGCTGCCCAAGGGCTACGAAACGCGCATCGGAGAAGAGGGTGTGAAACTCTCCGGCGGGGAAAAACAGCGCGTTGCCATCGCCCGTGCCATCCTCAGCGACCCGCGCATTCTCATTCTGGATGAAGCCACCAGCGCGCTGGACTCCGAAACCGAAGCGCTCATTCAGGAGGCTCTGGAGCGGCTGATGCAGGGACGCACCAGCTTCGTGATTGCTCACCGCCTCTCCACCATCGTCAAGGCGAACAAGATTGTAGTGATGGAAAAGGGCGAGATCAAAGAGGTCGGCACTCACGAGCAGTTGCTGGCGTACGGCGGTATCTATGCCAACCTCTATCAACAGCAGTTCCGGGTGGCATTGGAAGCGCAGGCGGTGTAATGGCTATCTATCGCGCACCGGTGTCGCTGCAATCTTGCGCTATCCGGTCACCATATTACTTCGCGCTAGCAGAACCGTTCGTAATCACCCCCGCCGTGTCTGGTTGGTCAACCTCTCCCCCGACCCCTCTCCTGCAAGGAGAGGGGAGCCTCGTGTCGAACGCCCCCTTCCTCCGTAGGGAAGAGGGACGGGGGGTTAGGTTCACCCCGTCGTGCCCAGACGTAAAAAAACCGCCTTGTCTGCATCCAAATAATCACGTGTGGTAAACTACTACCCTCTCCGCAAGGTACGAATCTACACCTTTTCCAGCCGCAGCGCGATGTCTCGCTCTACTCGAGGCAGTTCCAACTTCAAGCCGGACCTGTCCACCGCAACCGTGTGGGTAGACAGGGGCTTCCCTTCGTAGGTATCCCACAGCTGCACGCGATAGCGTCCCGGCATCCAGTCGGCAATGTGCAGGGTAGTCGGTGGCACAGGCGGAGGCGGTCGCTTCACCACGTTCACCTGATACCACGTGTGCTGACTGTGCTCGATGTAGAGCAGCGATGTCTTCCTGCCGTGTAAGCCGAACAGGCGCAGGGGTGGCTCGGTTTGCTTTACCGCCTTCTCCAGCACATACGAGACGAAAACCCAGTCGTTGCCGATGTTCTCTACCTTCACCGTCTGTTTGCCCGCAGGTATCTCCACCGTGTACTCGCCGTCGTACTGATGGAGGGTATCCCCCTTTTGCGTGTCGTCTGGGTCAGGCATATCCTTGTCCAGCACGCGCACACCGTTGCGTTCCACAACCAGATGTGCTCCGCCGTATCCCGATACACCCGTGACGAAAATGCGCAGGCGTGTGGGGTGGGGCAGGTTTGTTTCGATAGTGAGCGGGTTGTGCTTGTCGCGGTGGTTGCGCAGACCGTGCAATAAGCCAGCAACCTGTTCGCGGACAGTAACCTTGCCTTCGGCATCTATCTGCACCGTCGTGGGGCGGTTGGAAGGGTGAGGTTCCCACGAGGTCGGTCCCTGCAGAGTCAGGTCGTTGTAGGCGGGCGATACGGCGGGCTGTTTCGGGGTAAAGGTGGCTTTTTCCACCCTCCGAAACCCCTCTTTGGGGAAATTCACTCCCCGGATGAATCGGCTAAGCGCGGCGAAGTGACCGTATAGGTCATGCGGGTGGATATGATTGTCCCACCACCAGAGCATGGCGGTTCCTGCCGAGCCGTCCATGAGGGTGCTCCAGATGCCAGAATGCAAGGCGATGCCGGTGGGGTCCACGCGAGGGTCTTCGCCCATCGCACCGGCGCCGAACTCGCCCACGAGGTGCGGCTTACCGTAAGCCTCTTTCCTGCGCTGGAAGAAGGTTAGGGCAGCAGAAATATCGCGCGAGCCGTAATTGTGGGTCTGCGAGAACTCTATCTGCGGCAAGCGGTCAATGGGCTCGCGCCCGTTCGAGTCAGCGAAGCTGGTGGTGATGAGGTGTTTCCACGGGTCTATGCGTCGCAGGTAATCGCCCATCTCGCGATGCCACTTGGTGATAAGCTCCAGGTTGTATGCGTCTGGTCCTACGATATCCACCTCGTTCCAGAACTCCCAGCACAGCACGTTGGTGCACCATCCGTATCGCGCCACCAGGTAGCGCAGTTTATCCCGATAGGCGCGGAGCATGTCGGGATGAGTCCAGAACTCGATGGGTTCCTTCAACGGACCACCGTTGGCGGCGTTGTGGGGTGTCTCTTCCCAGTAGGGGAACCCTCCGTACTGTCGCTTGCGCAGCTCGTTGAAGCTATCAAAGCACAACATCACGTACATGCCGAGCCGACGTGCCATGTTCAGCACATAGTCCAGTCGCCACGCATTCGCGAGGTCTATCTTGCCGACGCCGTAGCGTTCGCGCGGTTCGCCGGTTCGTTCTAAAGCGAAAGTGGTCCATGCAGGACCCAGCCATACGCGGAAGTAGTTGCCCCCTGCCTGCGCGTAGCGAGGCAGCCAGTCATCATAATCAAATGTGCCGCGACTACTGCCCCAACACACGTTCGCGCCAATGGGGATGTAGGGCTGACCGTTATCGAAAGCGAAATATCGCTTATCGTCCTTGCTAAGGCGTACGAATCCCGGTCGCTGCGAGGCGACGCACTGAAAAGCAACAGGTTGAGAGCGCACCGTTTTACCTGTGCTATCGCGTACGGTGACCACCACCTGATACTTACCCACCTGCGTCGGGGCAAAGCGGATGCGCCAATCGGGTTCGCCTGCGGGAGACAGGCGTTCCTCGCGTCCCTCCAGCTGGCGCGTGTAAGGTCGGTAGAAGAATCCGGGAACCTGCACCTTGCCGCCGGAGGGAGTGGTGAAGATGCCATCTACCGCTATCTCGTTCGGGTCGAAAGCGTTCCTGTAGGTGGCTTGCAGGCTCAACCGGAACTCTATCAGCTCATAGCGCGGCACCTGCGTGCGGCTGGGCGTGACGGAAAGCAGGCGCAACGGGCGGCTGTCGGAAATGGGTGGCTGCAATTGGGACATCCTTTCGCCTCCTACGCGATGCGCTGCAGTATCTGCCTGAGATGCCGGACGAAGCGCGGCACTGCTTGCTCTGCAGGCTCGGTGTATTCGTACTCGATGGATACGTAACCTTTGTAGCCCGCCTTCTGCAGGATGCGCAGGGCACGCTCGTAGTCCACTTCGACGTGCTTGCCGTTGTTGCCGCGATAGTGCGTCTTGGCGTGTGTGGTGACCACGTAGGGCGCCAGCTGCTCGAACTGCCCGTAAATGTCGCCCGTGAAGTTGCCGAGGTCCAGGTTCAACCCAAACCAGGGGTTTTGTACCGCTCTGTAGAGGCGCAGCACCTGCTCGGCGGTGGCGGTGATGCCATGATGGTTTTCCAGCGCGACCACCACGCCCCGCTGTGCTCCGTAATCGATGACCTCCCGCAGGCACTCCACGACCCAGCCAAAGGCTTCGTCTTCGGTGTGTCCTTCGGGCACCGGTCCGGCAAAGACGCGGATGCAGGGTGCGCCCAGGATGACCGCGTTGTCTATCCACCCTTTGGTCATCTCCACGTGCTCACGCCGTTTGGCAGGGTCTGCTTGCGCGAAGTTATTGCCCACCGCCGTGCCCGAGATATGCATTCCGTGCTGGAAGCAGGTGCGCTTGACCTCGTTCAGCGTGGCGCGTTCGGTGTTGGGGAAGTAGTAGGCGGTGAGTTCCACGCCATCCAGCCCCATCTCCGCGCAGGTGCGGATGAAATCCTGCAGGCTCATCTTGCGGCTGGTCAACAGGTCGCGATAGGAATAGGCGCAACAGGCAAGACGCATGGTCTTCCTCCTCTGTATTGGGCTGTGTGTTGTAAGGATTCGTCGGGGAGGTTCTGGTTCCTGCGCCAGTCCGAATAGGATAAAAACGCGGCGGGAGGTCTTCCCGCCACAAGTTTGATCAGGAGGGTTTCGATGCGTTACTTACTGACCTGTTGAAGAAGGCTCACCTCGCCATGCTCGAGCAGCTGGTCTATGTACGCATGTTGCTGGGCACGCAGGGGCAGGCTGGCGTAGATCAGAATAGCGTACAGCCATAACCCCAACACCGCCAGAATCAGCGCGGACATGCCGAAACGATATACCGCCCGTTGCGTTTCCAATCGGGCATCTTCAGGCAGGCTTCTGCCCCACATCAGCCACAGCACCAGTCCTACAGCGAGCCAGAGGGCGGTTTCGGTCAGGAAACCTGTCCACGCGACTATCGACATCAGCCCCCAAAGCGCGGCGATTCCGGCGCGAAACGGCACGGGAAGGGGCTTGCGCAGCAGGAAAGCGTAGAACGGGGAGGC
>CALJAP010000178.1 GCA_938027655.1 uncultured bacterium | reverse complement strand
TCCTTTAAGTTCCTCCGGGTTTTCGGAACCGTTTACCTACTTCATCCAGCACCAGAACCCAGTCCTCCTCGCGCGAGTCGCCGCCGGGGGGAGTGAAGGTACGCTCGCCGCGTCGGGCAAACTCGCCGACCAGTTGCGCCTGCCCGTTGCGCGGATTGAACCACCAAGCCCGCAGTGTCTTTCCGTTTAACTTCTCGAGGTTCACCGTCACCGTCTTGTGCACGGGCAGGTAAATCAAGGCATAGCTGCCGTCCGCGCCTCGTGCAGCACGAACGTGCTCCGCGCCCTTGCCAGCTTCGCCGACTATCAAAGACTGGTCCGGCACGCGCAGAAGAGGTGAGCGAGAGAGCATCAACGCCTTCACGTAGCGCATCTGTGACGCGCCGGGCAGATGAAGCGCTTCCTTCCACGGAGTGCGCGCATGAGAGATCGGCTGCCGCTTGCCCGGTTCGTACATCTGCCAGATGTCATGACAGCCGTAGGTATGCCCATGCGCACCCGCCAGCAATGCCCAGTACGCCGCCTGACGCACGTCGTAGTCCGTGAACCAGCCGTTCTTCGGGTCCCAGTTGATGGGGTGGTCTTCGTAGCGCGGCTCGCCGTCCATACACGGCTTCACGGGCGTGCGGTGATAATCGCGCTCGATCATCTCATAGTTGGGAACGAACCGGGCATGATGCCCGGACTGCAGCAGGTTGAAATCTAGCCACTCCTCCTCGTGCAGCCACTGCGAGCTGGACTGCCCGCCCATCGGATGGTAGGTGACCAGATGTTCCCCGCCATCGCCCCGGCGCAGTCCGTCCGCCATCGCCCGCCATATCGCCAGATGGGTATCGTTCTCTATCGGGCGGTCGCCCCCTAGAATCCAGATGATGGGTCTCCCTCGATAGCGTGTGCCCAGAAACTCGCCGTAGATGCGGGCGTTGTCCGGGGTGAAAATCTCGGGACCGACACCCCACTTCTTGTTCACCTTATCGCCCCACGTGGGCAACATGCCGATGTACAGTCCCAGAGTCTCTGCTCTGCTTACAATGAAATCCACGTGGCGGAAGTACTCCTCATTGGGCTGAGCGGGGTCGTTGTTTCGCAAAGGGGTATGTCCGTAGGGGTTGGGAGTGCCCAACCCGTCCAGCTCTGCCAGCACCACCGCCTGGATGACCGTAAACCCCTTGCTGGCGCGGTCTTTCAGATAAAGTTCTGCCTCTTCGCGCGTGAGACGATGAAATAGCTCCCAGGCGGTATCCCCCAGATAGAAGAAGGGCCGTCCCCCGTCGGTTACCAGATAGCGACCGCTACATGGATGGGCAGAGGCGCGAAACACTTTCAGACGTGGCAATTTCGCAGGCATCTTTTTCCTCCTCCGGGTAGCTGTATAGGATGCCAGCGGAGGTGACTCCTGCTCGGAGAGGGCTAATATCCGTATGCTCCTGCTGAAGCCACGTAGGCGCGGTAGGTGGGAAGCATGACCACAGACAGGATAACCGCAGTCGTGACCGCACACACCGCAACGGTGAGCCACGCGGGGTTTCGCTTCAGCCCGGGCAGCAGAGCAAACAACGGGGTCAAAGAGGCTGTTGCCAGCGCGGCAATGCGCCACACGGGAACCGGCACGAAGGCTATCGCGTTGACCCAGAGAAGCCCAAGCACCCCGGCGACAAAGGCAACACTGCCGGAGCCGATGCACCCCATGGTCCGCCAGAGCACAAGGGGAACGGTTGCACCGGTCACCGCCGCGACCGCCCCGCTCAGCTGCGACAGCGAGGAACTCCCCGACCACAACAGCACCAGACCGCCACCGCCAGCTACCATCGACAGTATCAGTGGCAACAGCAAACCCGGCACACTGGCTGACAGACGCGCTTGCACACTCCACCACAGCCACCAGCCCAAAGCCAGCGAGAGCCACCAGAGGGTTGCCGATGCCCCTTGCCAGAGGTTACCCATCAGCGGACGCAGCACCAGCCACGAGATGACCACCACCAGCACGACACGCCCTGCCTCGCACAGCAGGGTTCGCCTGGAAGCGAAATGCTCGACAACACCCCATACCGCAAACACAATCGCTGCGACAAAGGGCCACTCGTTCGAGTCCACCGGAGGAAAGCTTATCGGCAAGCCCACAATGCGCCAGTGGGCAAAAAGATACCCCAGCGCGAGGGCAAGCGGGGTGCCCCAGTGCGTGGACACCCCCTCCCTCCGCCACGCACGCCAGCTCCCTACCAGAACGGCAAACGTGATAACTGCGGGGAGCATGGCACCCCACAGGAGCTGTTGTGCGAAAAAGGTCATCCAACAGCCTCCTACTGCCGTCCTGCCTCCACACTAAGGATAATGCGTACCTCATCGCCTAGCCCAGGCAAGCCGTAGCGGATGCCGAACTCACTGCGACGGATGCTGAAGGTGGTCTCAAAGCCGATGATTTCGCGCCCCTGTGGGTTCCTGCCCTTGCCCGTCAGGGTAACACTGGCAGTGACAGCGCGGGTGACGCCGCGCATCGTCAAGTTGCCCTTCACCTGAACGGTACTCGCGTTGACACGGCTGACTTCAGTGCTCCTGAAGGTAATGGTGGGGAACTGCCGAACGTTCAGGAAGTCTGGGCTGCGCAGATGGTTATCGCGTTGTTCGTTGGCGGTGAACACACTGTTCGCGTCTACCTCAATAGCAACCGAACTGCGCGCCGGGTTGCGCTCATCCAGCGTGATGGAACCGGTTACCTGATTGAAACGACCGTAGACGTACGCGGTGTCCATGTGCTTGATCCGAAACACCAGCGAGGTGTGTACCGGGTCAATCTGGTAGGTCTGTGCGGCAACAGGTTGTGCCCATAGCGTGCTGAACAGCCCCACAGCCAGAGCTAATAGCCCGAAACGTGTGTACATGCTCTCATCCTCCTCCGTCTGGGTGTATGTTTTCACGCGACGTTTGCGCGTTTGCTGCCTGAGCATTCGGCGTTTCCGTAGATAGCGAACACAGTAGCTGCTCGCCAAACAGGCGCACCGCCTCCCGCTGTAAGCGGAAATAGTGGTGCTGACCCTGCTTGCGCATCTCCACCAGCCCAGCGTTCACCAGCACGTTCAAATGATGCGAAACAGTTGCCTGGGCGATGGGGAAAAGCTCCGCCAGCTGCCCGCACGAGATTTCCTGTCGCGACGCAATTGCTTTGAGGATAGCGAAGCGCGTCGGGTCGGCAATCGCTTTGGCTATGCGCACCAGCGTCGAGTCGTCCATCTGTTCCGTCGTTTCATCTTAAGATGTTCATCTAAGTTTCTATACATCTCTGTAAGTGCGAAAAGTTCCTATTTCGGAACCTGTTACGCTCGTGATGAGGTATATTTAGTATGGATAAATATCTGTCCAAATGTTACAGGCGATTTACCCGCAGATAAGGAGGTCGGGAATGTCGAACAGACACGTCGTGATTCTCGGTGCAGGCTTTGGCGGGCTCAGTGCGGTGAAGCAACTGGCACGGGACCGCAGCGTGCACGTGACGTTGATTGATAGAAACAACTACCATCTATTCCAGCCCCTGCTGTATCAGGTGGCAACAGCCGGGCTGGAAGCTCCGCAGATAGCGTGGCCAATCCGCGCGATACTACGTCGCTACCCGAACGTGCGGTTCTGGATGGGAAACGTGGACTCGGTAGACGCCGTAGACAAGAGTGTGTGGGTAGACGGTAAGCGGCTTTCCTACGACTATCTGGTGGTATCGGCAGGAAGCACTTCACACGACTACGGGATTTCGGGTGTGCGTGAGAACGCCATTCCGCTGAAGTCGGTGGGCGATGCCATGCTCATCCGCGACAGGCTACTCAGCGCGGTGGAGGAAGCGGTGCGCACAGTAGATGCCAGCCGCCGTCGCGCGCTGCTCACCTTTGTCGTGGTCGGAGGCGGCCCGACAGGCGTGGAGCTGGCGGGGGCACTAGCGGAGTTGAAACGGCACGTTCTCGCCCGCGACTACCCGGAGATTTCGCCTGAGGAGATCAACATCGTGCTGATAGAAGCGGGCGAGCGTTTACTGGGCTATCTGTCCCCTCTGTCCTCAGCGTATACGCAGCGCACGCTGGAGCAGATGGGCGTGACGGTCAAGACTGCATGTGCGGTCTCCGAAGTCACCCCCTTTGGGGTGCACCTACAGGACGGTGGTTTCATCGCCAGCTACGTGGTGATCTGGACGGCAGGTGTTCGGGGGGTTGCCTTGCCCGGTCTGCCCGCCGGACGCAACGGTCGGATTGTCACCACGCGCGAGCTGTACATCCCTGACCTGCCCGACATCTACGTCGTGGGCGACCTGAACGGTCTGGAACAGGACGGCAAGCCCCTTCCGCAAGTCGCGCCGACGGCAAACCAGCAGGGAGCGTGGGCGGCGCGCAATATCCTGCGGCGCATTCGCGGTAAGCCCCAGCTGCCCTTCCGCTACCGCGATAAGGGAAACCTGGTGACCATCGGGCGAAACCACGCGGTCGGCGAGGTCAAAGGGCTGCGCTTCTCCGGTCGTCTGGCATGGCTCACGTGGCTTGCAGTGCACATCTACTACCTGACAGGATTGCGCAACCGCTTTATGGTGCTGAGTAACTGGATATACAGCTACTTCACCTATGACTTTGCGGTACGGGTCATCCATCACCGTCCGACATTCCCGTATCCCGCAGAAGAGGAGAGGACACCGGCAGCAGAGATGCTGGAGGCATCGCCCCATTGAGCCTAGTCCATCGGTTAGGGGCGCAAGGGCAGGAGTAAGAAGGCTCCTGCCCTTCTTTTTGGCGTTAGTCAGTCTGCATTGGGTCGTACCAATCCACGTGCGGCTGTTGACCACGCACTTGCTGGAAGGTCTGCTCGAAGCGATGCCACTTGGCATGACCGTCCACAAACACGTAGTTCGCGCCACCGTGATGGCGTGTAATTGCCAGCGTAGTGGGTGTTTGTGTCGCGTCATCCCACAGCGCCATGTTCATCATGGAATCCACCACTCGCGGTGGATTGCCCCAGTACATTGGCATGAAGTGGTCACCCTTGATGAACCTTCCGTTGCGACGGTTGACTTCCGCCAACTCAGCGATGTAGATACATCGTGCCGGACTATATACCGTCGCTAGTGCCATCGGTCGAGGCTGCATGTGGTTGCCATACGGGGGATGGAACGGGTCGAAGTAGGCGTTCAACCCGTAGGATGACACGCGCGGCGGATTGTCCGCCCACGTGCTGGCGTTGTCCGAGGGGCACCGCTGTAGCAGGCGGGTGCGCACGTAGGGTTGCAGCTGTTCCAGCCAGCTGGGAGCAGGCGGATGCGGCGAACCTTGCCACATCATGCGCACCGTTGGCATGGTTTCGTCATAGTCCTGCACGTACATTTGTACGGCAATACCCATCTGCCTGCAGTTGGAGAGGCAGGCTGCCGCGCGTGCCTTCTCCCGTGCCTGTGAGAAGACAGGGTACAGTATCGCCGCCAGGATAGCGATAATCGCTATCACGACGAGTAACTCGATGAGCGTAAAAGCGCGAAAACGCATCGTTGCTTTCCTCCTCGCGTGCTTGTATTTTGAGTGTGCTAAAAAGAGAATAGGGTGTACGCGTGCAATACTACACACGAGGGGGATGCTCGATACGTGTGGGTAGCATAGGTGCACAGAGATGAGAAAAAGAGGAAGACTCTTCAGCGTATAGGAGCGGTATCTCTGCAGAAACAGTCGCGACCGCTCGGCTGTTCCACGTGTTGGGGATTTTCCCGTCATGCGTGGGGTCGCATTGACGAACCGCAGGCTGATCACTCAGTTGATGGGAAGGAACACAACAGCACTTCGCCACATCAGGGCAATGTGAACAAGAGCAGTACACGGCGTGCAATCGCTCCTGCGCGGCGAGGCGTTCTCTCTGCAAGATACCCTCTTGCAGCAACCAAAACCAGCCGCCCAGAGCGAGGTCATAAATCCCCTGAGCCACCAGTAAGAGAACGATTAACCCGCGCCAGTCCAGACGCATGTGACACCAGTCCGTTCAGCGTTACCCTCGTGATACGGCAGGGAACCGCGAATGCAACCGTTCGATTATTGCATAGCCGCGCTAGTATTTTCAATAGCTGAGAGCAAAGGAAGGATGAAGTTCGTGGCTCTCCTCTCCTCGCAGGAGAGGGGACGGGGGTGAGGTTTACCAACTAGGCACATCAGGGGTATCTTGGTTCAATAAGGGCTCCTACCAGATGCACATCGGCTCGGCAGGAGCCTCGCCTCCCAGTTCACATCGAGCCTTTTCGAAGCGGATGCGCCTCCTTCTTGCCGTCCGCGTACACTGCGACCCACTGTGCCAGACGCTGCCCCAACCGCTGGCAGGAGGCGATTTCGTTCTCGGAGCGCGGCTCGCCAGCCAGCACAGCCCCGTAATGCAGGGTAAACTGCTTACCCACGTAGTCGGTGACGCCGAAAACGAGGAAGCCAAAGTTCATCAACACGGTCAGGATAGCCATGCACGTCAACTCTGCGCCACCTCCCCACCCGCCAGAAGAGGAGAAGGCGCAGCCGATTTTGCCATCTACTTTGCCCCAGACACTGCCCCCAACCTCATCCCACCAGCGCTTCATGCGCCAGGAGAGAGTACCCATGTTGGTCGGCGAACCAACGGCGACCCCATCGCACCACAAGATGTCGTCGGCGGTGGCTTCCTCCACGCTTTTCAGGCGCACTTCAGTACCCGACACAGACTCTGCACCTTTCGCCACGTGCTCCGCCATCTTGCGCGTATTGCCCGAAGCGGTATCGTACAGCACCAGCACCTTGCCCATTGTCCTGTTCTGCCTCCATATTAAGATGATTGTCTATATATCAATACGTTCTTCAAATGAAGGAGGTTCCCCCCATGTACAAAACAGCGATTTTTTGAGGTATGCTTATACAGAGGTTTATCGAACATGATGCTCTGGAGCCTACCTGTCGAGCGATATATGACCAGCGTGCCGGTGCTCGCGCCGGAGGACTCGCTGGCGAAGGCGGTCGCGCTGGCGCGTGCAGCGCGCACTAGCACTCTGCCGGTTGTGCAAAACGGACGGCTGGTCGGCGTGATTGCGGAGTCGGACATCGCCCGGCTGATGCAACAAGGTGACCCGCACCAGCAACAGTACCTGCCTGTGAGCACAGCCATGACCCGAGACGCGCTCTCTGTGTTGCCGTTTACCCCCACCACTCACGCGCTGCAGCTTATGCAGGAGCACGGCTTCTCCTCGCTGCCAGTAGTTTCGCAAAACGGCGAGTATCTGGGCACCGTGCTGCGTTCAGATGTGCTGGCGTTAACATGCGACACCGTACGTCCACCACTGGTGGGCGGGATGGCCACCCCTCTGGGTGTTTACCTGACGGGTGGAGGCGTGCGCGCCGGAGCGGGCGATTTGGGGCTTTTTCTAACGGGCGTGCTGCTGATGACGCTGAACCTTATCGCGCTGGTGCTGGTCTACTCTGGCTCAAGGTGGATTCAACAGCATACCGGCATTCCCCTGTACGCCATGTTGCTCTCCCCCACCGCCTCACTGCTGGACTGGCAAGATTGGGTGGGCATGGCTCTTCGCGCGATGCCGATTGTGTTGTTTTTGTTGCTTGTGCGCCTTTCGCCTATTGCCGGCATTCACGCAGCGGAACACATGACCGTACACGCCATCGAGCGAGGCGAGCCGCTGGAGCCGGAGTTCGTACAGCGTATGCCGCGTGTGCATCCCCGGTGCGGTACCAACCTGGCGGCAGGAGCAATCGTTTTTCTGACGCTGGCGAATCTCAACGTCGGCATCTATCGGGATGTGACGCTACTGCTCGCTTTCGTGACCACTCTGCTGGTATGGCGACCGATTGGCAACCTGCTGCAAGCGCTGTTTACCACACGTCCTCCGAGTGAGCGGCAGCTGCGCAACGGCATCGAGGTGGGCAAGCAACTGCTGCACCGCTACCAGATGCAGGGCTATCGTCCGTTAACCCTTCGCGAGCGCATCTGGAATATGGGCATTCTACAGATTGCTGCGGGCATGATAGTCGTATGGTGGGCGCTGGATATACTGGGCTTTGGTATCTGGTAATCTGCACGAAACTGACCATTCTGTCCTCGTTACAGCCCCGCAGTGTGCCATTTCGCCACTTTTTTCAGCAAATTTTTCGTACAAAACCTCAGAATCCCCTTTAGATTTCTTAACAGACGCCGATAATATGCTGTGGTTCGCTGTTCATTTCGCCTGCTTTGGGGCAGGAGAGTAACGTATGGAGGAGAGTCACGATGCAAGCGGTTATACTTGCGGGAGGACAGGGCACGCGCTTACGCCCGCTCACTGCGCGCACTCCCAAGCCGATGGTGCCGTTGTTTGACCGCCCTGTGATGGAGCACACACTGCTGTTGTTACGAAAGCACGGTATCCAGCAGGTATTTGTCACGTTGTCGTACAGGGCGCGAGAGATTATCGATTACTTCGGCGGCGGTAGTCGCTGGGGCATGCGCATCCATTACTCCATCGAGGATGAGCCGATGGGAACGGCGGGAGGGGTGCGGCGATTTGCCAGCTCCTTGCACGACACGTTTCTAGTCATCTCCGGCGATGCGGTGACCGACTTCGACCTGAGCGAAGCGGTAGCGTTTCACCGGCGTAAAGGTGCTATCGCTACCATGTTGCTCTATTCGGTGGAGGACCCCACGCCCTTCGGGATTGTGGAAACAGACGACGACGGCAGGATCCGTCGTTTTCTGGAGAAACCTTCCCTGAGCGAGGTTTTCACCAACACGGTCAACACCGGCATCTATGTGCTGGAGCCGTATGCGCTGCGCTTCGTGCCGGACGACCAGCCCTACGACTTCAGCCGCAACCTGTTCCCGCGTCTGCTGGCGAACAACGACCCCTTCTTCGGCTTCCGGGCAAACGGGTACTGGTGCGACATCGGCAACCTGCTGCAGTACCGGCAAGCGCACTTCGACGCGCTGACCAACAAGGTATCGCTGGAACTGCCTGCGCAGCCGGTGCGCCCCGGCGGCTGGATTGGCGAGAACGCCGTGGTAGACGGCAACGTCAAACTGGAACCACCTTTCTACATCGGCGCGGGCACCCGCCTTCAGCGTGGGGCAGCCATCGGCAAGCACGCGGTCATCGGAGCACATTGCCTGGTGGAAAGCGAGGCATCTATTCGCGCCTCCATCGTGGGACCCGGTGCACGAGTAGGGGCAGGCACGCAGTTGACCCATTGCGTGGTGGATTCCGGCGCTCACGTGGAAGCGCGCACCGCGCTGAGCAACGCGGTGCTCTCGGCAGAGGTTACCGCTCCTCTGGCTTCTTCCCTGCCATTGGCGGCGTAGCAACAGGGCAGGCAGGAGTTCGCCCTGCCTGCCCCTCATATTCCGAGCCTTTGACACAGATAGCAGAAAGAGGCATTTTTCTGCTTCGCTACCTCCAGAGAAAAGAGCTCAAGTATCTGCTGCAGAAAGACCGCCTTCGCAGGTATTTGCTGTGGCATCAACTGATTAAACTGCTCTTTGGTCACTGCGCTGGTATCATCGAAATGTCGGACACCTAGTTTCTTGCATCCGTTCTCGTCCAGCCCCGCAAGATACCAGCTTTCCACCTCGTGTATCACAACAATTATCTTCTCGCTCTCTAACATCTTATAGGTTTGCGTCACCTGCTTCTTCTTCGCTGTAACACAGGGAGCATCGTTGATGTCGCATAGGAAAAGGTAGTCAGCATCCAGTGTGTTGCGCATGGACTGGATACTGCGCAAGAAGCTGTCGATGTCCCCAGCCGTTCTCTGCCTGTATGGAATAACAGGGTAGATGTAATCAAAGCGGGAACGAATAAGCGGTCTGACTACTGTATCAAAGAAAAGTTCATCATTGTTGCCTTCTACGAAAACGTACAAACACTTCATCTCTGTACATTTCTACCCCCCTAGCAACCCATGCACGTACAAATCGTCTACTCCGATGTCATTTTTCAAAAAAGCGGCTACGTTGTCTTTGGTAGCAGGACGTGATACGACAGAAAAACCTTCCACATCACGAGTAATCAGCAATAGATTCTCCAAACCTGCATACTTCACAAACTCAGGGTTATGTGTCGTTACTAGTACCTGTTTCGTTCTAGAGGCATCTTTCATCAACTCTACCAGACGACTCATCAAGGAAGGGTGAATATTCCTTTCAGGCTCCTCAATGGCACAGAAGATACCACCCTCCATAAATAGTGCAACCAGTAGAGCAACAACTTGGATGGTGCCATCGGAAACAAAAGACGCAGGCAAGTAATGCTTCTGATGAAACCTCTCTTTTAACTTCAACAACAGCCTTTTATCGGACAGTCGCTCGACACCCATCTCTTCAACGAAAGGCAATAGGTAGGTCAACAGGTAGTAAAGCTCCTTTAGCCGTCGCTTATTAGACACAATTCTGTCAAGAACTATAGCTAAATTGCTCCCGTCCTCTTCGAGATCGCTCTTGCCCGTGATTGGAATAGCCTGCTTCGGGATTCT
>CALJAP010000177.1 GCA_938027655.1 uncultured bacterium | reverse complement strand
GTCAGCCGAGGCAGCCCTGCGCAGGACTTTACCGACACGGACTACAGAGCCTACTCGGTGTGGCTGTTTGACCAGTTCACCGTGCCCGAACCCGGCTGGTGGATTGACCGCGTGACGGTGTACGGCAGTGAACAGGGCACGCCCTCGTACAACCTCGGTGTTTACCTGTCTATCTCGCCTGCGCCCCATGTGGACGTGATCGATGTGGTCTCTCTCGGCACGGAGGTGGTACTGGAGCCGGGCGAGGCTCCCCTGCGTCGGCGGGCAAACTTGGAGTTCGATCTCAACGGCTTCTACTTGCCGCCCGGAACATACTACCTGAGCGCGTGGGTACGACGCCCCTTTGACCCCGGTGGGCAGTGGTTCTGGTTGCGCACCAGCCCTACGCTCGGCGAGCCTTTCTACCTGCATAACCCCGGCGGCGGCTGGGGATTCGGAGGCAACCCGGTCGGCGGCGGCTGGCTGACCGAGCAAGACCTGAGCTTCACCATCGAAGGCAGGTCTACCATCACCATCGCCGGAACGGTGGACCTGCAGGATTATCAGGGCGACAAAACGCTCGTTCCTATCACTGTCGAGGTGCGCGAACCCGGCTCTCCCAATGTGCTGGAAACACGTGTGGTGAATCTGGACAGCGAGGGCAGATACTCGTTCCAGACCTCGCTACAGGGCACGTACGACCTGTCGGCAAAGGCATCGCACTGGTTGCGCCAGACGGTAGCCAACGTCCTGCTGGCGTCCGGCACGATAGTGCACTTTTCCCTGACCAACGGCGACATCGACGGCGATAACGAGGTGACGTTGTTCGACTTTGGCGCACTGGTGGCGGCGTTCGGCAGTGTGCCCGGTGAGAGCAACTGGAACCCCGACGCCGACCTGGACGGGGATGAGGAGGTGACGCTGTTCGATTTCGGTGTGCTGGTGCGCAACTTCGGCGCGATGGGGGATGAGTAGCCCTCATCTTGGGCCCCCTCTCCCAAAGCTTCGGGAGAGGGGGGTTGACGGAAAGGTAAAATCTCACTAATCCAGCAATAAGAGTGGACTTTTTTGAACCATCGTGCGAAATCTTGACGGATGATAACAGGTACGTGCGTTGCGAGAGCAGCAGGAGAAGCGCAAGCAGAAGCAAAACGCTACACCTTGAATACGGCTTGCTCCCTTCCCGCTCCCGCACCTGCTGCCACTTTCCGCCTACCTCGCCCGTCGTACCTGCACCTGCCGGAAGCGGGCTGTTGCTGCACCGTGTGTCATCTGCGCAATCTGCATGGGGTCGCCCTTGCCGAGTCGGCCGACGTTATTGCGATAACGTACACGGTGTGATATAGTTAATCATGGAGTCTGGTTATCATCGCTTTCAGTGAGAGTTGCGGTTTCGGCAATATGCGCCCCATTCGCGTATACGCAGATAGTTCCGTGTTTGGCGGCTGTTTTGACGAGGAGTTCGAGAAGCCGTCACAACGCTTTTTCGCAGAGGTGAAAGCGGGCAGATTCGTGCTCGTCACTTCTCCTCTGGTGAGCCAAGAGATAGCGTTTGCTCCGGCTTCCGTGCGTGCTTTTTATGATAGCCTGCTCGATCAGATGGAGATTGTGCCGGTTACTGAAGAAGCAGAGCACCTGCAGCAAGCCTACCTCGACGCAGGCGTTGTTCCTGCTTCGGCTCAGACCGATGCTCTTCATGTGGCGCTGGCGACGGTCTCGGCATGTGCCCTTATCGTCAGCTGGAACTTCCGGCACATTGTGCATTTTCAGCGAATGGCACAGTATAATCTGGTGAATTTGAGCCGAGGCTATCCGCAGATAGGGATATTCTCGCCGCCGGAGGTAACTGGCAATGAAAACGAAAACCTTTGACTGCGTTCGGATGAAACGAGAAAGCGCGGAAAAGTTACGACGTCTGCTGGAGCCTCTCACACCGGAGGAACGCCGTGCCTTTTGGGAGGAAGCCTATCGGCAGCTGCGAGAACAGCAGGAGAAGCGTAAGCAGAAGCAAACCTCCACACCCTGAACACGGTTCGCTCGCCCTTGCGCTCTTGCCCCTGCTGTCGCCTTCTCCCTACCTCGCCCGTCGTACCTGCACCTGCCGGAAGCGGGCTGTTGCTGCACCGTGTGTCATCTGCGCAATCTGCATAGGGTCGCCCTTGCCGCAATTCAGCACCCCGTTGGGCACCCAGAACCGCTCGTCGCAGATGGCGTCGCACGAGTTCCAAAACCTCTCGGTGATGCTGTGGTAGGTGACGTTTTTCAGCATGTGCACCAACCTGCCGTTCTTGATACGCCAGAAGGCGTCCCCGCCAAACTGGAAGTTCTGGCGCATCTGGTCGATGGAGAAGCTGCCCATGCCTTCGATATAGATGCCGTCTTTCGTGTCCGCTATCAGTTCTTCCGGCGAGAGCGGTTGCTTGCCAGGCATCAGGCTAAGATTCGGCTGGCGCACAATGGGGATGCTGCCCCAGCTGTCCGCACGAGTAGAGCCGGTGCTGCGCGGCATCCCAATTTCCGCCGCCACCTCGCGGCTGGTGCTGTAGCCGCAGAAAACGCCGTCTTTCACAATATACCACCGCTGGCATTCCACCCCGTCGTCGTCGAAGCCCTGCGTGGCTAAACCGCCGGGCAGGGTGTTATCCGCCACGAAGTTCACAATGGGCGAGCCGTACTGCAGCTTGTGCAGCTTGTCGGGCGTGGCAAAACTGCGTCCTGCCAGCGATTCCTCGTAGCCCAGCGCGCGGTCCAGCTCCGACGGATGTCCTACCGACTCGTGCATCGTCAGCGCAAGGTTCAGCGGGTCGAGCACTAGGTCGGTAACCATATCGTCCACCTCTGGCGCTTTCAGGTGCTCCAGTGCCTGTTGCGCCACCCGCTCGGTGTTGTTCAGCAGGTCCTCGACGTGGATGTTCTCGTAGCCTTTTGTCATCGGTGGTGGGGCGTAGGTGCGGCTGCGTGCATCGCCCTCACCGACGGCGGTGGCGGTGTAGCCTGTGGCGGTCGTATAGATAAGGCTGTCCATCAGCGAGCCGTCGGTGTTTGCGAAGAGGCGCTCCTCGCGTTTGAACAGCATATAACTGGTCGCCTTCTTGATGCCCGCGTGTTTCAGCAGAGCCTGGTTGATTTGTAGCAACAGCCCCACCTTCGTGTCTACCGGCACACTGAATGGGTCTATCTCACACGCCGAGCGGAAGCTCATCTGGTGCACCGGCTCGGGAGCCAGCTGCACGGGTCTATTTCGGGCGGACGCGCTGGCTTTGGCAATAGCGACCGCTTCCGCCGCCACGCGCTGAACCTCTTCGGGCGTCAACACCGAAGTACCCGCGAAGCCCCATGCGCCGTCGGCGATCACCCGCACGCCGATGCCCCAATCCTCGCTGTCCACCAGCTGGCTCACGCGCTGGTCTTCACACGCGATTTGCTGCCGTCGGTAGCGCACGATACGCGCGTCCGCGTAACTGGCTCCTTTTTGCTTGGCGGTGTCTATGGCTAAGAGTATTAGGTCCTTCATGGTATGGTCTCCTTCATACAATTCGTCCATCGATTTCGGAACCGCCTACAACGCTATGGCTTTCTCCGGCACCTCAACCACGCGATCGGGCTGTTCCCTTCCCTCATGGATGGCAAAAAATCGCCTTTCTACCTCTTTCAATACCTCTGCGTCGTAGTAAATCATGCCGCACTCAGCGCAAACCTCTACAGGCATATTCGGCACCAAGAGGTACTTGCCCTCACGGCTGTAGAAGTACTGGATCTGTCTGCGCTCGTAGCGAGTAGCTCCACAGAAGTTGCACTTCTTTTCATTACCCTTCATCACGTTCGCACCGCTTGATTTCTTGAATGCCCATAGCTTACCACAAAAGGTGCATCAAGTGGCTCGGGAAGCATATATCTTGTAGTCCATATGTTTTAGGACAAAGGCATCATCTACCCTCTCTTGTCATGTCGTTTCCCAATCACACGCCTGGTGCGCTACTCGATTTCGCTCAACCACCTCTGCAAATCCTGAACCGCCTGCCGGATGTCGCGAATCTGCTGCTCGCCACTGATTTCGCGCTCGATGATGAGTTCACCGTCGAAGCCTGTCTCTTTCAGTCGTTTCAGAAACTCCGGGAAGCGCACCCTGCCCTGTCCGACGGGCACCTCGTGCCCCAGATGGTCACCGTCGGTAGGGTACAGTCCGTCCTTCACATGCACATTGCGCACCCATTTGCCGATAACGTCCAGCGCGTCGATGGGGTTGCCCTTGCCGTACAGGATCAAGTTCGCCGGATCCAGGTTCACCCCCAGATTGTCCGTGCCCACCCGCTGGATGGTGCGCAACAACACCACCGGCGTCTCCTGCCCGGTTTCAAACCAGAAGCCAATACCCAGCTGCTGACAGTACTGCGCCACCTCGCGGATGGCATCCACCACCGGTGGATATTCGGGGTCGGTCATGTTTTCGGGGATGAAACCGCAGTGGGTGATAATCGCCGGTGCACCGATCCACGAGGCGAAATCCGCCCACCGCTTCAGCTCCGCCACCCGCTGCGCACGATATTCGGGCGGCACCAGCCCCAGTGTCACCGGTCCGCGCGTGAAGTTCCATTCGGCGGGACCGCTCCAGCCTGCCCAGACCGCGCACACCCGCACGCCCGTCTTTGCGCACTCCTCCACTACCGTCTGCGCCACCTCGCGCGTGGCAAGTGACAGGTCCCAGCAGGCGAGCTGGCACACCTTCAATCCGAACTGAGCCACATGGTCAAAACATCTACCGCCGTTCCTCAAGCCATTGATGACCCCGATTTCCATCTGCTCTATCCTCCTCTGCTCTGTACAGTGTCCGCTTCGGGATAAAAGGGGCGATTTCCTGCTGTACGGGTATAATCGCTCTGGTGAAGGAGATGCGTACCGTTTACCTGGACCATGCAGCAACCACGCCGATAGCCTCCGAAGTGCGCGAGGTGGTAGCGCAGGCGATGGAGGAGTGCTGGGGCAATCCGTCCAGCCTGCACCTGTTCGGCAGGAAGGCGCGTGACCTGCTGGATGAGGCGCGGGTGACCATCGCGCACGCCTTGGGCTGCCTCGATGCGGAGGTGTTGTTTACCTCCAGCGGAACGGAGTCGGACAACATGGCGATATTCGGCGCAGCGCGGGTGGCTCCTCCGAACAAGAGGCACGTTGTGACGACCGCCATAGAGCATCATGCGGTGCTCTATGCTTGCCAGCGCCTTCAGCAGGAGGGTTGGGATGTCACATACCTGCCCGTAGACCGCTACGGTATGGTGAACCCCGACGATGTACGGCGCGCACTCCGCGAAGACACCTGGCTGGTCAGCGTGATGCACGCCAACAATGAAATCGGTACGTTACAGCCTGTGCGCGAGATCGCCGCCGTGTGCCGGGAGCGAGGCGTGTGGTGCCACTGTGATGCGGTGCAGACATTTGGGCTGCTGGACGTGAGGGTGGACGACCTGGGCGTGGATATGCTCTCGGTGTCGGCGCATAAGCTGTACGGACCGAAGGGAGTGGGGGCGCTGTACCTGCGCGGCGGGGTGAAGATTGCGCCGTTACTGGTCGGTGGGGCGCAGGAGCGCGAGATGCGGGCGGGCACAGAGAACGTGCCTGCCATCGCCGGTTTCGCGAAGGCGGTGGAGCTGAGCCAGAGCCGTGTTGCATCCGCCAGCCAGCAAGTCTGGCAACTGCGTGAGCGGCTGAGAATGCGCTTGCAGGAAAGGATACCGGAGCTGCAGGTGAACGGACACCCTCAGCAGTGCCACCCGGGTATCCTCAGCGTGACCGTAGAGGGCGTCTCGGCAGAGAGTCTCTTGATTGCGCTCGATCGGCGCGGGGTCGCCGCTTCGGCGGGGGCGGCGTGCAGTGCGGGCTCCATCGAACCCTCGCATGTGCTGCTGGCACTGGGGATGAGTGAGGAACAGGCGATGAGCACCATCCGCCTCAGTGTGGGCAGGGCGAATACCCCGGAGGAAGTGGACTTCGCCGCCGAGGTTATTGCGGAAGAGGTGAACCGACTGCGAAGCAGATCTATCAAGAACCTGCCCGTCGCGCGATTCAGGTAGGGATGGGGCAGCGTAGCGGTCTAAATATCCCCAAAACCAAACTCTTGCAGCAGCCTTTCGTAGTCATCATGGTTACCTATCCAGAACCAGATGACAGTATCCTCACGAACAACCCCAACCGCGCGATAATCCTTGTTGATGCGCACCGAATAGACCGGTTGTGTCGCATGCACACGTTTGAAACGCAAGCCGGGGTGGCTCGGGTTTTGTTGAAACAGCTCGTACGCCTTCTGTGTCTATCGCTGCACTTCAGGCGGAAGAGCCTCATAGAGTTCCCAGAACCTTCGCGTGGCACGGGATGTCATTCATCACCCACCAAAAGTCCTGGTCGCTCCTTCTGCATCTTCCTTCAGTGCCTGCTGTGCTAGGTGTTCTAGCAACGTCTGCGACCGGCTGAATAATGCAGTCCAGCGTTGTTCGGAAGCGATTTCCGCCAGCATCCACTCCGCAAGCCTATCTTGCTCCTCTGGAGGCAGCTGCTCTATTTGGTGTAGCATCTCTTGCAGAAGCGAGGTCATTCGTCCCTCCCTCCTTGAAAGGGTTTAGCGCGGCTGCCATTTAGCACTTTCGCCGCTGCAAGCAGTGTACTCTTTTTCGCAACTCGCCGTCCTCCTGAAGCATCTCCAGCACCTCGCGCAGGTTCTGGCGCAGTTCATCCAAGCTCTCTGCCTGGCTGTGAGCGCCAGCGATGCCGGGTATCCACCCTACATGTAGCCCCGTGTCAGGGCATTT
>CALJAP010000176.1 GCA_938027655.1 uncultured bacterium | reverse complement strand
AGGGTTAGTATGCTTCCAGACGCGACAAACAAACTATCCATTTTGCACGGCACTGCAGGGTATTTGAGGATTGCCAGCAAAATCAATATCCGCAACGACCGATTTCCTACTGGGGGAGGCGATGGAGTCAACTGTACACATTACTGCGATAGACTACATCATTATCGCGGCGTACCTGGTGCTCGCTATGGTCATCGGTGTGCTGCTGGGCAAACGGGCGTCTAAAAGCATGGCGGAGTATTTCGCAGCAGGGCGCACCCTTCCCTGGTGGCTGGCAGGCACGAGCATGGTTGCCACTACCTTCGCCGCCGACACACCGCTGGCGGTCTCGGGGCTGGTGCGCTCACAGGGCATCGCGGGCAACTGGTTCTGGTGGAATGGCGTGTTTGCCAATATGTTGGGCACGTTTCTGTTTGCTCCTCTGTGGCGACGCAGTGGAGTGCTAACCGACCTCGAGTTCATCCGACTACGCTACGACGGCAAAGCGGCGCAGTTCCTGCGTGGTTTTCGTGTGCTGTACTCCTCCCTGGTGCACAACTCCATCGTGATGGGCTGGGTGATACTGGCAGCAGCCAAAATCGTGCGCAACACCTTCGGGTGGAACGAGTCGATAACGCTTGGCGTGCTGGTGGTCATCGCGTTTGGATACACTTTGAGCGCGGGGCTGTGGGGAGTGGTGCTCACCGACTTTTTTCAGTTTATCCTAGGGATGACGGGGGCGATATGGCTCGGTATCGCGGCACTGAACGCAGCCGGAGGCAGCGTCTCATTGGTGCAGCAGATTGGGGAACGCGGCTTGATGGAGCGTCTTGCGCTCATTCCGTCGCCGGAGACACGCGACCTGTGGCTGGCTTTCCTTGCATATGTGCTGTTGCAATGGTGGTCGGTGGGGCGTCCTGATGGTGAAGGTTACATTGCCCAGCGTATCCTCTCGACGCGTGACGAGCGACATGCTACTCTGGCGTTTCTCTGGTTCGCCTTTGCGCACTACGTATTGCGCCCGTGGTGGTGGGTTCTGGTTGGGCTGGCATCGTTGCTTCTTCTGCCCGGCGCAATACCGAAGGAGCTGGGTGGCGATGAGGGGGCATATCCGATACTGATGGGCAGGTTGTTGCCTGCGGGCATTTTGGGAGTGATGGTTGCTTCGCTGCTGGCGGCGTTTATGAGCACGATGGACACGCAGATGAACTGGGCGGCAAGCTACCTGACCAACGATTTTTATCGCGCCTACATCCGCAAGAACGCCCCCGACAGGCACTACGTGCTAGTAGGACGGGTTGCCACAACCGTTATCCTCTTGCTGGGAGTGGCAACATCACTGGTTACGGAAGAGATCAGCAAGGCATGGATGTTATTGGCGGGACTAAACGCGGGCATCGGCACGGTGTCGGTGCTGCGCTGGCTGTGGTGGCGGGTCAGCGCATGGAGCGAACTAGGCGCGATGGTGACCGCCCTGGCAGCCAACGTGGTGATGCATGTGCTGGGCTGGATGAAGGTAGAGCCGTTCACGTGGTTGATTGAGAAGCAGGGCTTTCCGCTGCGCTTGCTGATTATCGTTAGCCTGACACAGGTGGCATGGGTTGCGGTCACGCTGCTGACGCGCCCCGAACCGCGCGAAAAGCTGGTGCAGTTCTACCGGCAGGTGCGCCCGCCCGGCTGGTGGGGCAGTATCGCGCAGGAAGCAGGAGTACCCCCCTCGCGCATCGGCTGGCAATGGTTGTTCGGCTGGTTCGGCGGGGTGTTTCTCATCTACGGCGGACTGTTCGCGCTGGGTGGGCTGCTGCTGTGGCAGAAAGCATGGCTGATCGGCGGAGGGATTGCCTGCCTGCTGGGCATCGTAGGCGTGCGGCTGGGGTTACAGGCGGTGTCCAAGCAGTATACAGAGGCATTGGAAGCAAGTTAGAACTTCCAAGTGGTTAGATGAGGTGTTGTGCAACGTCTAACTGCAGGAGGCGAAGGCAGCAGGCAATTCACCAAAACGCCGAGTAGCCTGCTTGAGAGGGGACACATCGACGAGCACTAAAATCTTAGAAGGCACCTGGGAAGAAATCCGGGCACGCGAGGCAGAACTAAGGGGACATCGGCTGAGGGTGATGATATTGCCGGACACAGACGACGCAGAGCCTGCTATCACAGGTATTGAGCTGTTGCAGTACCTTGTTGCTATAGGCTTCGTGGGGGAGTGGGCAGACCGGATGGACATCACCGATAGCACCGAATATGCTCGACATCTGCGCGAGCAGGTAGAGACACGAGTGCGAATAGCATTACCCCTATCTCAGTGCCCTGCGCATCTGCTCAAACATTTCTGGCGGGGCGTCGCCTATCAACACCAGGCTCACATCGCCGTCGCGCCACGCCTCTACTCGCGCGGAAAGCGGAGCCAGCGACTTCAGCAGCGGTGCGTCGGCACGCAACGGCAGGCGCGTCTGGAACAGCACGAGAGAGGTCACCTCATCGGTATAGTGCAGGCTGACCAGCGGTCGCTGCCCCACGAGGCGCACTCTAACCTCTGCCAGTCGGAATCCTTTCGGTAATGTCTGGGGGCGACGAATGGTAAAGGCTACCAGCGGTTGTGCCTCCTCAATGCTGGCAAACACTTGGGAGGGAGGAAGCACGTCTTGCCTCCTGACCTGCGCTGGGAAATGCGGCGCAAAGCGTTCTAGGGGGACAACAGCTGGCACGGTAAGGCGAACGTATTCTGTACGCATCCGCACCTCCCCGCGCGGCGCCAGCTCCTCCATACGCAAAATTATCCCGTACTCGCGGTCAATCCACCAGCGACGCAGCGGTTGCCCCTGTCCGGTTTTCGCCTCCAGAAGCACCGCTCTGCGCCCAGCAACCGGCTCGACGCCTTTTACCTCCAGGAAAATCTCCCCCCGCTGCAGACGTTGCAGCATCTCGCGACGGCGGCGCAACAGCAGTGGCTGATCGGAAGGCAATATCTGCACCCTCTTCAGGCGCGGTACGTAGTGAAAGCGTCGCAGACCATCATCAATCAATACCTCTCCGCGGCGCGCGGGCGGCTGCAGATACTCCACCCGATAGCGCACTCCCGCCTTCACAATGCGTTCCTCCACCGCGGGCAGAGGTATTGGCAGAAAGAACTGCGTCACCCGCACGCCCTCCAGCGCAACGGTGCGCTCGGCGCGTTCCATGCGCTCAGCCCACTGCAGGGGCGTCTGCGCTTGTGCAGACAGCCATCCCCCCAAATACAGCACGCAGGCTATGGCAAGCAGAACACACCTCATTGCGACGTCGACTCCAACCGCAGTGTCTTCATCTGCGCTTCACGAGCGAGCATCTGCAAGGACGGGTCGCTGAAGCCATCGCTGGAGGTCACCCCGACATATTCCTGTACGATCGCCTGGGCGACAGTCGGTTCCTCAGCAGGCGGTACAGTAGCCATCTCGGGGCGCAAGAGATTCCACCAAAGGGCAATGCCTCCTGCGACGGCAATGGTTGCCGCAAACGATGTCCGCACGAGCCACCGTGTTAGCGAGCGACGGCGCACAGAAGCGCGTGCGTGGTCACGGATGCGGCGTGCGAGATGAGCCGGCGCGTGTTCACGCTCCAGCTGCGCCACAGCCCGCTTCAGCCAGAGATGCTCACGCACCGCATCCGCACACACCTTACAGGAGGCGAGGTGAGCCTCCAGCTTCTGTGCGGTATCAGGCGGGCAGACACCGTCTACATACTCTACTATCGCATGTTCCCATTCTCTGCAGGTCTTCATGGGTCAATCTCCGTATACATAGCTCGCCAGCGCATCCCGAAGCCGGGCGCGTGCGTGGAAAAGGCGCGACTTCACCGTGCCCAGCGGGATGCCCAGCGCGTGAGCGATTTCCTCATACGACATCGACTCCATATCGTGCAACACCAGCACCTCACGCATGGCTATCGGCAGGCGGTCAATCGCTTGCGTTAACAGCTCGCTCAGCTCCTCACGCAGCAGCAGCCGTTCGGGGTCGTGGCGATAATCCGGTATCTCAAGGGGGCTCTCCTCGCCCGAGCACTCCTCGCCGTCGGGTTGACGCCAGAGGGGAAGCCATCCCTTTTCGCGCTGACGACGACGGTGCACATCACGACACAGGTTGGTAGCGATGCGGAACAGCCATGTCTGTAGGCTGCTCTCTTCCCGAAAGGTACGCAATGAGTTCAACGCCTTCAGGAACACCTCTTGCGTGATGTCTTCGGCGTCGGTTTCGTTGCCCACCAGCCGCTTCACATACCCGTAGATTTTGTGCTGATAGCGCTCCACAATCTCATCGAAAGCGGTCAGGTCGTTCCCTTTACACC
Organism: uncultured bacterium; assembly: GCA_938027655.1. Lineage (GTDB taxonomy): Bacteria > Armatimonadota > HRBIN16 > HRBIN16 > HRBIN16 > HRBIN16. The sequence continues at coordinate 2,701 of CALJAP010000176.1, read as the reverse complement.
GCGCCACCAGCGCGGCATCGGCGTCGCTCAGGCGCATTGCTCGCTCCAATGGAGAAGCCCCCTCCGCTGCTCTTCTGTGTACATTATGGACGATTCGGAGGGAGAAAAGTTCAAGCAAGATGGGAAAGATAGGTGTTGGAGATGTCCCAGTTGGGTGGCGCGGCGAGGGCGGGTATCGCCAGCGCGAGCAAGAGAAGCCACAGGTAACGTTTCATCGTTGAAACCTCCTTTCTCGCGCAATCATACCGGGCATATTGTAGCATAATGATAGTCCTTCTGTAACCGTTCGCCCGCTCGTTAGCCCAGCATCAGTCCACGTAGATGATAGACCCCTGAACCTCTCTGCCGTTCACGTAGACCGCTACGATAACGTCTTCACCTCTGGGTACCGGTTTGCCACGAGAGTCCTTCCCGTCCCAGACAATGCGCAGGTTCGGTCCTCTTCCCCGCCAGCGTCGGTACCAGAGATATGAGCCCTCATCTTCCGGCGTCTTCGGGTTAGGTATGCCGATAGCGACTTCCCACATCGCGCCGGGAGGCGTTTTCGCCTCGATAATGTAGCGGTCGCCACGCGAGGGCGAGAAATCTCTGGGGAACTGACGCATCGTGAATGTCTTGCCACGTGCATCGACAAACCTCTCACTGAAGAGGTACACCAGTGGACGCCACTCCACAATAGCGTAATCTATCGGCGAGAAGCGTTCGCGTGCTCGCTCGGGTGGGAGCGGGTCGGGGTAATTCACAAAGCGCGGAAGCCGATCCCAGACGATGAGATAAAGGTAGTCGCCGGGAGGGTCTGGTTCAGGGTCGGGAACAGTCAGGTTACCGAACAGTATACTCGGATCAATCATGGAAGGGATTACCTCACGCGACCAGAACGCGCCGGTACCGGGCGCAAGGGTGAGCACGTCCGTATCCAGTCGCCAGCGCTCCCGCTCATCCACAGCAGCATAGTTGCCCAGATTGATGACAGGACGCGGCTTCTCTGATTCTGGGGTGATCCTGATACGGCGGTTGGTTACATAGGAAGAGATGGGAGCGTGTCCCCACACGCGAATCCAACCACTATCCCATCCCAACTCAGGGTAGAGCACGCGATATTCGGGTGTATCCCTTTTCTTGTCCACCATGTAGTGCACCTTCGTAAGGGTTTTGACCCCCTTTTCCAGCTTATAGCAGAGGGCGGTGGAAACATCTCCTGCTCGCAGGGAGGTGGTTTTCTGCTCTCCGCTTGGCAGGCGGCGGTATAAATAGACGGTTGAGCTGCGCGATGGCTCGACTGCCTCCCAAGCCAGCAGGTTACCTTCGTATACTCCTGCAGCAGTAAAGGGGAGTATCTTCGCACGCATTGGTACATCCTCCACTGTCACGTTTTGGTACTCGGCGGCTCGCCGCGCTCAAACAGCCTCCACAAGGTTGGCGGCAGAGGTGGCGGAGCACGTCGCTCGCGGGCTGCTTCCACTGCCGAACCGGATACCACCAGTGTCGTGCGCCACTCCTTGCCGTTTTTCGTCACGAGCGTTACCGACAGATGGTACGACGATTCAGTATACGTAAAGGCCTTTTCATCCAGTTGCTGCAGCTCTGCCAGCAGCCTGCGCACCGTGGATTGGTCGCGAAATGCTTTGTCGTTCACTCGTACGACAACCACCTGCGATAATAGTTGGCGTGCCCTCTGGCGGACGCGCTCTGCTTGATGACGAGACAGCTCCCCTAAAGCTTGGTAGAACGCGGGACCGAAGCAGTTTTCGGGCCGGTGGGGGAAAAACATGACACGCTCTACCCTTCTGTCCGCCTTTCCATACTGTTTAAAGCAAATCATCATCTCATTGGCGCCCATGGTTGCCTCCAATGCCTTTGCGCCTTCAGGAGGAGCAGGCAAGGAGGCCTGCTTCAGTGCGTCAATGAACAACCTAATTAAGCGGCGGTCATACACAATGATTGGGTCGTAGCCGATGAACCCTCCCATCTGCGGACCACCGAACTTCAGGCATTCTACCTCACTTGGGTCAATGGTAGATGCCCATTTGCGGCGCCACTCGTTTGGTATCCAGCGCAGGTTGTCGGGCATTTCAGCTCCCTCCTGTCTGTGGAACGGTAGTGTCTTCCACTTGTGTGAATCGTCTGGAGCCGTGAGGATTGATAATTCCCGGTTGCCGAGGCGTGAGATAGCCAGCCCACCAGAAAGCTCGTGAAACCTTTACACTGGGGGACAGACCTGCCGAACCAGTGACCCGATCATCAACAAACACGGTCACACCAACAGCAACGTTGCCGCTGTCAAGGCGAGCCCGCACCTCCCCATTGCCTGTCACAGTGCTTGGCACGAACGTCCACATAAGCGATGGAGCGATCCCCGTAGGCGTTACGTTCACCCAAGAGGAATAGGCTACTGGTTGTTGTGCGTTATTTAGCGCAACTATCCGATAGCGATACATGAGACCATTGCTCAGCCCTGCGTCGGCATAGGTTTCGTCTACCAGAGGTACCGGTGTAAGAATCGCCTCGTCGCTCCCTTGCACGCTGCGGTAGACGCGATAACCAGATGCTTGCACTATCTCCGCGAGGCTCCAGTTCAGCAGACTGCACCCATTGCCCGCGCCAATGCTGACGCGGAAGGCGGAAACAACATCTGTAATCTCACCCCTTAGCCAGTGGCTCGCCTTCGCCTGAACCGTATACGCGCCCGCAGGCAGGGTCA
>CALJAP010000175.1 GCA_938027655.1 uncultured bacterium | reverse complement strand
CGCAGGAAATCTATTATCCTGCTGTGATGCGTGCGATTAAGGAAACCAAATACGACGGATTCGTCGGGCATGAGTTCGGCCCCAAAGGCGACCCCATCGAGGCTCTGCGCAAGGCATATCAGATTTGCGATGTGTGAGAATGGGAGTGACCACGTCTCCATGCTTGCCGTAGGAGAGAGACCGTTATACCATGCTATGCGGCACTTTCGTCCCTGCGCCTGTTCAGGTCTTCCCGATAGTGGAGGAGTGGAGTAATGCGCTGGTTGAGCAGAATACTGTATCTCCTGAGTTGTCTGTCGCTCTTCGGTTTGGCAGAGGCACAAAGCATCAGGTCTTCCTGCATTGAGGTTACCTACCGTGGCACTAGCGGAGTGGAGGCGCGTTTTGCAGGCGTCAGCGTGATTCGCAAAACCTCGCTTCAATCCGCCACTCCCGACTGGAACATCGCGTATTATTCCACCGGGGGCACTGCTCCACGTGTACGAGCCGTCACTGCGGAAAACCGGCTGGTCGCTGAGCACAGCAAGCTCGACTCTCCTTTCACCGCCATCGAAGAGTGGAAACTGTTGGACGAACGCACTCTACAGGTCACCGTGCAGTGTGAGGTGACGCAGGACGTGCCCGCTATCGCCGAGTACTGCTTGGGCTATGTGCGAGCGCAACCACTGGTGGGCGCGACGTACACTGCCGAAACTCCCAATGGCGTCGTTAGCGGCACCATTCCCGCGGTGGCGAGGGCGGCGGACGTGGACGGTAGCACTTTTGCCCGTGCCTTCCACAAACTGACCCTGCAAACCCGCTTTGGCACGCTGGAAATCACCGCCGAAGGCGATAACCCCGATATCATCCTGTTCGACGGGCGCAAGAACCCGCAGAGCTGGGCGCGGGAGGCTCCCACCCTGTGGCTGGGCTACTTGCAGTTCCCGCTGCAGAAAGGACTGCCAGTGACCCTTCAGGTTACCATGCGTTTCACCCCTGTCCAGCGGGCGCAACCTGTGGAGCGGGTTGCCGTCGTCACTCGACTTTTCCGTGTGAAGGAGGCGGTGGGCGCAGAGGTGCGCCCTGTACTTCTGGTACCCCAGCCGAAGCAGGTGCAATGGCGCAACGGTTTCCTGCCACTGAACACGCGGACGCGCGTGATAGCGCTGGATGACGCAAGCATTCCAGCTGCGAAATCGTTCGTGAAGATGCTTAAAGACCGCTACGGACTGAACCTACGAGTGACAACGGGTAACCTGCTGAACACGGACAACGTGGTGCTGTTCGGAGGGAAATCGCACCTCGCCCGCCTACCCAAGGCATGGCAAGCGCTGCTTCGGGTTCCGGAACGGGCAGAAGGATACGCCCTGCTAGTGGGGGCGACGGCAGCAGTGGTCATCGGCAATGACACACGAGGCGTGTACTACGGCTCCCAGACCCTCCAGCAGTGCCTGCAAGCCCAACCGGGCGGAACCGCGCTGAAAAGGGTGCTGGTTAGGGACTACCCCTCGCTCAAGTTTCGGGGAGCACACTTGTTTCTGGGTAATAATGCTCTCACTTTCCACAAAAAGCTGGTTGAACGCATCTTCTCGCACCTGAAACTCAATCACCTCGTGCTGGAGAGCGAGTATACCCGCTGGGATAGTGCGCCCGAAATCGCGGTGAACTTCTCGATGGATAAGCGAGACCTTTCGCAGGTGATAGCCTTCGCCCGCCAGCATCAGATGGAGGTCTCGCCGCTGGTGCAATCGCTAGGGCATTCGGAGTGGATATTCCAAAACGGGCAGAACAGAGACATTGCAGAGGACCCGGAAAACCTGCGCGCTTACTGTCCACTGAACCCGCGGACCTATCCGTTCATTGACGCCATATATGACGAGGCTCTGCAGCTTTTCGAGCCTCGCTTCTTCCACATTGGACACGACGAAGTTCACCTGTTCAGCCGGTTCCCTTACCATGAAGAGTGCAAACAGCGCGGTTTAACGCAGCTCTTCGTGGACGACGTCATGCACCATTACAACCGCTTCAAACAGCGCAACGTCCGCACGATGATGTGGGGCGATATGCTGCTGCACCGCAGCGAGTCGGCAGATGGCGCAGCGTTCGCGGAAAGCCCTGAAGAGGCGCGGCGCCGGCGAGAAATGCTTCCTAAAGACATAATCATTTGCGACTGGCACTACCAGCCGCGCCCAGCGGAGGAGTTTGTGCAGAAGAACCTGCGAGCATTGCAGGAAGCGGGTTTCGAGGTGATAGCCACAACGTGGTATACGCCGACGAATATCTATCACTTCGCAAAGGCGGCTCAGCAGGCTGGCATACTCGGATTGCTGCAGAGCACGTGGGCAGGTTACAACATCAGCGAAGCGGTGCTGAAACCGGCGTTCTACCAGTTCTCCGCGTTTGTGCTGGCGGCGGAGTATGCGTGGAGCAACAACAGCCCGTCCCCCGATGCCCTGCCTTACTCGCCGGACGACCTGTTCCTAGACCTGTACGAGCGCAGACAGTTAACCCCTCGCCCACAACCAGGTTTCGCAGTGGACATCTCGGAAGCGATGAATATCACTGCAATGCAAACGGATGCCAATGGCTGGCTTGGTCTGGGCGCGGAGCATGACCTTCGCAACCTCCCGCGTGGCGAACACTCGCTGGGAGGCGTACGCTTTCAGCTGTCGCCAGACCCGGCAAAGCCGTCGGCGGTGGCGCTCGCCAGCAGCATGTTGCCCACCAAGCCTCTGCCGCGCATAGTGCATTTTCCCGTTAGCCGCAGGGCTTCTGCGCTCTACTTCCTGCACGCCACTGGATGGCAGGTAGACAGAAACAGACGCGTGGGCAGCTACCGTATCCTCTACGCAGATAATACCAGCGAGACCATTCCGCTGGAGTATGGCGTCAACATCTGCGCGTGGGACGACATCAGCCCCGCATACTTCGCCAAGGTGGTATGGCGTAGCCAGACGATAGATGGCACACCCATCGCCATGCGTGCGCTGCGCTGGGATAATCCCTATCCACAGAAGGTCATCGCTGCCATCGAGTTCAGTGTGAGCGACGAGATGGCAACGCCCATCCTGTTTGCCGTAACGGGGGTGGACTAACGTGGACATCCACACGACCCTCCGCCAGAGCGCGGAGCAATCGATACGATTTGCGCTACACTGCCTGACCCCGTGCGACGGTCACCTGCGGGCAAACTCCACTTTCGTCAACCCGCAGGGCGAGCCGCAGCTGTGGCACGATTTCGGACCGCTGGAAGGACCTGGCTGGGCGGCGAACAGTCTCGGCGGAGCGTCGGTGCTGCTGCGCTAC